>JBCDJM010000037.1:0-37231 GCA_038747755.1 Cyanobacteria bacterium P01_H01_bin.35
GATGAGCATAAAACCGCCGGCGAGTGAATTTTCCAAGCCAAGGTCTCTTCATACCCTACGAGATGTTATACAATGCAGAGCACACAACCCGATGGGTGCCACCTCGCTCGCTCTAGGGACAACCCACCGAACTCCACCACTCACACCAAGCTACAGCGCCTGCACACTCTGGGGAGCTAGAGCCGTACTCAATACACCAGGTTGTGTTAGGGTTGCCTATTGGGCACCACAATAAATGGTAAGCCGGGTGTTGACCGCACCCCGTACCGCCGGAGACCATCTCTAGCTGCTCCTCGTTCAATTCATGATACCCCGGCGCATCCCTGCGGAGATTAAGATTAACCCAGGCGGTTTTTGGGTTTTGGTCTCGGGGGCTTGTTTTTACTTTATTAAATATCTTCTCCATCATTTTTTTGTTTCGTCCGAGTGTTTTAAAGCTCAATGCGTCGGATTGTATCACGGCGCGATGCGAATGTCAATATCTCCGATTGTTGGCCACAAATGTAGCTGGAGTTTAGACTAAACACAAAGAGATAAGGTGGAGATGCAAGAAGATGGTAGTGTTGCAGCCAGATGGGAGTTTTTTAGTCTCTACTCCAGTTGTAGGTGTTTTTTCCATTTATGATTTTTTTTGCATACTATGGTCTTTTTCAACTGCTCCAAACTCTCAGTAACGATCGCCTGAGTTTTATTATCTAAAGGGATAAAAAAGAAGGGTGGGGGGTGTAGCGAGCGACAGCGTAACGCACCAGCATTTCCGGTATTGCTGCGTTACGCTCCACTCCGTTCCGCTAACACACCCTACTGGCTCCTGTCTCCTGACTCCTCCTGTGCTGTGGTATCAAATGAAATGGTGATAATTTCGGCACTTCATGCTTTCTATTCTCTGATGGTTGCTTTTGATAGGTAGCATAAAACCATCGAGTGTGGTAATTTTTTGTTTGTGACAACCCGCCGTCGGCGACATTTTGCCACATTTTTTCATTTTTTCTTTAATTTCCTTTCCATTTTTGCCATTTCATAATCGAATTTCTTAACCTCATTCATTTCCTTCTTCAGTTTCATCAACATTAGCTCTTGCTCTTGCACAGGGCTTTTGATCAAGCCGCCAGAGAGTCCATCCAATTCTTTATCAGAGAGAGGAGAGAAGGTCTCTGTCTCCGAGGGTGTGGTGGAGGAATTCTTGTGGTGGGAGCAGCTGGAATTAGGGTTGGTTGCTATGTGAGTAGTGATACAGTTCTTGTCGGCATACATTTCGTTGTTATTTGGCATTATCCTCCGTTGTTTTCTGTTTTCTCTTTTTTTCTGTTTTCTGTTTTCAAATTACTTTTAAAACTACTTGCTGGACAGTGAGCATTTTAAAGGGTTGGAAAATTTATTGTGGTTAATAATAGCACAAGACCAAAGCGTTATCTAGTCTAAACGACTCGGTTGTTTCCATCCCCCGGTTAAAATATGGGGGCCTTTAACCAGGCTTTTCGGTCAAATAAAATACATCGGATTAAAATCCGACTCCTAGCCTTTCATCCATCGCTTAAAAGACGATGGCTTTCATGCTCCCGTGTTATTTAGGTAAGGCCGGCAAACTTTTGAATGGTGCGTTACGCTCCACTCCGTTCCGCTAACACACCCTACTGACTTTTGAATTTTGACTTTTGACTTTTGACTTGAAAAATTCTTACTTTTGAATTTTGAATTTTGAATTTTGAATTTAATTTGCCAACTGACGACTAACCAATTTTCTAAACAACCCCTCTTCTTTCATCAACTCATCAAAACTCCCCTTCTGCACTACCCTTCCCTGAGACATGACATAAATAACATCGGCATTCCGAATGCTACTCAAACGATGAGCAATAACAACCCGCGTCACATTCAACTGCTCTAAACTCTCAGTCACGATCGCCTGAGTTTTATTATCTAAAGCACTGGTGGCCTCATCCAACAAAAGAATTTTTGGCCCCAATATCAACGCCCGCGCAATTAACAACCGTTGTCGCTGCCCCCCGGAAAGATTACTACCTCCCTCACTTACTACCGTGTGCATTCCCATAGGCATTTCCTCAATATCATCGGCAAAACTTGCTTTCTGAGCTGTTTCCCACGCCACCTGGGGACTTACCAACTCACCACTACTGATATTTTCATAAATACTGCCTCTCATCACTTTCCCATTTTGCAGCACCACCCCTAATTGTTGTCTGACTGCCTCTAAGTCTAATTCTGCTAAATTTTTATCATCATAAAAAATGCTTCCGGTTTGCGGTTGCTCGAACCCCAACAATAAACGGAATAAAGTAGACTTGCCACTGCCAGAGGGACCGACAATAGCAACAAATTCTCCTGATTTCACTTCTAAACTAATATTATGGAGTACGGTGGTGACATTAGTTTCTGAGAGATTTTTATCGGCAGTTTCTGTTGTTAACTTAGACTTTTGATGATAACTAAAAGTGACATTATCCACAGAAATACCACCTTGTAATTTTCCGGGGTTAGCCAAATTAGGATTATATTCAATGGGAGCATCTAAAATACTTTTTGCTCTCTCCCACAAAGGCACAATACCGATAACATCAGTAATAGTATTACTCAAAGAAGTTAAGCCACTAAGAAACACACCCATCGCCGAATTAAAAGCAATAAATGTACCAATATTTAAACCAGGAGTTCCTGACTCTTGAGCAGAAATAATAATCTGAATCGTAAACCAATAAATCAGCATAGAAGTCACGAGGGAGACAACTTCATTAATTACCGAAATAATATCGTTAATCTGAAAAATCCGATTATTAAGTTGAATTTGAGGTTGATATTTTTTACCCCAAACTGCAAAAGCTCTAACTTCGGCAGCAGCAACTCGTAATTTTTGAATGCCGTTTATTAGTTGTACGGTTAAGCCTTGAATTTTTCCACTCAGCTTTTCTTGTTCTCGTTCAAAACGAATTAAAATTATGCCGGAAATTAAGGTGATGAGGAAAGAAATCAAACCAATGATTAGAACAATTAAGGCTAATTTTCGGCTATAGAAAAACATTAAACCCAAATTTAATAGGGAAAATACGCCTGTAAAAATCGTTGTAATAACGGCACTATTTATTAAGCTACTAATCTGACTAATTGCAGCAATCCGAGTTAATAAATCTCCGGTACTAAATTCTCGGAAAAAATTCGGATTTAGCCGAAAGATTCGGTCATAAATTCCTGATTGTAAATTAATTTGCATCCCCTGAGAAACTTTGATAGACATGATTCCTTGGAGCAAATTAAATAAAGATTTTCCTACAGTAACGGCAAGTAAACCCAATCCTATTTGCCATAACAATAATTTGTCACTGTCAGGAATTGCATTATTAACAAGAATGGCACTTGCTTGAGGAGTAACCATTCCCATCAGACTGATTATTGTGCCTAAAATTATTAGTTTAATTCCATCCCATTCATAACTTTTGATGGCGAATAGAAATATCTCCCAAACATTTTTTACTTGGAAAGGGAAAGGGCGATAAAAAGTAAATGCTGTTGATGATAAAGTAGCAGCAACTTTTTGATTTATGGGAATAGAAATTTGAGTTTTTGGGTTATAGAGAAGATATTGATTTTTGTAGGGTAATAAGGCAACGGGTATATTTTCTGATTCGAGCCAACCTAACAAAGCACCAGATTTTTTTTGCCACCATTTATCTCTTAATTTTACCTCCCGTATTCGACATCGGGAAGCTTTAACAATCTCTTGTAAATCTTGTTGATAATCGGCAGGATATTTTTTTTCTGGGAGGGTATTTTGGAAATTTTTCGCCTGTGCAAGTGGTGGTTTAATTTCTATCTGACTAGCACGACCTATTGCTCCGACTGCTATTAATAATAAGTCATTAAAATTATAGGTTATTGAGTTAGTTGTTTCTTGATTGTATAAGACAGAAACAAAATTTTGCATAGTTTCTGCTTGACTGCGTTGATTATGGCTTTTGAGTTGTTGAGAATTGAATATTTCTGTTTGTTCTTCTGCCAGAATAAGTTGGTGGAGATAATTGCAAAAATTATTGTTGATTGAAACAATTTGAGAAAAATTAGGATGTTCGGATTCTGCAAAAGATGGCAAGGAAAAATCATTCGGTATTGAGTCAACAGATTCATCTTTTTGACTTGTACTGGAGTCATACTTTTGACTTTTTAATTGATTAATTCTTACTTTTGAATTTTGACTTTTGACTTTTGAATTGAAATCCTTTTGAATTTTGACTTTTGACTTTTGAATTTCCAACAGGTGGTTTAACCATTTTTCTACTAGAGGGATAGACAAATTCCTCAAATTATCAGTTAAATCTGTATTGGTAAGACTAATCTGAATTAATTCGGCTTTTTCCAAAGCAATTCCTAATAATTTGCCTTGAGTCTGAGTATCGCAATTTAAAATTAACTCTCCTGGTTTAACTGTAAATAAATAATGACGATTTCCGATTAATTCTCCCGCTGATTCCAGAGAATAAAATATTTCCACTTCCCCAGATTTTACTAACCAGATAATTTGTGGAGATTCAAAAATTAGAGGTTGATTACCTTCCAGGAAATAATGTTCTATTTTATTTTCTAAATCAGCCAATAAACGAGTAGAAAAAACAGAATTTTCAGTAGTATTGTTCTCTTGTATTTCTCCATTTATCCCCGATACGGAACTTCCAACTCCCTGCTTCTTCAAGAATTCAGAATCCTGAATTCTGAATTCAGAATTCTGAATTCTAAATTCTAAATTCTGACTCCTGACTCCTGACTCCTGATTCCTTTCTTCTACCTCTAATAATTCACGATAATAAATACCCTGATTCCAAAGTTGTTGATGAGTACCTCTTTCTAATACTTTTCCTTCTTTTAAAACCAAAATTTCATCACAATCTCGAATCGTACTTAAACGGTGTGCCACAACAATACAAGCACAACCTCGACGACGCAAATTACGATCGATAATTCTTTCAGTTTCCGCATCTAAACTACTCGTTGCTTCATCTAAAATTAAAATTCTAGGATTATTTACTAATGCCCTAGCAATTTCCAAACGTTGTCTTTGCCCTCCCGATAAATTTACTCCACCTTCTAATAAATTAGCATCATAACCACCAGTCAAAGTCGTAATAAATTCGTGAATATTTGCATCCTTACAAGCTTGAATCAAAGCCGAATTACTAATAGTTGGATTCCATAAAGTTAAATTTTCTCGAATTGTTCCTTCAAATAAAAATATATCTTGCGCCACCATTGCCACAGACTTCGTTAAAACCGAACGAGGAATTTCTTGACGGCTCACATCGTCAAATAAAATTTCACCTAATTTAGATTCATATAAACCACAAACTAAATTAGCAATAGTTGATTTTCCAGAACCACTTTTTCCCACCAAAGCAATTCTCGAACCAGGCTTAATTAACAAATTAAAATTTTCAATTAATGGAGGTTTTAAAGGATTATAACCAAAGGTAATATCTCTAAGTTCAACTTTACCTTTTAATAGGGAATATGGAATTGAAAATCCAGGCGGAGCATCTTGCTCTGCATCATAATTAACCGCATCATAATTAACCGCATCATAAATCGGTTTTTCTACCCCATTTCCTTCTGCCAAAACATAATTTTCTACTGCTTCAGTAATTTCAATATCTTCATCAAGAGGATGATCTAAAACATCATCAAGACGTTCCAAATTTGCTTCCAACTCTTGTAAACTACTGCCAAAATTAATTAATTCGGCTAGAGGGTTTAAAAAACCAGAAGCTACAGTTTGAAATGCTACTAACATTCCAATACTCATTTCACCTCCCATGACTTTTAACCCTCCTAAGACCAAAATTATCCCAGAAGTAAGACTGCTTAAAAATGTTGGTAAAACAGTTAAAACCTTAGTTTGAATATTTAATCTTTGCTCCTCATTCATTACCTGAGAATATATTCCCAAAATCCGCGCAAAAATATAAGATTCTAAACCCCCCGCCTTCAGACTTTCAATTGCTCCTAAACTCCCCAAAAGATAACCAGATAACTTTCCTCTTTTTTCGCTCAAATTCAAAGTTGCTTCAATCCGAAATTGTCGGAGCCAATATAATGCTGCTACATTAATCAAACCAAAAACTATAGTAATTCCAGCTAAAACTCCATTATAAAAACTCATTAAAACTGCATAAAATCCCAACATTATTGTATCAATTAAAGTATTCGCCACCCGACTCAATAATTGCACAGTTTGGTCATTCAAGGCAGCACGAGAACTAATATCTCCAGCAAATCTTTGAGCATAAAATTTCATAGGCAACCGCAGCAGATGCCACATAAATTGACTATTCATCGTAATAGAAAGTTTAATAATTAACTTCCGCAAGAAAATATATTGCATCCTAGCAATAGTAAATTGCAGAATAGTTGTTCCTGCCATTCCTAACAGTAAAGGGCGGAGCCAATCTTGAAAACCCTCTACCAAAATTTGGTCAACAAAGATTAAACTAAAAGCTGGAATAATTAAGCGAATTAAACTGAGGAAAAAACCAGCAAAAAAAGTAAAACCAAGAGCAGTTTTAGAGTTTCGTAAACGAACCGCTAAATAAGCAATAAAATTTCTTTTTTTTCCTCCTTTAACAAACTCTTCTCCCGGTTCCATATGCAAAACAATACCACTGTAAGATTTTGCAAATTCTTCCTTACTAACTTTGCGTCTACCCAATGCCGGATCGTTAAGATAAGCAAATTTTTTATCAAAACCTTCTACTACCAAAAAATGATTAAATTTCCAAAAAATAATCACAGGTAAATCGCTATTTTCTAAGAACTCAACGGTACTTTTGCCACCCTTAGCTGTCAAACCATATTCCCTTGCAGTCCTGACAATTTGCCCTGCATTAGTACCATCTCGACTGACACCACATTTACCACGTAATTCTGTTAAAGGAACCTCACGTCCATAATATTTCAGAATAATACCTAAAGATGCGGCGCCACATTCAGTAGCTTCTCGTTGTAAAAAAGGCTTCGTTTTTACTCTCATTCTTTTATTGCTTATTATTATTATTTAGTTTAGAATAAATTTTACAGGAAATGTTCAATAATGGATAATGGATAATGGATAATGGATAATTACCTCTCCCTAAAAGGGAGAGGATTGACTAAAAGGAAAAAATAAATTTTTTCCCCTTTACCCTAGGAGGCTTTAAACCTGAATTATCTAATTATTTAATTGTTTCGGTAAAAAAGAATGTTACGAATAATCAGGGCGATCAAAAGATTTTATAGCAGATGTCTTTTTGACTATAAAATAAAGTTCTTTTGTATATCAGGAGATGGATAATGAATAATGGATAATTATCTCTTTAACAAGTTGATGTGCTTTTTGCCAAACAATTTATATTTGAAAACTTTGAGCAGATTCTCTATTCATTCTGACTCCTGACTCCTGTCTCCTGACTCCTTCATTAGAGTAAAAAATTAAATGCCTTACAGCGATTTCACATTACCCAAAATTCAACAAGAATTTTCCTTAAAGATCCAAGAAAAAGTCGATTTTTTTGCGAATACTTCCGAAGTTAAACCAAGCGAATTTTTAAAACAAACATTACAAAATAACTTACCATTAGCATTAGCAATTAATACAGAAAAAGCTCGTTCAGAAATGATTATTGCCCCGATTTTAATAGAATTAAGAAAAATCATGAATAATCAAATTAGCCTCTTTTCCGGAACAGAATTTAACGTTGATACCACCAGAGGATTAAACGGTACTTGTGATTTTCTCATTAGTCTTGCTCCAGAACAACTATTTATAAAATCTCCAGTTTTTGCCATTGTCGAAGCCAAAAAAGAAAACTTAAACGCTGGATTAGGGCAATGTCTGGCAGAAATGATTGCGGGACAAATATTTAATCAACAACAAGGTAATCAAATTTCTACTATTTACGGGGTTGTCACCACAGGAAATATTTGGAAATTCTTACAATTAGAAAATACAGAAGTTCATATCGATCTAACAGAATATGTTGTTAATAACTTAGAGAAAATTTTAGGAATTTTATTCCTGGGAATTAATAGATATCTGCAGAAGGGAGTAGGGAGTAGGGAGTAGAGAGTAGAGTAAAGAATAGATGATTATTTATATAGGATAATCGTTCTTATTTTGTATTTTTGACTTTTGACTTTGGAACTGATTATAATTGATTAATTCTTACTTTTGACTTTTGACTTTTGAATTTTGAATTGAATCCTCGCCCTGGATATACTCTACCTGTATTCACTTGTGCTGCTGCTGTAGCTGCACTCCATTGGATACGTCAAAATATCTCGTCTTTGTCTACCGTATCAATTAATTTACTTGAACCCGCAGAAATTGTTGATATCCCTATCGAACAGGTGGCTTTACTGAAAAGTAATACTGCCCTAGCCATTACTCGTTCCGATCCCGGTAATAATCTTGATCTAACTCGCAATACTCCTGTTTGGGCAATGATAGAGTTGGCCACAGTTTCTCCAACTGATGCTTCAGAACAAATTGTAGTTATAGGAGGAGCTGGAATTGGACATAATATTCATTCTGGGGAAGCAGCTATATATAGTTATGCGCGACGACTGCTGCAAGAAAATCTTCAACCTTTGCTCAACCAAAATGAACAAGTTAAAGTCAGTATCATTTTACCAGAAGGTCGTCAATTAGCGACTCGGACTTCTAATTCTGCTTTTGGTATACTTGAAGGTCTTTCTTTGTTAGGCACTACTGGGGTTTCTCAACCTTTGAGTGTACCTGGACAACTTGAAGCTTACCAGGAAGAACTACAACAAAAGGCAGTACAGTTTAATAGTTTGGTGTTTTGTGTAGGGGAAAATGGTTTAGATATAGCAAGGAAAATGGGAATACCTGCACAACAGACTGTCAAAACAGCTAACTGGTTAGGCCCAATGTTGGTTGCTGCTGCCATTGCCGGAGTAGAGTTTATTTTATTATTAGGTTATCATGGCAAATTAATTAAATTGGCTGGGGGGATTTTTCATACTCATCACCATCTAGCTGACGGACGATTAGAAATTCTCACAGCTCATTGTGCAAATATAGGTTTGCCCACTTTTGTGCTACAAGAAATTTTTGCTTGTAATACTGCTGAGGATGGTTTGAAACTGCTGCGGAACTTAGATATAAATGATGAAAATGACTTGGTGGGTAGGGTGTATGGGGCGATCGCCTCGAAAATTGACCAACGTTGCCAAGCTTATATTTTTAATCATAGTCAAAAACAGGTCCAAGTAGGTTCCATGCTGTTTAACCGCGATCGCCAAATTTTTTGTAAAACTGAAGTTGCTGATACAGTTTTTTCACAAATTTGTTATTCTATTAAGAACACCCTTTTGAATTGAGAATGCAGAATGTAGAATGCAGAATTATTAAATTAATAAATCTTTTTTGAATTTAAAATGCAGGATTATTAAATTAATGGATTAATGAATAGCTAAGAGGTTGTTTGAGAAGTCATTGATCCCCCGCGCATCCCCCTTAATAAGGGGGACTTTACCTTGTATTTCCCCCCTTTTCAAGGGGGCTTGGGGGGATCTAAATCAAAATTAATACTTTTCAAACATCCTCTAAAGTTTTCAATTCTTAATTTTAATTCATAAAAAGATAAATTTAGAAATTCCAAAATCAGGATTTACACAAAGAAACCGGGTTTTTAGGATAAATCGTTTTAACAATAAACATTGACTAAAAAACTCGGTTTCTGGGTTCCTCTGCGTAAGTTCTGAAAATAGAAAAATTTAGATTTGAAAAATTAATTCTGAATTCTGCATTATTCTAAATTCTAAATTTACTCATTACTCTAGTCTAATAGTATATTAATCGTGACTCTAACAACACAGACAGAAGAAAGTTCAGATTCTCTCACTCAGTTTAACCGTCAAATGATCGTGATTATGGACTTTGGTTCTCAATATTCAGAACTAATTGCCCGCCGAATTCGTGAAACTCAAGTATATTCGGAGGTTATTTCCTACCGTACAACTGCTGCAAAACTAGCAGCTCTTAATCCCAAAGGAATCATTCTTTCTGGGGGACCTAATTCTGTTTACGATAAAGGAGCACCTCATTGCGATCGCGAAATTTGGAATTTGGGAATACCCATTTTGGGAGTCTGCTACGGTATGCAGTTAATGGTGCAACAACTTGGTGGAGAAGTAAAACGCGCTGAACTTGCCGAATATGGTAAAGCATCTCTATCAATAGACGATCCTACAGATTTGCTGACGAATGTAGAAGCAGGTACAACTATGTGGATGAGTCATGGAGATTCTGTGACAAAAATGCCTTCTGGTTTTGAAATATTAGCTCATACAGATAATACTCCCTGTGCAGCGATCGCCAACCATGACAAAAAGCTCTATGGTACTCAGTTTCACCCAGAGGTAGTTCATTCTATTGGGGGGCAAGCATTAATTCGGAATTTTGTCTACCATATCTGTCAGTGTGAACCAACTTGGACGACAGAAGCTTTCGTAGAAGAAGCGATTCGAGAAATTAGAGCTAAAGTAGGGGATAAACGAGTATTATTAGCACTATCTGGAGGAGTTGATTCTTCAACCTTAGCGTTTTTGCTCCATGAGGCGATCGGGGATAAATTAACTTGTATGTTTATCGATCAAGGGTTTATGCGCAAGTATGAACCAGAGAATTTGGTACAAATATTTCGCGAGTCTTTTCATATATCAGTCGAATATGTCAATGCGCGGGAACGCTTCTTAGCTAAACTCAAAGGAGTCACCGATCCAGAACAAAAACGCAAATTAATCGGACATGAATTTATCCAAGTATTTGAGGAAGAGTCAAAACGTTTAGGACCTTTTGATTATCTCGCGCAAGGTACTCTTTATCCAGATGTGATTGAATCTGCTAACACTAATGTTGACCCGAAAACTGGGGAGCGGGTGGCGGTAAAAATTAAAAGTCATCACAATGTTGGCGGTTTGCCCAAAGATTTGAGATTTAAGTTAGTTGAACCTCTGCGGAAACTTTTTAAAGATGAAGTCAGAAAGGTTGCACGTTCCATTGGTTTACCAGAAGAAATTGTGCGACGACATCCTTTTCCTGGTCCAGGATTAGCAATCCGGATTTTAGGAGAGATTACAGACGAACGGTTGAAAATATTACGGGATGCTGATTTTGTGGTGCGGGATGAAATTAAACAGCAAGGAATGTATCACGATTTTTGGCAAGCGTTTGCGGTGTTGTTGCCTATTCGCAGTGTGGGGGTAATGGGAGATCAACGTACTTATGCTTACCCTATTGTTTTGCGGTTTGTTTCTAGTGAAGATGGGATGACTGCAGACTGGTCTCGTGCGCCTTACGATTTGTTGGAAAGTATTTCTAACCGCATTGTGAATGAGGTTAAGGGTGTTAACCGAGTGGTCTATGATATTACTTCTAAGCCTCCTGGAACTATTGAATGGGAGTGATAAGAAGTTAGAAGTCAGAAGTCAAAAGTCAGAAGTAATATCTAACTGAGTTTGAATATTTGTCTGTAGTGTGTTGATAGCGTAGGGGCGGGTTTCCCCGTTAAATTAACGAAGCTCAACCTAAAGTTAGCTAAACCCGCCCCCGGGCAATATGACTGCACGGGGCGTGGCGCGGGGCGGGTTTTGAGCGATTAATATTATGTATCAATGTTTTATGGTTTAAACCCGCCCCTACAATTTTTCATAGGTTGATAGCGTAGGGGCGGGTTTCCCCGTTAAATTAACGCGAGCTTTTACCTAAGGCTTGGTTCAGGCGTGCTCACCCTTCCTTATTTTTAACCTGATTCATTAACCTGACAACTACTTTAACGAAGTCAGAAGTTATTTTTGTAACGGGGATTTTGAGCAACTCTCCAAAAACATTTCGCCTTAAAAGTCCTTGCTCTAAACCCAATTATTTTGGTAAACTATTTGTATAGATAAACCTGTTGATAATACATTTTTAACTTAACCTTAATCTTTGTGGAAAATTCTGTGGAAAACTATATTTTAACTGTGGAAAACTTTACTTTTTCAACAACCAAGAATTTTGTTACTTTACATTTTGTCTAACTAATTGACTACTATTTTTGTATAATCAGATATGGAATCCGCTTGCGACAAAGAGTGTTATCAGAAATCGGGTTTATAGAAGGTAGTACCGTGTCTACCAACCAAGGTAAATTTTCTTTCAAAACTTCCCAAGCACTACGAAACACTAACAAAGCAAAAAGCAACTGGAAAAGCTAAAATCACATCTAACCAAGGGAAAATAGGTAAGTTAAATTTATTTCCTTGCCAAACACCAATTAGGGCGGGTTCATCTGAATAATTTGTTAACATAATTAACTTAACGCAGAACCCGCCCTACTATTCCAACATTTTAGGGGTGTCACCCCACTAAATTATTATTTCCACCAGTTGTAGAAAATTCTATTCTGACTCTTGACTCCTTTCTAATGATGATGGTGGTGATGGTGGTCGTGATGATGATGATGGTCGTGAGAATGTCCATGCTCACCATCGTGACTATGACTATGAGTTGACTTTGCTTGTGCTACTGCTAAAGAAGGATTAACAGCTAAAGCATTTTCACTCAACAGTTCTTCAATATAAAGGTTAGCCCACTCTGCAGCCATCTGCAAAAATTCTGGGCGGTCATTTGCACAAGGCATTTGCCTATAAGTTACTTCTGGATGTTTCCGGCGCAAACTTTCAATAATATGCTCTACATCTAATAATGTTTCGTGGTTTTCTGTGGCAAAACCAATAGGCATAAATATAATAGCTGTTGCACCTAATTCTATGAGATTTTTTGCTGCAGTTTTACCATCTGGTTGAGTCCAGTCAATGAGTGGAGTATCATGGTTTAACCAACCTACAGAAATTAAAGGAAAACGATTAATTAAACGTTCTCTTACTAATTCATAAAGTGCCTGACTTTCATCAATTCCAGAAGTAAAACCTTTGGCTTCATGGGGACAACCATGATTTGTTAAAACAATGCCAATTTGAGATGGTAAATGAGCAACTGCTAAGTCATTAGCAATTTCTTCTTCTACCATTTTTGCCATTAAATTAATATAGTCAGGTTCGTTATAAAAAGAAGGTATATAACGTTGGCCTTTAACCCAATGTTCGGTTTTATCTGCTAATTTTACTAATGCTTCATTAACTTGTTCGACGGCTATTCCACTGGTGAAAATAGAGTCAACTACTAACAAGGGATAAATCAATAATTTGTCAAATCCTTCAGATTTAATTTGTGTTAATACTTGTTCTGGTAAGTGGGGAGCGCAAAAGTTAAAGGCTTTGAAGACTTTGACGCGATCGCCCCATTTTACTTGGAGATTTTTTTCAATTCCCGCTCGTTGACTTTCAAAAATAGCATTATGAGGAGAGATGAAGTTACCATGTTGATGACTCCATTCATGTAAGTCAAAGACAGCTAATAATTTTGCTAAAGGAGGATATATCCAGGTGGGAACTGGAGCAAATTTAGCCGTGAGTAAGTTTAATGCTTGTTCGTTATAATTGGCAAAATCTTCATAACTTTCTACTTCGCCATATCCCATTAATAATACTGCTACTCTGTCTTGAGTAGGAGATGCAGAATTTGTTGGGTTTTGAATTTTTTCTGGAGTTGTAACCATGTTTTGCTCCTCTAGTTATGTTGATTAATTAACTCGATTAAAGAAGGTGCAACAGAAATAATTTACCAGTCTATACTTGCTTTTTGAACAAGTATAAAAATACTTTTTTCAAGGACAGATTTTATCGAAATTTGATCGGAAAACAATCAAATATTTTTGTTAAATCTGTCCCTAACGGAAGTCAGAAGTCAGTAGGGAAGAATGGCTATTTGCCCATACAAGTCAGAAGTTAGATTTGATAGACTAAAAACTTCGAGAATAGAAAAGTTTCAGGCAATTATTTGAAATTTAAAGCTTGACACTATTTGTGACATCCTTAAAGTAAATTGCTATACAATTATTAGTTTCTGTGCAAAAGTAATAGCGGGTAATTCCACTCTAGTGTTAGTGTAGCATCCCTACCGGGGGGATGGGTACTAGAATAGTTGAGATTATATGAAGGTTTGAAAAGTCAAAAGTAATATCTGAGTAGTCCAGTAGTAAGTTTGTACCCATCTAACTTGCTAGTTTTGATTGACGGGGAGAGAGGGAGACACGGAGACGGGCAGAGGTTCAAGAATTTAGAATTTAGAATGTGCGAATTACCTCTCTTTGAAAAGAAGAGGATTGACGAACAGGAAAATTTTTATTTATTATCCCCTATCCAAGGGGAGGCTTTAAACCAGAATATTTCGGTAATGGGACTTTTGTCCTGTTTTTAGGATATGCAATTTCAATGGGTCTAAGCTTAGACTGACATTAGAGCAAGAGTCAATTCATTTTATGAAGCACCACAGAGGTGATGGGTGCTGAAATTTGGCTTCTATTGCGTATAGAGGAATAATTAATTCATTTTTTGAAGCACTCCGCCAGAGGTGATGGGTAGTAAAATTTTTCTAGCGATAATAACGGGACTATCGGAAAAAATCGCTCTGTACAGTTTTAGCTGTGTCAATCAATACTAGACCTACTGGGCTATAACTAATAATTGAAATGACTGTAGTAATTTGCCCCGGAATACATGACCCAAAATTAACTGAGGACTTCTTAGAGGGATTATTTATTAATTGGCGGAGTCTCTCTGATTCCAGCAACCTCTTAGTTTGCCCAACTCAAGACTATGCTCCGTACTCTGCCATTGACATATCAAAATTTTTATGGTATGCACCATCTATAACCACAGATATGCCATTACTATTTATTGCCTTTAGTGCAGGAGTGGTAGGAGCAATAGGAGCAGCTTGGACTTGGCAACTGCAAGGTGGACAAGTAAAGGCTTTTATAGCTATTGATGGATGGGGAATGCCTCTAACTGGAAATTTTCCTATATATAAAGTTAGTCACGACTATTTTACTCATTGGAGTTGGGGACTTTTGGGAAGTGGGGATGAGAGCTTTTATGCTTATCCATCTGTAGAGCATTTAGAAATATGGCGATCGCCGGACATTACGACAGGTTGGTGGCTACATCAAAACAGTGTTGAAGTAGAAACAGCAACACCTGTAACAGCCAAAGAATTTATCATAAAAATATTAGAAAACTATGGAGAATTAAGTAGCTTTTAAAATGGTGAAGTATATTTAAACAAAAGAAAGGCAGGCTTGCTCTAAAGTAATAGAGCTAATAGCTAATAGCTGACCGCTGAATGCTTATACTAAATTAAAAAATTTCATCAAAAATCAGGAGCTAGTTAGAGTGGAAACAGCACAAAAAACATCCTATATAAATGTTAATGGTGTTGAACATTATTATGAGTGGATAAAAACATCAAACTCTATAGGAAAATCAAAACCAGTAATGGTATTTTTGCACGGATGGGGTGGTTCTGGTAGATATTGGGAAAGCACAGCTAAAGAACTTTGCGATCAATTTGATTGTTTAATTTACGACTTAAGAGGATTTGGTCGTACCTGTTTACCTACCTCTGAACTCACAGCACAAAAAAGTATTTCCAAAAATTCAAAATATCTTACTGATAATTATGACTTAGTTGGTTACGCAGAAGATTTAAAAGTTTTGTTAGATGCTTTGAATTTAGATAAAGTTTATCTTAATGCTCATTCAACCGGAGCCTCTATTGCTGCTCTCTTTTTGAATATGTATCCAGAGAGATTAGAAAAGGTAATTTTAACTTGTAGTGGTATTTTTGAATATGATGAAAAAAGCTTTTCTGCTTTTCATAAATTTAGCCGTTATGTAGTGATGTTTCGGCCTAAATGGTTGATGAAAATCCCTTTTATGGGTCGTATTTTTATGGCAAGATTTTTATATAAATCTATGCCTGATCGTATATGTAATGAATTTTTAGAAGATTTTTTATTAGCAGATTTTGATGCTGCTTATGGTACAGTTTTAACTTCTGTAAGTAAAGAAGCAACAGAATGGCTACCAGAACAATTTCAAAAATTAACAGTACCTACTTTATTAATAGTTGGTGAATATGACAAAATTATTCCGGCAGAAATGGGTAGGCAAGCAGCAAAACTAAATGAAAATATAGAATTTACTGTTATGGAAAATACTGCTCATTTTCCGATGCTAGAAGATCGGGAAAAATATCTGCAAAGAGTGCTAAATTTTGTGACTTAGATTATCGAGATTTAACTAAGTTATAATTCAAAAGTTATAACTAATCTTTGAAGTTTATAGTTTCAATAATTAATTATTAATTATTACCTTTTCTGTAATAGAAGGATTGGTTCAGATCAACTTTTTTTCTTTTTTCTGGATGAATAGAGAGGCTTTATACCTGAATTTTTTGGTAAAAGGATATTTATAAAGTTATCGTCGCTAAATTTTACAGTTTACAAATTTAATTTTAAAAGATTCATAACTTTAATCTATTCTATTTTCTAGCTTGGTTAAAGCTTTACATACTAACTGTAAGCATTCAGCTATTAGCTGTAAACTTATCCTTCTTTCCTGCGGAATGCTACGCAAACCGAAGAACTGCGTTAACAGCAATAAGACGCTTTTTTAAGGATAGACTTTATAATGAAGACTTTAAAGATTAAATAAGCCGTAAGCCAATTTTTGTCGTAAGATTTAATTTTGGTTCAATTAATATAGCTTTGAACGGGCCTCAGAAGCAATAGCTGATAAGCTGATGGCTGACGGCTGAATGCTTATTACTAACTAACAAAATGGATTAAAATTCCTAAAAGTTTTGGCAAATTCTTGATGGAATATTCCTCTAAATCTAATACCACATTTTGACCTTCTAATTCTAAAAATTGCCAAGCAGTTCCAGTTGTAATAGCGCCATAAATTTTAGAAATTTGATTACCTCTATTTTGGTTAAAAATTTGAGCGGCAACCATTTCTGCTAAACATTGACCTAATCCGGATTTTATATTATCATTTTTTGCTTCTACTAAGGTAACTACTGGTGCTTGAATAATTGTTTGTAGACTAGAACGACTAATAATAAAATCGCAAAAGCCGCTCAATTCTAACTCAGTATTGACATTAAATTCTATGCCAGAAAATAAGCTTATTTGTTTGTTTAAATGTTTTCTAACTGCTACTAAAATTGGCGATACTATTAATTCAGAACGAGCTTTTTCGGTAGCGACTGCAATTGCTAATGGTATATTATCTTCTAAGGTTTCTGTTAATAGTTGACTAGGTGTTACTTCTGATAAATTGTTATATTTACCTAAGTTCTCGACTAAGGTTAAATTGAACTTCTTTAAAACTTCTTCTAAAGTAAATTTACTATACTGCATGGCTTTTTCCTAAGTTCAAGTATACAAATATATTCTTTTCCTGTTTCCTGTTTCCTATTCTGTAGTTAGAAATATTAAATTAATTTTGTACAGGTACTTAAAAGTAAAATTAGCTCAAAAGTCGATTCAAAAAAATAATTATCAATCATCAAATATACTATTTCTTCTGTAGCTATATTCAAGGCTAATTCGCGATATTATTTCATACTAACCATAACAACCTTAAGTCAATTAGATCAGGAAAGTTAACTACCCTAAATTCTCAATTTTATTTCCTTAAAATCTCTAAAAACAATCTCAAACTATCCGGAAGTCTGCTATATAGAATGGGAAAATAGAATATTAACTGACTAATAATGGAAATATTAAAATGTTAAAATTATCAATTGATAATAGCAGTCATTAGAAACAAAATCAACTAATATCTATATAAAATTCATGCAGCCATATTTTCCTATTTACAGCGTTCTAGAGAAAAAATTGCCAGATTATCAAAATTTTGTTTCTTGGTTAGAAGATAAAATTTTTACTCCCTCTCTAACTATACCGATTGATGAAACTTTGCCATTTTTACTAGAGGTATTAAAGTTAACTTTTAACAGTCAAGGCAATCCTCAAACTGTTTATCCTCTAATTGTCGAAAATATTGATTTATTAGAACCCCATTTTATATATATCTTACGTAAATGGGCGAGGCAAACTTTTCCGAATATCTATCAAAATAGAGCAGCTATCATTGCCTGTACATTAGTAAATTTTGGTCAAATTATTTGGGCACTACCTGATGGAGATTCGGATGTGAATTTAGAAATTGCTTTAGCTTGTTGTGAGTTAGCCTTGGAAGTATATGATTTAAATAAATTTCCTGAAGAATGGGCAATAGTTAATAAGAATCTAGCTCTAATTTATCAGACTCGCTGTTATGGAATTTCTACCCATAATCTAATTAAATCTTTTGAACATTATCAAAAAGCAAATATTGTATTTCCACAACAAAGTTTTCCTAAAAAATGGACTGAATTAAGTTAGTATTAGTAAAGGGAAAAGGGAAAAGGGAATAGGGAGTCAATAGGATATGTAATTAATTTGGCTGATGAACTTAATCAATTGACTTAAAAAAATGCCATCAATAATTTAAAGCTGATTATCTTAAATCATGCCATTTAATCTTGTAAAGCTATCTGCTTCTGTGGCTCAATGGGAATTTCTAGAATAAATTCAGTTCCTTGATTTACTTGAGAATTACATAAGAGCTCACCACCATGTTTTTGTACGATAATCTCATAACTAATCGCAAGTCCTAAACCTGTTCCTTTACCTATATCTTTAGTAGTAAAAAACAGGTTAAACATTTTATCTTCTACATCTTGCGGAATTCCCAAACCATTATCAGAAATTTTAATCAAAACACTACTTGGATTATCTTTCTTAATTGCCGTAGTAATTTTAATAGTAGGGCTGAAATCTTTCTCTACTGTTAGTTTTTCTTCCAATACATCTATGGCATTACTCAGCAAGTTCATAAACACCTGATTAATTTGAGCAGCATGACATTTTACCAAAGGCAAATTTCCATAATTTTTCACAACTTCAATCTCAGAAGCTGCCTTCTTAGGTTTTAAACGATGCTGCAAAATCAACAGCGTACTATCAATTCCCTGATGTAAATCTACCGGTTTCATTTCAGCTTCATCAAGACGAGAAAATGTTCTTAATGAAAATACCAATTGACGAATACGTTCAGCTCCTACCTTCATAGAATTCATCGTCTTAGGTAAATCTTGCATCACAAATTCTATGTCAATATCTTCTATAAAATCTTGAATTTCTGGAACAGGATCGACATAATGTTGACTATATAATTTCATCAAATCGAGTAAATTTTGAGTATATTCCTCCACATAATTCAGATTGCCATAAATAAAGTTGACAGGATTATTAATTTCGTGGGCAATACCTGCGACTAACTGCCCCAAACCAGCCATTTTTTCACCTTGAATCATGTGCATTTGAGTTTGTTTTAACTCCTGCAAAGCCTTTGTCAAATCTTCAGCTTGGGTACGAGTTTTTTCTAGTAATTCAGCTTGTTTTAAAGCAATACCTAACTGCACTCCTACTTGTGCCAGCAAGTTAATTTCTTCATCTTGCCAATAACGAGGACTAGAATTTTGATAAGCAACTAACAACCCCCAAAGTTTTTCTCCCTGCAAAATTGGCACAAAAGTTTCATTTCTGGGAAGTTTACTAGCATTAGTTTGTTTACCAATTACAGGATTAATTTGTAACGGAGTCTGAGTTGTAGGAGTCCATCCATCAATCATCGAATCTGCCACAAACTCGCCACTCCAGTTTGAGTAAAAACGATAAATCGCCACTCGTTCAACTTGTAGTAACTGTCGCACTTCTTGAGTAGTAGTCTGAAAAATAGCATTAATATCCAAAGATTGACGAATTTTATCAATGGTAACTGACAGCGCTTTTTGCCGCTCCGTTGCTTTTTCCAATTCTGCTGTTTGAGCTTGAACTTGTTTGAAATACTCAGCTTGTTGTAGTGCAACTCCCAACTGCCCCCCAATTTGAGCCAACACTTCTACCTCTGTTGTTTCCCACTCACGGGGAGCAGAATTTTGATAAGCTGCCAGCAAACCCCAAAGTTTTTCTCCGTGATAAATAGCTACGATAGCATATGCCCTAGCTTGATAAGACTCTAATACCTCAAGGTAACAGTCACTAAAATCTTGCTCATAGATATCGTTGCAGATGCAATAAACTTTTTGAGCAAAATTTTCGCCTTTGTTTTCCTGCAAATAGGTATCATTCACATAATTTGGCAAATCTCTAACAGAACATTTAGTAACATTTGCAGGAATTTTGGGATTTTCCTTTTGCTTGTGTATTAACTTCACCCAACCATCAGCTACTGACTCCGCAATAAATTCCCCACTCCAATCAGTATGGAAGCAGAAGATAGCAACTCTGTCTGCATTCAGTAATTGTTGTACTTGTTGGGTGGTTATTTTGAAAATTGTTTCAAGATCCAGAGACTGACGAATTTTATCAACAATTGCAGCCAGAGTTTTTTGGCGTTCTGCTGATTTTTCCATTGCTGCTGCTCTGATAGCTAGTTGTGTTGACTGCTCCTGAACCTTCTGAACATACCGAGCTTGTTGCAGAGCAACCCCTAACTGAGTACCTATTTGAGCTAGCAAATCTACCTCATCTTTTTGCCAATCACGGGGACCAGAATTTTGATAAGCTGCCAGCAAACCCCAAAGTTTTTCTCCCAGATAAATCGCAATAATCCCATAAGACTTAGCTTGATAAGACTCTAATGCCTTAATGTAACAGTTACTAAAACCTGCATCATAAATATCGTTGCAGACACGATAAACTAATCCTTTAGTAAAATGCTCGCCCTTAGTTTTCTGCAAATAGGTATCAGTATGGGGATTTGCCAACTTCTGCACGGAACATCGACTAACATTTTCCTTAATTTCGGGATTTTCGTTTTGCTGCGTTATTAAGGAATTCCAACCTTCAGCTACTGACTCAGCAACAAACTCCCCACTCCAATCAGGATTAAAACGGTAGATAACAACTCTGTCTACATCCAGTAATTTTTGTACTTGTTGAGTAGTTGTTTGGAAAATTGTCTCAATATCCAGAGACTGACGAATTTTATCAACAATTGCAGCCAAAGTTTTTTGGCGTTCTGCTAATTTTTCCATTGTTGCAGCTCTGATAGCTAGTTGTGTTGACTGCTCCTGAACTTTCTGAACATACTCAGCTTGTTGTAAAGCTACCCCTAACTGAACGCCTATTTGAGCTAGCAACTCCACTTCATCCTTTTGCCAATGACGGGGAGCAGAATTTTGATAAGCTGCCAGCAAACCCCAAAGTTTTTCTCCCTGCAAAATTGGTGCAATTACATAAGCTTTAGCTCCAAACTGTTCTAAAAGTTGAATATGACAATCGTTATAACCCGCTTTATAGATATCATCAATAGCCAAAGTTTCATTGTTGACATACCGTCCACCTTTATTTTCTGCTAAAAAAGTATCTTCAATAATTGGTTGAACTCCCACTAGAGGAGTCCATCCTTCTGCAAAAGACTCGGCAACAAATTCCCCACTCCAATCAGGAAATAACTGATATATTGCCACTCGCTCCGCTTCTAGCAGTTGTCTTACCTCTTGAGTAGCAGTAGCAAAAATTGTCTCAATATCCATAGAAAGGCGAATTTTGTCGAACAACTCACTCACTATTTTCTGACGTTCAGCTGACTTTTGCTTTTCTTTGCTAATAGCTAGTTCTGCTGCCTGTTGTTCAACTTGTTTAAAAGCCTCTTCTTGCTGTAGCGCCACACCAAAATGATCGGCTATTTGTTGGACAAACTCTATTTCATAGTCTTGCCAATGACGAGAATTACTACATTGATGAATGCACAACAAACCCCAAAGTTCCGGTAACTTTCCTTCTTCTTTACCCTTGAGTAGAGGTACAACTAAATTTGCCCGGACTTGAAATCGCCCTAAAATTTCTACATGACAATCACTTAATCCTGCTGCATAGATATCTGCCACTGCTTGTACTTTACCTTGTTGATAGTAAATACCATATTCTCCTCCAAAACAATGATCATGTACTTTAGCTGCTAATGCTGAGTCCCATTCATCTCCTATATCTTCGGAAACAAATTCTCCTTCCCAGTCTCTTTCTGGATAGAAACGAAACACGGCAACCCGATCTGCCTTAAGCAGTTGACGTACTTCTGTAGCAGTAATCTGGAAAATTTCTTCTAAATCTAGAGTTACACGAATTCTTTTGATTACTCTTGCTAAAGCTTTTTGTTGTTCTACACTGATACTTAGCTGTATGGCATTTTCCTCAAGCTGTTTGAGAGTATTATCTTGCTGTAGCGCCACACCAAAATGATCGGCTATTTGTTGGGCAAAATCTATTTCGTAGTCCTGCCAATGACGGGGGCCATTACATTGATGAATGCACAACAAACCCCAAAGTTCCGGTAACTCTCCCTCTTCTTTACCCTTGAGTAGAGGTACAACTAGATTTGCCCGAACTTGAAATCGCTCTAAGATTTCTATATGACAATCACCTAATCCTGCTGCATAGATATTTGCCACTGCTTGTACTCTACCTTGTTGATAGTAAACACCATATTCTCCCCCAAAACAATGATCATGTACTTTAGCTGCTAATGCTGAATCCCACTCATCTCCTACATCTTCGGAAACAAATTCTCCTTCCCAGTCTCTTTCTGGATAGAAACGAAACACGGCAACCCGATCTGCCTTCAGTAGTTGACGTACTTCTGTGGCAGTAACCTGGAAAATTTCTTCTAAATTTAGAGGTGTACGAATTCTTCTGATTACTTTTGCTAGAGTTTTTTGTTGTTCTACTTGAGAATGTGCTGCTGCTAAAAGTTGTGTATTTCTAATAATTACTGCCAAGTTTTCCGCTGTTTTCTGAGCAAATTTAATCTCTACATCATGCCATTGCCTGGAGCTACCACATTGATGAATACAGAGTAATCCCCACAGTTCAGGTACAATTGTTTCTGTGTCATCATCTTGTTTGAGTACAGGAACAACTAAATCAGCTTTTACCTGATATTCTCGTAATATTTGGGCATGAGATTCACTGAATTTGGTCACCTCAATATCTGCTACTGTCTGAATACCCTCTTTTTGATAGTCAGGAAAGCAGTTATTTTCTACTTTCAGATTTAATAAAGAATTCCAACCATCTGCTACATCTTCACAAACAAATTCTCCGGCCCCATCTAAATTAGGATAGAAACGGAATAGGGCCACGCGGTCTGTCTTGAGTAACTTTCGTAGTTCTGTAAGTTGAGTTTTGAAAATAGTTTCTTGGTCTTGAGACATGGGAATTTGAGCGATCGTCTCTCCTAATGCTGTTTGATATTCTGTGTTTTGTTCAGACATATTGTAATTTATTTATTACTGTTAAACATTTTATCAATCTTTTGGCCAAAAGATAAGACTGGAGGTAGGAGTTATTTCAGTTATCAGTTAGCCTCTTGCAGAGGAACTGCGTTAACAGTTATCAGTACCTTCTACTGAAGTAGGAGAATTGAAATACTGGAGTTTACTTTTTTTATCTCCTTAAAAGGGGAGGAGACTTGAGACCCTATTTTTTGGTCAAAAATTTTGGGATAAAATTACAGACTTTATTTATTTTACTCCTAGATTTTTAGATATCTGCAAAAAAAAACTGTAGGGACGTTCCATGGAACGTCCCTACAATAGTAAATAGAAAAGAATTATAGCTTTTTTTAAGCATTGGAGGTACAGTTGTTTTTCTTAATTTTTTACCGAAATAATTAATAATTAAGCAATTAAATGATTAGATAATTCACGCCTTAAAGCCTCCCCTTGGATAGGGAAAAAAAATAAATCTTTTCCTGCCTTTGTGTCAATCCTCTCCCTAAATGCTATCCCTTATAAGGAACTCCTGAAACCCTTGTCGGAGGGTGGGGAGGATGGGGAGGAGAGGGAGGAGGGGGAGGAAGAATTCTATTAATTAAATTAGTTTGTTACTGAGCAAAAATCACTATTTACTTTTTCCTGAATTTCCACAGCTTGTTGATGATAGTTATTTGCTTTTTGCTCGTTCCCTAAATCTTGGTAAACCTTCTCTACTAAGCTCATAGTTTGTATTAAATCCTGACCATATTGAGCAAAAATACTTCTGTGAAATCCATCTTTTTCTTTATAGTCATAAATTGACATTTTTTCAGGATAAGTATGGTCATAATTTTGATTTTTATCTAATTCTGGTACATTATCTTCCATTGATTCTAACCGGTCTAAAGAATCTTCCCAAAGTTTTTGCCGAATATCTAAAGCCAGTTCTAAAAAAGCTTGAGCCTGGCAAGGTCTACCCAGGATAAAATATGATTCTCCCATGTTATGAAGAGCAATTGATTCGTTCATTTTAGTTGTAAATTTATTGATTTTTCCTAATTTATCGAGCTTTTGAAAAATCTTTAAAGACTGACGAGAATACTTTAGTGCTTGGTCTGATAATCCTGTTAAGTTGTAAATTGTACTAATATGATTAATTGTTTTACCAATACCTACTATATCTTTGAGTTTCTGAAATATTCTCAGAGCTTTTGAATAAGAATCGAAGGCATTAATATACTCTTTTAAAAGATAGTAAGTTTTTCCTTGTTCATTATAGATAGTAGCAATTTTTGCTTCACCTCCTATTTTTTTTGCTAATTTTAGTGCTAGTTTTAGATAGTTAAGAGCATTAAAATATTCTCCTATCCTAGAGTGAACTAATCCGAGTCGATAGACAATATCAAGTCTTTGTTCGGGACTATTAATTAATTTCGTGATTTCTAAGGCTTTTTGAAATATTTTTAATGCCCCTTCTAGTTGACCTAAACTGTAGAGGCGATCGCCTTTTTGATAGAGAGATTTTAATTCATTTTGATAGTTAGGATGAGGTTTCATAGTAGTTACCCTGATAAAAGTTAGTTTTTTAATTAAAATACTGGATTATAGCAATTGGAAAAAGTTAGTTACAAATTACAAATCAGTTTTAGGATACTTCCAAATAAATATTACAATGTAATTTTGCTGGTTTATCTCCTTTAATTTTATTAACAAAGATTAATTAATTTTTTTTAATAACTCAATCTCAGAGAGCTAAAATATTATAGCACTTCCCGTTGTTATGAGGTACAAAATTTTAGGTTTGAGAGAACAGGGAATAGGGAATAGAAAAGAAATAAAGTAACTGTACCTAATAACTTTGCGAAATCGTATATATAACTAATAACTTAGGAAAATGTTGTATTAATTAAGATATTCAGTTACATTTTCAGTGATGATGAGAATGAAATCTTAAATAAAATGGCAAAATATAAACATTGTAGATTATATATTTATCGCAATAACTTTCCGAAATATTGAGTTTTTGTTGACGGTATTTATTGGCTTTTTCCCATTGACCTAAGTTACGATAAACTTTTTCGATTAAATTCATAGTATTAGCTAAATCTGCTCCATGTTGGCAGATAATACTTTGAGTGAAGTCAATTTTTTGTTGTTGAATTATTTGTGAATTTTGAAGTAATTTTTTACTATTAAACCAATTATTATGCAGAATATTATTATCTAAATCATTTGGGATTTTACTAAACTGCTTAAAAATAACTTTACAAATTTTATGACGAATAGCTAAAGCAAGTTCCAGAATTTCTCTAGCTTGAGTATCTTGACCAAGCCATAAATAAGCTTCTCCTATGTTATGCAGTGCCAAAGCAATATTAATTTGGGCAGTTAATTTATCTAATACTGATTTTCTTTCCAATTTATAGAAAATATCCATAGATTTTTGACAACAGTTAAGACTTTGGTCAAATAATCCTAGGAGGTTATATATTTCCCCCAAATGATTAAGAGCTATACCCATACCTACTAAGTTAGAAGAGTTTTGAGAAATTTCTAAAGCTTCAGCATAGTATCTTAAGGCAACACTATATTCTATAGACAAAGAATAAGTTTCCCCAAGGTCATTTAAAATCATTACAACCTGATTTTGATTGCCAATTTCTTGAGCAATTTGTAGAGCTGATTTGAGATATTTTAAAGCAAAATTATAGTTTCCTAAACCGCGATAAACTAATCCTATTCGGTTGTAAATATTTACTTTTTGCTCATCAGTTAAGGCAATTTTTGAAGCTTCCTGAAAAGTTTTTAAAGCATTTTCAAATTTTCCTAGATCAAATAAGCGATCACCTGTTTGAGTTAGTTGTTGTAATTTAGTGTTATGGACATTACTGCATACCATTGTAGTTTCTCCAGGAGAATACTGTAATTTTTCGGTTGTACACTTCAGTATTTCTGACTGTGAGGAGGTTATGCAGATTTTTCATATCAATTCAAACAGGAGCCAGGAGTCAGGAGTTACAGCGCTCCCTGATTGATTATATAGCAATTGTAAATAGGTTGTAATATTTGACGGTAGGGGTTTGGTTTCCAAATCCTATTCGTGCTTGGGTTTGGAGATAAAACCCCTACAGTTTTTTCTCGTATCTCACCCCATGAAGCTATATATTCACAACCAAAACCTAGTAGGGACGTTCCTACTCCCGTACTCCCCTACTCCCTCTATTCTAAATTAAATCCAAAAGGGGGTAAAGTTTCTTGAATTTCTGGTGTTAAAAAAACTGTAGCAATAAACTTCTCATTCCAACCTCCCACGACATGAGCAAATAAATAAGAATCATCCTCATCATAATTTAATTTTTGCTCAACTAAAATTCCTGTTGTATCGCTAACCCGTAATTTTATCCCCTCTGGTAAACTCATTCCTATAGGGGCACTTAAGACCAACAATAACATCCATTCTGGTGTTGAATCTGAAATTAAAGACCAGGTTAAAGCATACAATCTTAAAGGAATTCCACCTAACAATAAATCTTGATAAGCGCCCCTCGCATGAGAAGGAATATCAGCACCATTTTCTGGTAGCTCTCTGATGATTGCTTGAATTTCTTCTGCGGGAGAATATGTTCCTCTCATGGGAGATAATTCTGGTAATTCTGGTAATAAAACCCAGGATAATTGATTGGCAAAATTATCTAATTCGTTTCTTAACCAAGACCCCACATTAATTGTTGGTTGAGTTAAAATATTAAGTAAATCTGGCAAGTATTTTTTCAGATAATCTACTGAATTTTCTTGACTTTCTGCAATTTCTGCTAAATTATCTGGGATATTTTCTGACTCTATTGATTTTTGCCATTGCCAATCATATATCCATTTTAATAAATCAGAATTAGTAAGGAGATTTTTGCCTTGTTCCCAGGTAATAAATTCCCATAAATTTTGTGTGGATAACTGAGGCAAAATTTTTGTTAATTCAGCTTTAGCTACAGCTAAATTTCCTGAATTTGTTTGTATCTGTGGCAAGGTAATTTCTGCTAAATCCAAACAACGAAAATAAAGTAATAAATTATCTATTTCTGTATCAAAGCAACTCAAGGGAATTTGATAAGTCCAGTCCTCATCGGGGAGTAGATTAACCTGTGTTTTATAGCGGATTAAATCTGCATAAGAAATAAAACCATAAATCACTACTGTTTCTGTTTCTTCTTGTACTTCCATCACTACATATAAATGATGGTTAAATTCTGGTAAATCTACTACTGCTCTAGGTATACTAACTTCGTCATCTATAAAACTACCTGTAGTAATTAAGCAAACTTGAAACTGATTAACATTAAGATGACAAACTACGGAAATGGAGTTAGAGATAATTGGGTTAAAAATAGAAGAATTGTCTGAACTAATTGTTAAATCTGTGCCTCGTTGTTCTAGCCATTCTTCAAATCCAAACAATGCTAAAGAATTCAAATAGGTTTGCCATTGTCTTGATTCATTAGGAATTTGATTGCTGATTTGAATAGCTTGCTCAATTTTGTCTAATGATAGATGAATGGAGTCTGTAGAAATAGGCTGAAAATCTAGGAGATATTCTAAGGTATTAGTTAATTGATTATTCATTTTAATTTTTCCTCTATAGTCAGTTTTTTGATTTGGTCTAAATAGTTATTGGATGACTTAATCTAAATAGCTACAAACTCTTTTAGCAAATAAGCTTTCTGTATAATGATGACCAGATGTATGACCTTCTGCTTGTGCTTCTTGAAATACTTGATTAACTTGTTCATCTAAGGCTATTTCTATTTGTTTATCTAGAGCTTTTAAGCTTTGGGGATTTGTGTAATCTTTAGCAAGTTCTAATATCTGATGGCGCAAAATAATTAATAATTGTTGCCGGATATCAGCCCGAAATGATTTTAATTTCAGTAAACGAGTCACTTGATATTGCGCCTTTAGTCCCACATCTTTAGCAATATCTGTCATGGATTTTCCTTGACAATGATAGAGTTGTAATGCTTGGATAAATTGTTTTGCTTTGGAATTTTTTTTGCGCTTCAGTAAAGTCATCCAAGTATCTGTCACTTGAGCTATAGCAGCATCTAAACTCTGAATAAATTGTTGTCTATAGTTAGTCAAAAATTCATTTTCTTCATCTATAGTATTTGTCTCTTGAGAAACGGAAATTTTATTAGCTAAAGATTCATTTTTAGAAGTATCTAATGGGATTGTAGGAAAAGAACCTCTTTTCACAGAAATTCGGTACTCTCGTATTTTAGAAGCCAGATTTTGTAGTTGAGTCATCAACACCTTTGGAGAAATATTTTTACCAGTTTTATTTTCTATTAACTGAGCAATTTGTTCTAATTGTTCCGTGGTTGGTGGTAAGCATTGTTTCCCCGATCTGGACAAAAGTTGTTGACGACGTTGCGCCCTATAAATAGCGTGATAACTTAACAAAATATTAAGGCTTTCTTGAGTTTCCCAAGTGGTTAAATTATAAAAACTTAAGAAAATTTTCTCTAGTTGTTTAGGAGCAGTATCATTGAGTAGTGCCCAATCACTAATTAGATAAACTCCACATTCTAGTAAGAAACTATTTAGCTCAGAATTATGTTTAACTTTTCTAGTTGTCCAGGTAGCTAAACTTCCTTGATTTGGGTCAAAACTTTGGAGAATTTTTTGAGCAAAAGAAATTTGTTTTCTTTGGCTAGAGATTCTGCCATCATCAGTCAAAACATAAGGGTATAAATCCCGGCTAGTAAAGCCATAATTTTGACCAAAATTAGCAGCTAACTGTTGACAAACTACATCAATTTGCCAGGAGATAAAACACAGTAAACAGCGTTCTGCTAATAAAGGATTTATCTCTGGATTACTATCTGAATTATCTCGTATCCATACTAAAAGTTGACGCTGAATATTAATATCTGAAACGTCACTCGCTGTTAAATATTCTGGAAAATTTGATGTAAAAAATTCTTTAGCCTCCCCAATTTCCATAATTTGACGGGAACCAGAACTGTTAATTTTAATATGTCTCCAGTATTTAGATATAGTACCCATAAAGAATAAATAAGCTCAATAAATAATAGTCATGGTTAATTGTTAATTGTATGATAATTTTTCTCCCTCAAAAGTTGGGTTTAATATTAGGCTATTATCCCTTTGATTTAGATATATTTCTATCTTCGGTAAAGGTTATGCAGTATTTTACTCTATATTAGGTAAGGAGTCAGAAGTCAGGAGTCAGGAGTCAGGAAACACTTCATTAATGGATAATGGATAATTACCTCTCCCTTTTATACCAATTCTCTATGAAGCTGCGCTTAATATAAATTAACAATATATAATAGTCGAAGAAAATCATAGAGCGATACGGCTAACGCCACGCTCCGCGATCGCGCTTGATAAATACTCTATGAAGTTGCCCTTAATATTGCTTCTATTAGATTAGATAATCCCCTCAAAGTCAAAGATGCCAAAGCCAACTCGTCAGTTTTCAGGAGAATTTCTGAAACTTTTTGCTGGAAAAAGTTGAAGATTTTGCCAATTTTCCCACTGTAACTCCCACTTCAATAGTTGACAAAAATGTTCAATAGGATTAAGTTCAGGACTATGGGGAAGTTGGAATATTGGTCGGCGTGAATTCCTTGAAATCTACGTTGCATGTGAAAACTCCCATTGTCAAAATGATTACTTTTGCCAACAGTATCTTGGCCACTTTTGACCCAACTTGCTATAATTCAATTTGAAGTGCGAAATGTGGGTTAATCAAATCTGTCATGTCTTACTATAAGTTACAAAATGATTACTTTCGCCAACAGTATCTTCGCTATATTTAGCCCTACCTGGATCTATTGCCCGATAATTTCACTTATCGGTCGATCTGGTTGGGACAGCATATTAGACTTGTCGCTTTATAACTTAAAAAATACTCAAAACCATTGATATGTAAGGATTATAGCTATCAATGCCCTAAAATACCTGGAATTATTACTCTGCCTGAGTTTGAGCGATTTTTTCCATCTATTAAGCGAAAAGTCTATTAAAGATCCGAAAAACCCCCTATAATAATTAAAAAAAAAGAAAGGTCATATGAAAGTTATTTTAGTGACTGGCTCCGCTGGATTAATTGGTTCCGAATCAGTTCGCTTTTTTGCTGAACGCGGCTTTACCGTTGTCGGCATTGACAACAACATGCGCTCCTTTTTCTTTGGCGAAGATGCCTCTACCGAATGGAATCGCAATTGCCTCCTAGAGGATTACGGGGATAAATACATTCATCATGACGTGGACATTCGTGACCATGAAACGATTTCCCAAATCTTTAAAACCTATAATAAGGATATTAGCTTGATTATCCATACAGCCGCTCAACCCTCCCACGATTGGGCAGCTAAAGATCCCTACACTGACTTTACTGTCAATGCCAATGGCACTCTGGTTTTATTGGAAAATACCCGCCAACATTGTCCGGAGGCGGTCTTTATTTTTTGCTCTACTAACAAAGTTTATGGAGATACTCCCAATCGCTTACCGCTAGTAGAGCAAGAATTGCGCTGGGAAGTTGAGGAAGCCCATACCTACTACCAGGGAATTGATGAAACGATGAGTATCGATAACAGCAAGCACTCTTTGTTTGGAGCTTCTAAGGTAGCAGCTGATGTGTTAGTGCAGGAATATGGCCGCTACTTCAACCTGAAAACTGCTTCTTTCCGAGGGGGATGTTTAACTGGGCCAAGTCACTCCGGGACTAAATTGCATGGCTTTCTATCTTACTTGATGAAATGTACTATGACGGGACAGCCTTATCAAGTCTATGGCTATAAAGGCAAGCAGGTACGCGACAATATCCACAGCTATGACTTAGTGAATGCTTTTTACCATTTTTATCAAACTCCGCGCGTCGCTGAAGTTTATAACATTGGTGGCAGTCGTTTTAGTAATTGCTCCATGTTAGAAGCGATTCAGCATTGCGAAGCGATTGCTGAGAAAAAACTGAATTGGAATTACGTAGAAACGAACCGCATTGGAGACCACATCTGGTGGATTAGCGATGTCCAGAAATTCAAGAATCACTATCCTAACTGGGAGCTTACCTATACGGTCAAAGATATTTTAAAAGAGATTTTTACCGAGAATGTCAGTCGATGGAACTATAGCAACCCTAAACAGGTTGTGTAAGAAATCGTTATTGAAAAGGCAAGAGGCAAAAGACAAGAGTGGTAAAGATTTTAAGTTTTTATTCTCTGTTTTGATTTATTATGACTCATTTAGTTATAACTCATTTAGAACTGCTATAGGTTCTCACTTGATTTTTCTCAGGCTTGAAATACATGTTTAAAAAGCTCTTAAAAAAAAAGATATTTAGGTATCTTATATGCGGTGTTGTTACAGCAGCGTTCAATGTTTTACTCATTTCTGCCATCATTGAGCTATTTGGAATTAATAAACCTGTCATGCGCAACTTAGCCAATGTATTATCAATTGAAGTGTCATTGCTATTTAGTTTTTTCGTCTATCGGACTTGGGTATGGTCAAAAGGTAATTGGACAATTAAAGAAGTTATCTGGCGACAGATTCCTCTTTTTCACTTATCAATTGGAGCTTCCATAGGTATTCGAAGCTTTATCGTATTTCCTATCTTAGATTGGTTAGGTGTTCATTATACTATCAACACCTTGGTTGGTATATTATTTGGCTCTATTATCAACTATAAGATTAGCGATAGATGGGTGTTTAAACCTAAGAGATAATTGTAGATCAAATCACCTTGATTGGAAAATTTTTCCCAAAAATAATTAAACAAATATTATGACCAAACAACTTGTAATTACTGAGCAACATACTCAATCTATTAAGATTCTTGGAATTCGCGAGCAGTATCGAGATCGATATTGGCAAAGACGAGATCCAATCTGTGATGATAGGCTGCTCTGGAGGGCACAAACCTTCCGTCACATGGTTCATCTTCTTCCGAGTCAGACGATTTTGGAGCTAGGTTGTGGCAGGGGAGTTTTTACTCAACAACTGCTTCGCGTGTCTCGCGGCGAGAATCCCATTACTGCGATTACCTTCAATGCTAATAATTATCGTCCGGAAGATTTTCCTTCATCAGTAGAATTTCTCAGTGCTTCTTCAATTACTGGAGAACTGGTAGGAAGGCGTTTTGACTTTATTGTCGCTATGGAGCTTCTGGACGAAAGCAATTGTGCTTGGTTTCTCCAGACTGTCTATGAACTGCTCAAACCAGGTGGACAGGTCATTTTTTATGAGAGCAACCCGTGGAATGTAGTTCTCAGACTGCGTCGCTCAATATCGCAATTTTTTGGACAGAGAGATCCAAGGAAACTGCTAAGTCGTCCCAGGCTTTATGAGTTGATTTCCGAAGTCGGCCTCATTAGAGTATTTGCCGTTTACAACGACTTTGTTTACGCACCCCTCACTCGCTCACTCGTGTGGTTGCTTCGGAACCTCTCAATTCTGTTAGAAAATACCCCTGGGATTCAAACCTTAGCCGGTGCCATTCTCATCCATGCTCAAAAGCCGCCTCGCGTGGGAGAACGACCAAAAATTTCTTTATTCGAGCATGAGCAGCTAAGAGAAGCTGTTTCGGTAGTCATACCCTGCCATAACGAAGAGATGAATATCGAGCCACTGGTTACTAAACTCAAGGACTTTTTTGGCGAATATATTCATGAAATCATACTCGTTGATGATAATAGCCGAGATAGGACTGGTGAAGTTATTCGCAGACTAGCTGATGAAGAGCCGATCATTAAGCCAGTCTTTCGTTCTCCGCCAAATGGTGTAGGCAGAGCCATTGTAGATGGCTATCGAGTAGCCACAGGCGACTACGTGCTGTCTATGGATTGTGATTTTCAGAACCTCTTACCGGAAATCCGGGATCTGTTTGATGCTGCGGCAGAGGGATACGATGTCGTGGTTGGGAGCCGTTTTTCTCGCCATAGCGTGCTGCTAAATTATCCGTTACAAAAAATCGTTGCCAATCGAGGTTTTCATGCGTTAGCCCAGATTCTGTTTCAGCGCCATTTTCGCGACCTGACGAATAATCTTAAGCTCATGCGTCGAGAGGTAGTTGAAAGGCTCCGATTGACACAGCCAGGTTTTGCCGTCAATGCCGAGACAGGACTTCAGCCCCTCTTGATGGGTTACTCGGTAAAAGAAGTACCGATATCTTGGATTAATCGCACTCCAGATATGGGAGTATCTTCGTTTCGTTTGGTCAAAGTCGGTGGCGGTTATTGGCAGGTTTTACTCCAACTTTGGCTCAAAACTGTCTTTGGTAGCAGACGCTCATAAAACAAGATAAACATCATTGCTCGTAATAGTGTTATCAGTGAATTAATTAAAAAGCAAAACCAAAATGAAAAATTTAGAAGATGAGTTCAAAAGGAATCAGTTTATCAAAAGTCATCCAATCTGTGACAATGAGGCAGCTAAACAGCCTAAAAAATAGGATATTTAGGCTGAATAGTCAAGAAGTGCAATATACTAAGTTTCATTCTCAGTTTGGAGAAGACAGATATATTTATGAAAACATTGACTTGCCCAAGAAAGGGGTATTTGTAGATGTTGGAGCCGGACATCCAAGCTATCTTTCAAATACTTACTTCTTTGAAAAAAATGGTTGGACAGGACTGTGTATCGATGCGGAGCAAACTCAATACGAACTCTTAAAAAAAGAAAGATCCAATGTTGAGTGGGCTGCTATTTCTGATCGAGAAGGAGAAATAGAGTTTTCTCAATCTTATTTTCCTACTTATTCAAGTGCTGTTGGTAAAGAAGAGTATAAAGGATTGCTTAAAATTCCTTTTAAAGGAACTATTAAAGTTCCCTCTTATCGACTTGAAACGATTTTAGAAAAATATCAGATTGGTCAAATAGATTTATTAGATATAGATGTGGAAGGAACTGAGATAGAAGTTTGGCAAACTTTCGATTATGAAAAACATCAACCCAAAGTGGTTATTATGGAATATCAAACTTTTGGATTAGCCGATAATTCAGAGAAAATCAAAGAATTTTTCTCAAATTTACCCTACAAGCTTGTTCATACCACTTGTACTAATTTTATTTTTCTTAACGTGTCAGTGTAATTTCATTAAGTTGTTTAGCCAAAAAATATGAATAGGATCCGTCAGATATTTAGTTTACCCAACCTCAACATTGCGAGCTACAGCAAGCGCAAACAAATACTTCTCTTCTGCTGCCTGTGCTTCTTCTTTTTGATACTCAGTATGGCAAGCTTGTTTTTGCCACCCATGAAATCATTAACTTACGATGAAGATTATTACTATGAGAGCGGTGTAGCTGTACTCTCTGGCAAACCATCAGAATCAAAATTACCGGTCCCTAATATTATGCCTGCCTCTGCCCTGAATCCCTTATTCAGCAAGGCTATCAGGGATGCTATTCCTGACCCAACCATCCCTGAATCTATCTCTATCGAGGAATATAGGAGATTTAAGAGCATCTACTTGGGTAAGCTACCAACAATTTTCGTTTCCTTGGTTTTGGCGATTTATGTGTTTTGGTGGGCGCGTCAACTTTATGGGATTAATGCTGGTTTTTTAGCTCTATCTTTATACGTACTCGACCCAAATATTATTGCCCACTCCCGTGTAGTTACTCAAGATATATTTGGAGCCTGTTCCCTATTTATTGCCACTTACTACTTCTGGAATTTCTTGAAATTCGGAGATCGTAAAAATGCCGTGTTGAGCATGATTACATTTGGTATTGCCCAAATCTCGCGTTACACCGCAGTTTATTTATTGCCCATCTATTTGATTTTAACCATTGGCTTTTACAGCTCAACCATTTTGAATCTAATCCGAACGAAAAAATTCAAGATTATTCTGTCAGGCATCAAACAGTTTTGTACTTATACAATCTTGCTTTTATTTACGACAATCCTAATCATTAATATTGGTTTTTCCTTTGAAAAAACTTTTACAAAGCTAGGGGATTATCAGTTTGAAAGTAGAGCTTTCACTTCATTGCAAGCTAGTTCACCATTGTTGAGAGCTTTACCTGTTCCTGTTCCCTATGTTTACCTCCGGGGACTAGATCTGGGTAAGTACAAACAAGAAACTGGTATTGGTAGTGGTCCTGCTTATCTAATGGGTAGATTGGGCTTAGAGAATAATGGAGAATTAAGGGGTTTTAAGGAATACTTCATCATTGCCTTCCTTTACAAAGTGCCTATTGCCACTCAACTACTTCTACTTATGGCTGTTGTCAGCCTGCTTCGATATAGACATCGAATTAATTTTTGGCAAAATGAAGCTTTCTTAATCATCCCCTCTCTATTTTTTTTCATTGTTTTCAGTGGTAAAACTGCTCAGATTGGTATTCGATACATCCTGATGATTTTCCCATTTCTCTTTGTTTTCTCTAGCCGATTAGCAGTAGCCTGGACAGCATTAAGAAATCGATATCGGATTTTTGTAACTAGTCTTGTCGCTTATTTATTAATTTCTAATCTTTCTTATTTTCCTCATTACCTATCATACTTTAATGAATTGCTGCTAGACCGAAAAATGGCCTACACAATCCTTGCCGACTCTAACTTAGACTGGGGTCAAAATTGGAGTTATTTATTTCAGTATCTTGAAAGAAATCCTGATGCAAAATATATGATATGTCGTAGGAACAAGCTAAAACAAGAAGTTAATCCTCAAAAGTTTCAAGTCGATTTAGTTGTGGGTGGAGCCAATCAAGAAGAAGTTAATCCTCAAAAGTTTCAAGCCGATTTAGTTGTGGTTGGAGCCAATCAACTATTAGGTATTACGACCAATCCAAAAAATTTTCAATGGCTAAGAGAGAATAAAAAACCTGTGGATCACGTTGCCTACAGTCACTTAGTATTCAAAATTGAGCCTCAAGACTTAGAGGACATTGGTGATAAGTTAAACAAAGAGAGTTTTTGTTATGATCGAAATTGGCGGGGTGCATCTCAATTAAGCGATAAGTAATTGTACTCAAGAAGAGGGAATACTCAAACCACTTGGTTAATTTACAGGTAAACTCAGACTATAGAGCATCCTGATTTTTTGGGCTTTGCGATCGCGCTGAAGACGAGTGAAAATCAAGCAGCAAAAGCACCGTTCAGATAAGCACACCGATGCTGGAGTATACAGGGCACATTTTTTCGTGACCATTGTGCTCCTGGCAACTTGACCCGTAATCCAATTTGCTTAACTAAAGATTCAACAGCTCCTGAGCCTACTGAACCTCCTGTTGCTTGTCTGTCTTGGTAGTTAATTATACGAGATTGATGCTTTCTCAAGTATTGAATCAAACTATTTGAACCTCGGCATCTGTGTTGACCTAGATAGCGGATGGCATTAGCTAATTGACCTTGCCAGAGGTAATGTCGCACTTGAGTAAGTTGAGCCTGAGTCCCTGACACTTTGTGTAAATTTTCCATTAAATGATACCAGTCCAATATCTCTTCCCTTTGCTCTGCTGTGCCTACAGCCGCGAAGATCTTCCACACCCCGTCATGGCCATCTCCTAAGCAGGCCAGCTTTTCTCCCAGAAGTTGGTCATTAATCCAAGACAATAAACCTTCATTATCTTTGAAAAATGCCACCTTGATTTGACTTTGGATATTGACGGCTTTGTATTATCCCCACTCACTTACCTGTCCTAATGGGGTGCGTAACCTCACCATTCCTCCATCCAAGCTGATTTCTCTGATTGGCTCTTTGAGGGTTATTTCCCCCCATTCCTGTCGCCCTGCTATTCTTTTTGGAATTAGCTCGGCAAACTGAGGCAGATTTTATTTTTCTATCTACCAGTCGGGTTTATCCCATTGCTTATCTGAAGGCTCTGAAGTTTACCGAAACAGAAACCCGCTTTCAACTGATGGAGCAACAGCCCTTACAGGGA
>JBCDJM010000038.1:0-36182 GCA_038747755.1 Cyanobacteria bacterium P01_H01_bin.35
AAACAACTGCACCGCAAACGGGTTTTCGTCCGGTGTCCAGTCAAACATATTCAGCGTCGTTTTCCGTGAACCGTGATATTGCAGCGCATTGGAGCTAATCAACTCCGTGCAGACGAGGCCACAGCCGCCGAGTTCCCGCACGAGGCGGCGAAAGGCGTGGTTCGTATGACCTGCCATCGGCGCAAGCGTCAGCGGCGGGTCGATGGTGATGTCCGCAATTTGGAGCGGGAGTAGGGTGTTGGGCATAGGGGATTATAAAATAAGAAACACAACTGTACCTCATAATTGCGGGAATTGCTATATCAATTATCCATTACTTTTCCCTATTTTTTTACCAATCTAATCCTTCCTCATCATCTTCTACTCTATCAAATCAAGAAAACTTTTCGATGTCTTTTTTTGGGGAGATTACATAAATATTAGATTTTTATGAAATTACTTTTTTTTCTGTTTTAGCTATTTTTAACTAATCTTGTAATTGACTAATATTTACGTTTAACTTTGTGGCTAAATATTTATAATTTTGTGGTTTCTTTAAGTTCTCCAGTATGATTGGTAATACTACCTTGTTAACAAAGTTATGCAGTAGCAAAACACCCATCAGCTAGAAGGAGGAATTAGCCTCCAAGGAGAGTTAAAAGTCCCACACAAAAAAAGTCATTAGCTAAACTTTAAGTTATTACTTTCAGGCATCTTTTTACGCAGCATCACCCAGGAAAAGCTGAGAGCTGAATGCTAATAGCTATTTGCGAAGCATTCCGCAAGAAATACTTACAAAAAAACAAAAAAATTCCTTTTAAGCAATCCTCTTACTTTTTAAGCAGAGGTAATTATTAATTGTTAATTATTAATTATTAATTATTCAACCCTACTCCCTAATTTGTTGCTAAAATACTTCAGTAACTATACTATTAATATATCTATATTGTGATTGCAATTTATCCAGGCAGTTTCGACCCTATTACCCTCGGTCACATAGACATTATAGAAAGAGGCTGTGAGCTGTTTGAAAAAGTGATTGTGGCCGTACTGCGAAATCCTAGTAAAACCTCTTTATTTAGCATTGAGGAGCGTTTAAATCAAATTAGCCATTCCACAGAACATTTACCTAATGTAGAGGTAGCCAGTTTTGATGGTTTAGCGGTAAACTATGCAAAAATGCGACAGGCTAAAGTCCTGATTCGAGGTCTGCGGGTTCTTTCAGATTTTGAAAAAGAATTACAAATGGCCCACACAAATAAAACCTTATCGTCTGAAATAGAGACAGTTTTTTTGGCTACCTCTAACGAATATAGTTTTTTAAGTAGTAGTGTAGTTAAAGAAATCGCCATTTTTGGTGGCTCAGTAGATCATCTTGTTCCTCAGCATATTGCTATTGATATTTATAAATGTTACGACAAAACTCAGCCAACATTGAACCAGAGGTAAATGGACAAAATGTCGAGGGTGAACCCACCAGTTCTTCCCCTGGAGTAGATATCCAGAGAGAACTAAATCGACTGGAGGAGATTATTCTCGATAGTCCTAGAATACCTTTTGTAGGACGTACTTTAATAGATGAAGAACAGTTATTAGACCAACTAGATATAGTACGCCTGAATTTACCAGTTGCTTTTCAGGAAGCAGAAATGATTGTTCGACATAAGGATGAAATTCTGCAAGAAGCTGAACTTTATGCTGAAGAGATTATTGAAAATGCTGAACAACGAGCTTCCCAAATTTTAAATGAAATGGGTCTGGTGCAGCAAGCTAAAGTAGAATCAGATCAGCTTAGAAATCAGGTTCAGCTAGACTGTGAAGCAATTCAACAAGCTACTATTGCTGAAATTGAACAAATTCGCTATCAAGCTCAACAAGAACTGGAAGAAATGAGAGCTAGAGCGATCGCCGAATGTGATGAAATTCAGAATGGTGCTGATGACTATGCAGATCATGTGCTTGATAGTATTGAACAGCAGTTAACGGATATGCTCAAGGTGATTCGCAATGGTCGTGAACAATTAGGAGGAGATGGAAATTATGAAAGTTTAGGAACGCCATTAAATCCTGAAGCATGATTAATAATGGGGTTATTAATTGTTAAATCAGGACTTAGTTTACTCCTAAACAAAATTCAGAAACCTGGTAACTTCAGTTATCAATTATCAGTTATCAATTATTAGTACCTCCGACTAAAGTCGGAGGCTTTAAATAATGACTATAAATATTTTTTTCATCCCCTGAAAAGGCTATACTTTATCAACATCTTTCTTAACATACAATCTGAGAAAATATACAAGTTGTGTATAAGTCTTTCCCTGGTTTGTATAGGAGAAAAAGTATATTATAAAGTACATTTTTTTTTGATAAATTCAATAGTTTTGCGTAGCTACTATTAGGAGAGGTTTTATATAGAATCCAGTTGAACAGTCGTCCCTATCGACGATAGGAAGCAATCTCTTAAACCTCTGAGATTGCTATCTGTTCCGGAATGCTCCGCAAACCTTCCACGGAGTGACCGTCGCAATGACGTAAGCTATAGTAATTATCCGGATTCTATATTAAACTTTCTTTTGGGGATTAATTATCAATTATCTATTGGTAAATATAAATATTATAAGTTCATCATAAAATTATCCCGGTTTCCCCAAGGAAAAAATCCAATAAATGTGGCAATTGTTAAACTGGCATCCTTGGTTAAGTAGAAATTGTTAATTGCGACGATAATTTAGATAAGTTTGGCAAAAACAAATAGGTTCGATAAAATCCGGTAGCATCGGTATAATTAGATAGTTAATCTAAGAGTCAGGAGTGAAGAGAATTTAGAAATATTTTTCTTGGCTGAAGATGGAAAACTTTTTATACTGAATTAAGCGGATTTTTATTTTATAGGTAAAGCAAAAAACTGTACCTCATAATGTTTGAAAAAATATCTATAAATTTAGAGAAAATTTGTCTTTATTTTTATACTTCACGACTTACAAACAGTTAATATCCTTAATGCTACTAACTTTATTCTAGAAATAAAATGATTACAGAAAAGTTTCGTCGCCAGCTCCGCCAAGAAGCGAAACTATGGCAAACAGAAGAATTAATTGATGATTATCTCTATCAACAATTATCAGAACGTTACCAGTTTGATTCTTTAGAAAAAACTGCTAGTTCTCGTTTTATTACTATCTTAATTTCCCTGGGTGGTATTCTCCTGGGATTAGGTATAATCACTTTCGTTTCTGCTAACTGGCAACAGTGGTCACGAGAAGTAAAAACACTCCTCTTATTAACTTTATTTATTGGAGTTAATACCACTGGTTTTTATCTCTGGCGACAGCCAAATACTCTACCTAATACTACTAATAAAAAACAAAACTTAGGTCACGGACTATTAATATTTGGGGCATTAATTTTAGGGGCAAATATAGCACTAATGGCTCAAATGTTTCATATTGGTGGTTCTCCCTACGGATTATATATTGTTTGGGGACTAGGAGTTTTAGTAATGGCTTATAGTCTGCAACTAAAATCTCTGGGAGTTATGGCTATTCTATTAATCGGATTAGGCTATTTAATGGGGTTATCAACTGTATTTTACCCAGGAGAATTTTCTTGGTTAAAGTTCATAATAGAATATATGTCTTTGGTGGCAGTATTTTTGTTTCTTCCCCTAGCTTATTGGTGCAATTCCCGCATAATTTTCTTTCTAGCTACATTGATAATACTACTAGCTTTAGAAATTAGTCTGTTCCGAATTTTTAATTTATCAAATCATGGTTTATGGGGAGTGATCGCTTTAACTTTACCTCCAGCATTATTGTGGGGATATGACGATATTATATTGCCTAAAGTAGATAGCAGAATTTTTCAACCTTTCACAAGAAATTTAGGTATTTGGTATTTGAGTATTGGATTTTTCTGTTTATCTTTTCGAGGATTTTGGCAGAACTTTTCATTAGTAAATTATTCTGGGGCATTATCAGAAATTCACTGGTTAACTTTAGTTGAAGTTTTATTTTTTGTGGGATTAACTATTTGGGAATGGTTGTGTTTAGCACGACCAAATAAAATAAATTCCCAGAGTTGGCGATTAGATTCTGTTAGTAGTGTGATTTTCGGTTTTCTTGTTGTTACAGCAATATTATGTTTCTGGCATTTGAGTATTAATGAAATTCCAGAAATAGCAACTTTTGTTATTAATATAGAAATGTTTCTTTTGGCAGCAGGCTTAATCAGGATTGGATTAGCAAGAGGAATTAGAGGTACTTTTTGGGGAGGTTTAGTATTGTTAACTTTACAAATTGTTAGTCGGACTTTTGAGTACAATACTGGATTATTACTGAAGTCTTTTGTATTTATTTTATGTGGTGTAGGAGTAATAGCTGCTGGTTTATGGTATGAGCGTCATTTATTATCAGAAGAGGGAGTAGGGAGTAGGGAGTAGGGAGTAGGGAAGTAGAGGAGTGTGGGAAGTGTGGGGAGAGGGGGAAGAAGTCAAACAATAAGAAGTTGTTTGAAAAATCACCCTCTTCCTATTGCTCCCAGGGCAAACGCATCTAAATTCTGGAAGCTTCTATGGTTAAGCCTTAGAGAAGTGATAAGTATAAATACTCATAACCCTAACATCCTTACCCTGTCAGAACTTCGCTCATAAGATGCGTTTTCCCTGCTATTGCTTCTATCTCCCCTTTGTAAAGATATGCTTTATAAAAATCTTTCTTAACATAAAACTTGACAAAAGAGAAAATTTATTTACTTATCATTAAATCAATTTTTGTCTTTTTCCTTCTTTTTCTTTCTTCCTTCTTCCTTCTTCCTTCTTTCTTTAACAGGAGAACTACAATGAAATTTTTTAACCCTTTTAGTCAAAGCAATTTATCAACTAAAAATCAGGATAATGCTGAAGAATTAATTTCACCTAAAACTGGAACAAAAGATTTAACAAAGCAAATACCAATATGGCGGTTTCTTTTGCCTTTAACTTTGCAGTTAGGATTAATTTTGTCAGTTCCTGCTCAAGCTATCTATACTCACATTACAGGTAGAACAGTTATTTTACAAACTGCACCTGTAGACCCTTATGATTTTTTGCGGGGTTATTATCAGGTATTAAGTTATGATATTTCTACCAAAAATAATTTGAGTAAACTTCCAGGTTGGGAGCAATTTGAATTAGAAACTTCTGGCAGATTTTCTTCAGATAATCCAACTAATATTTATGTGATTTTAGCTGCACCTAAAAAAATAGAAAATTCAGAAATCCCTACAGTTTGGCAACCTGTGGCGGTAAGTGCAAAAATGCCGGAAAATTTGCCAGATAATCAAATAGCTATTCAAGGAAAGCTTGATGGTTGGAGAGTTAAATATGGTTTGGAAACTTATTATATGCCAGAGGATAGACGAGAAAATATTAATCAGGATATTTCGGAAGTACAACGTAGTGTTAATTCAGAAGAAGAAATACCTTTTGTGGTAGAAGTAAAAGTTAATTCTCAAGGTAAAGCTGTACCTATAAGTTTGTGGGTAAGAGAACGAAATTATAAGTTTTAATGAGGAGTCATTTCAGCGATCGGTTATTAGTTAAAAGTACCTCCTACTAATGAAGTAATTTATGCAACTCCTTAGTGGGGGGAGGGTTTAGTGGGCTAGATATGGCATGCTGATTAAATCTAAAAGCATTGACAGATAAAGGTTTTAGCCTTTTTAAGTCTTAAAAAAGTACCTGGTTTTGAGCTGCTTCATGCTCGAAAAGTTAGGATTTTGGGTTGACTATAACAGAAAAATCACTCTTATAATTCTTCCTCCTGCCTCCTCGCTCCCATACCCATTCCTTGTGTATGGGTGATTTTCGTTTGTCATGCTCCTAATTACGCGGAAAGCGACAGCATTCGGTTTGCGCAGCATTCCGCAGGAAACGAAATCACCCCTACTACTCCTGACTCCTACCCTCACCCATAAGACTTTTTCAGCAAGCCCTAGATAGTGCTGCTCTCATGGTATATAGCGCTACGCGCTAGGGAATAGGGAATAGCGGTGCGACCCCGCGACGACGACAGCTCGCTTGCGGAACGCGCACCAAGAGAGGGAACAGGGAACAGTATACTGTTAAAGGGTTCCATGATTTATAACTGTCCTAACCTGAATTCGTAGTGCTATAACACTTCCCCACTCAATCAAATATAGCAAGATTTTTGATAAATAGTATTACTATCTTAGGGGTTTTAAGAGATTGCTTTCTATCGTCGATAGGGACGAGTTTTTAGCCGGATTATATATTAGTTAACTAAGTAAGTAAAAGGTTGCATAAAAATTTATCTACTATTCATAGATATCTCTATTCTATGCAATTTGAAAAACTAGAATAATTCCAAAATTTCAATCAATTAAAGTCTCATTTTTATCCAGAAAATCTAACAGAATTTTTTGATGAAATTCCCCAAGCGATCGCTCCATTCCTGCATTCTCAGAATAAGCTTTACCTGCTTTAATTTCTGCGGTCGTTAATAACCCCATATCCCAACCTTCTCCCAAAACTAAATCTTTTAATTCCACAGTTAAAGGAGCAGAAAATACATGACGAACAACATTAGTATCATAGTAAACACCAAACTCCGAAACTATATCAGGTGTATAACTTATTTCTTCAGCTAATTCTCGTTTTACAGCCTCTTCCGGTTTTTCTCCCGGTTCTATATGACCCCCAAAAAAAGCCCATTTCCCAGGATGAGCAATACCAGGAATATCATCTCGTAATTGTAAGAGAAATTTCCCTTCTCGGTAAAGAATAGCGATCGCCACATGAGGTAAATTATTGTTGTTCATAATTCTCTTCTTCTATTCGTTCTATTTCCTCAATATAAAAATCTCCAACATCCTTATTCCCTAATTCAGGAACTACAATACTTTGATAACGTATTTTTCCTTTAATTGTTATTTCTGTTCCTATATTTGGTAATTCTCCCGTCGTAAATATCCAAATACTCCCTGTATTATCTGCTAGTTCATAAGCACCTGTTTCTATAAATGGGGCACGGCTTTCTACAGTACCTTTTAAATATACTTGATTATCAATTTTACCTTTTCTTTGAATTTTATCAATTCTACTTACATTGAGATTTAATTTAATAGCTGTTTCTGTAATTTGACTACAACTAATTAGTCCTGTAACCAAAAACATCATCAGAATAATTCTAAATTTATTAAACAATGAATTTAATAAAGCAGAATTAAGCAGCAAAAACCAAGAAGGAAATCTCTGCATTTGTATGTAATTCATTCCCAAGGCTTTTTTAGTCGGCGCTCTAGTTATCATCAAAACTTTTTTCCCTATTTACATAATAATTTTATGGTTATTACCATAGTAATTACAAATTGATTATTTTCATCAATTTATTAACATTGAAAATTTACAGCAAAATATTTTCAATTATCATTCAATTATAACTTTTCAAGTCTTGTTGTATAACTCCAGATGCTATCAAAATATTACCACACAAATAAAATAATCTTGTCTACCCATAATACAAAAAAGATTCAATTCTATTTAGGTGCTAAAAATTAAACATTATTTTCATTTATTTAAAACATCACAAAATCTACTTTTATATACAGATAATCATACTATCATTGTCCTGTTAATAAGATACAGCAGATTCCAAGTATGTGAGGTACAAATATTAACGTTTGCTAATGCAAAGCTTCCCTAACAAACCTCTCAGGTGTAGACATCTTAAATCTGTGGGTAGTTTACCTCAATGAAATGAAATTCGCTTATAAAATCAAAAATCAAAACAGGAAATAGGAATGGCAAATAAATTAGATGGAAAAGCTCTGGCCAAAAAAATCAAAGCTGAACTCCAACAAAAAGTTCAGTCTCTACAAAGTAAAATTGGTCGTCCTCCTGGTTTAGCAGTATTAATGGTAGGAGATAACCCTGCTAGTGCAGTCTATGTCCGTAACAAAGAAAAAGCTTGTAGCCAAGTAGGTATTGCCTCCTTCGGGAAACATTTTCCAGCTCAAACATCTCAAGCTGAATTAATCCAAGTAATTCAACAATTAAACGAAGACCCACGAGTAGATGGTATTCTTGTACAGTTACCCTTACCAGAACATTTAGACTCTATTTCATTACTCTACCAAATTGACCCTAGCAAAGACGTAGATGGACTCCATCCCATGAATATTGGAGAACTGCTCCGTGGTGAAAAGGGTTTACGCAGTTGTACTCCCGCAGGAGTAATGCGCTTGCTACAGGAATATAACATTGAATTGCGAGGAAAAGAGGCAGTTGTAGTAGGGCGAAGCACTTTAGTGGGCAAACCAATGGGATTAATGTTATTAGACGCTGATAGTACAGTAACAATTGCCCATATCTGGTCTGAGAATTTAGGGCTTATAACTAGGAATGCAGATATTCTTGTAGTAGCAGTGGGTAAACCAGATCTGATTACTCCTGAAATGGTCAAACCAGGAGCAGTAGTAGTAGATGTAGGAATTAACAGAGTTACAGATGAAGCAGGTAATAGTCGGTTAGTGGGAGATACTCAATTTGACTCTGTAGCAGAGATAGCAGAATATATTACACCTGTACCTGGAGGAGTTGGGCCAATGACTGTAGCAATGTTATTGCATAATACTATAGAAAGTTGGAGCCGTTTGGTGGAATAATCCAATTTATATCAATCTTAGTATTAGACTTCTTGCAGAAGTCAGGGAATAGGGAATAGGAAATGAAATAGTTGATTTCATATCTTGAATTGATTTCATTTTTTATTTTTGGAGATGTCTATTCGTTGGAGAAGTAAAAATTACTGTTCCTCCAGAGTTTACTAATGGCGAATTGACATTATTATTGTTGCTAAAAACGAGCCAAATGAAGAAGAATATGCTGTTTTAAAAATTTCAGAATATTGGATTGTGGATTTTATGGGATTGGGTGGTTTACAATTTAATAGTAATCCTCAAAAACTTACTTTCACAATTTGCCAGTTAGTGAATGGTGTATATCAGCAAAAAAAATATTGTTTGGGAGAGCCTATTTATTGTTATATATTTCCTGATTTACAATTGCAACTAGACGATATTATGCCAATTTAAAATTATGTTTTGTTGATAATAAAAAAAAACTCTTTCTATTCTGGATGATTTTCAGCAATTTCCTGAATTTTTGCCATTTCATCTATCATTTGTTCTGGTGTCAGTTTGCGGGAATTTTGAATATAATTCAACTTCATTTCTTCCAATAAATCAGACAGTAAAGATTGAAGTTCGCCCAATGTTTCCTCATTCTGAAGTTCTTGGCGTAAACCATCTTGAAATTGTTTAGCTAAACTGTCAAAAAGCTCCCTACCTTCTAGATCGGAATAGGAAGCAGAAATTACTTCATAAGTAGCATCAGTCATAAAATTTGATAATTGTTTAATTGCACTATCTGGCAAGTTTCCTAAAGTAGGAATTTGACGTACAGTTTCATAAAAATCATTTTGTTTAATAGCACTTTCTAGAGAATGATGTAATAAAGATTCCATCTGAGGTTGAATTTTTGGTAAAACTTTATAAACAGTTAAATCTAATAGTCGGTTACTAATAACTTCAACCTCATTTACATCATTAACTTTAATTCCAGTTTCTGGAGATAAGAGAGCTTTTGCCATATCTCCTTTTTGAATCGAATCTTGAGTTTGATTGATCAATCTTAAAGTCACAAATTCTGCTACACGGTCTGCTAAATAAGCAGCAGGTTCGTGAGTAATTTGAGCTAAAATTCCTTCTAAATTAATAATTTTTGCTTTATGCAAACGAATAGTAACTGGCAAAATTCTTAACCACCGCCAAACAGGAATTAAAAGAAAAATATCATACCAACGACGCAACATTCCATCAACCCAACTCAGAGATTTATTTTCACGAGATATGATTAAACTACGCAGTAAAAAATCTCCTACAAAAAAGACAATAAAAAATAAATCTATCCGCCAAAAATCATCAACAAATTGACCCGTAATATCAGTATTCCGAAAATAGTTAGTACGAATTAACGGACTAATTTTACTCTGAAAAAAAACAATTTCCTCAATCACATTTTCTGACATTAAATAATCCATACTCCAGAAAATTAGAAAGGCTTGTTTTGCAGATTCAACTCCTACCCTTTCTCGCATTCGCCGTTGAATTTTGGCAAAAGTGGCAAACTTATTACCTACCATAAATGGGTTTTCTTCTATTAAGGCCACACTCTGAATGCGTAAAGATTCTAATAAATCTTTTGTGGTAGGATCTGTGAGTCCTTTTTCCGGTAATATTGTTACTAATTGATTAACAGTAGTAAGATAGCTTTCCGTTTGAGGATTAGGTTCAATACCTTTAATGGGGTCATAAATTCTCACAACAGTAGGTAAATATCTTAAATAAATGTCCCTTAACGGCACATAACTAATGTTAAATAGTCCTAAAATTAGATTCAAAAGCGCCAATAAAGCGATCGCTTTTGCCCATAATGGAACTTGTTTTGAGGTTTGGGAAACCTGGTTATTTTGAGTTAAGTTAGCAGTTGACATAATTATACTAAATCCGGTTTACAACAGAGATTTATAGTGAAGGTAAGCCAGCAGTTATCCCCCCCTACCCCTCTGAAAGGGGAGAGGCATAAGGATTAGAAGAATTTGGACAAACTAGCTTTTTATAACCGGATTTGGTATTATATAGACTTCTCCAATAATAAAAAATCCAATCAATTATCGCACTAAATATATTAATCATTTCCCCCTATTTCCTACTCCCTACTCCCTACTCCCTCGAATAATAAAAAATCCCATCAATTATTGCACTAAATACATTAATTATTTCCCCCTATTCCCTACTCCCTACTCCCTGCTCCCTACTCCCTACTCCCTACTCCCTAAATTAACATAGAGATAGTAGCCTAATCTTGTTAATATGAGTTATTGTTTAAATCCTCAATGCCAAAATCCCCAAAATTCTGAAGGGACATTATACTGCCTCGCCTGTGGAGCAAAACTCCTGCTCAGAGAAAGATATCGCCCCATTAAACCTATCGGTAGGGGGGGTTTTGGTCGGACTTTTTTCGCCGTAGATGAAGATAAACCTTCTCATCCTCCCTGTGTAATTAAACAATTTTTACCTCAAAATACTGGCGACCCAAAAAAAGCTGCCGAACTATTTCAACAGGAAGCTGTTAGATTAGATGAACTTGGTCAACATCCACAAATTCCCGAATTATTAGCTCACTTTGAACAGGATAATAATCAATATTTAGTACAAGAATTTATCGACGGTTCTAACTTAGCTGAAGAGTCAATAAAAAAGGGTCCCTTTGATAGTAATCAAATTAAACAAATCTTGACTGAACTATTACCAGTTTTACAGTTTATTCACGAACATAAAGTAATTCATCGAGATATTAAACCAGAAAATATTATTCGCCGTAGTTCACCTCCACAAACTACTGGATGGATGACTAATACTAATAGATTAGTATTAGTTGATTTTGGTGCAGCTAAAGTTATTACTGGAACTTCCATAATGCAGCCAGGAACAATAATTGGAAGTCCGGAATATGTCGCTCCAGAACAAGTAAGAGGTCATGCAATTTTTGCTAGTGATATCTATAGTTTGGGAGTAACTTGTATTTATTTGTTGACTCAAGTATCTCCTTTCGATCTATTTGATGTGATGAAGGATAAATGGGTATGGCGAGATTATTTGAATCAGTCTATCAATAGTATGTTAGCGAGAATTATTGATAAAATGCTGGCAACTAATCCTAAAATGCGTTACCAGTCTGCTGCGGAAGTAATGAAAGAGTTAAACCCAGACCTGAAACTTCCTACCCTCCCTAATATTTCTGCACCTACACCATCCCCAAGTAAAACCCCCACACCATCTCCAACTCCTACTAGACCACCTATACCCACATACCAACCTCCCAAACCGCAACCAAAACAACCCACAAATTCTATTACTGCACCGCCTCATATTGTGCAACCGACTGTTCTTCCGCAACCGCAACAGTCAACTTGGAAATGTGTCTTGACTTTGACCGGACATTTTGACTCGGTAAACTCGGTAGCATTTAGTCCGAATGGGGAAACTTTAGCGAGTGCGAGTCGAGATAAAACTATTGAAATTTGGGATATGACAAAAGGTAGACGTTGGTTTACTCTGACTGGGCATGGTGACTCTGTGCAAACAGTGGCGTTTAGTCAAAATGGGGAAATGTTGGCGAGTGGTAGTCGGGATAAAACTATTGAAATTTGGGATATGAAAAAAGGCAAACGTTGGTTTACTCTTATCGGTCATTCTGACTGGGTGGATACGGTGGCATTTAGTCCGGATAATCAAATGTTGGCAAGTGGGGGTAGGGATAAGGCGATTGAAATTTGGAATTTGCAGAAGGCGAAGCGGTGGTTTACTTTAATAGGACATGAAGACCGGGTTTATACTGTTGCTTTTAATCAAGATAGTGGAATGTTAGCTAGTGGCAGTCGCGACCAAACTATTAAAATATGGGATTTGCAAAAGGCAAAAGAGTTATCTACAATAAAAGGTCATTCTGACTGGGTGCGATCGCTCACTTTTAGTCCAGATGGTGGAGTATTGGCGAGTGGGAGTAGGGATGGCACGATTAAATTATGGCAGGTTTATGGAGGGGAGCTTATTTCGACACCGATACAAAATTTGAAGTATGGTATGAGTGATGTTTTGTCGGTGGCGTTTAGTCCGAATGGCAAAATAGTTGCCAGTGGATATCGCAATGGGATTATTAATTTATGGGATGCTATTACTGGAGAATTATTGGAAACTCTTGAAGGTCATTCAAGCGATGTATTCTCGGTGGTGTTTAGTCAGGATGGTAGGAGTTTAGCAAGTGGGAGTAATGACAAAACGATTAAAATTTGGCAGATTCCCTGAAATCAGTTATCAGTTAGCAGTTATCAGTTATCAGTCTCCCCAGTAGGGACGTTGCATGCAACGTCCCTACCTAGTGATTTTTTTTCACAAATCAGAAACCGGGTTTGTATTTAGATATCCTATAATAGTAATATCTGCTCACACAAACCCGGTTTCTTATAACACTCAAAACAAAAAAAAATGCTACTAGAACTAAAAAAATTAACTGTACCTCCCGGACAAAAAGTATTACTAAAAGATGTAAGTTGGCAGGAATTTGAAGAAATTATCACGGACTTAGGAGAAAATCGTTCCTCTCGAATAGCTTATGCAAATAATACTTTAGAAATTATGGCTCCCTTACCAAAACATGAAATTAGTAAATAAATTATTAGTGATTTGCTAAAAGCACTTCTAGAAGAACTAGACAGAGAATTTTTAACTCTAGGTTCCACAACTTTCAAAAATGAGCAGATGGCAAAAGGAATAGAACCCGATAATTGTTTTTATATTGAAAATGAAGCTAAAGTTCGTGGGAAAGAACGTCTAGATTTAACTATCGATACGCCTCCAGATTTAGCACTAGAAATAGATGTAACTTCCCGGACTCATACTGATATTTATGCAAGTTTAGGAGTATGGGAATTATGGAGATTTGAGAAAGGAAAGTTGCAGATATATGTATTAGAAAATAACCAATATATAGAGTCAGCATTTAGTCCGCATTTTCCTGATTTACCCTTGACTGAAGTAATTCCTGAATATCGCGATCGCTGTCAAAGTCTAGGTAGAAATCAAACCATGAAAGCATTTCGGAAGTGGGTAAGAGCTGAACTCAGAAATCAGAAGTAGATGGTACTGGCGTGGCACACCTAAAATGTTGCAATAGTAGGGGCGGGTTCCACGTTAAATTAGTAGATTCTCTCTTCATTCTGACTCCTTCTTCCTTCTTTCATTCTGACTCCTGACTCCTGTCTCCTGACTCCTTCTTAATAGCACAAGGCATACAGTTTAAATGGGTATTTTTCCTGTGCTTGTTTGATTATGTGTAGTAGAATTTCCCTGGTTTCTCGACGGGTGAGATTGAAGTCTCTGTTATTGCACCGAGTCGTAATGTGGTAGGAATACCCTGATTTAAATTCTCTTTTTGGTCTGCCCATGTCTTTTCAGTTAACTGTTTTTAGTTCTCAGTTGCTCGTTACCAGTTAATTATCACAGTTATCATTTTTCAACTTCTTCATTCTGTCTCCTGTCTCCTGTCTCCTGTCTCCTAACTACTGATAACTGATAACTGATAACTGATAACTGAAATGTGCCAGGTATCGTTGAAAAAAAAAGAGAAGGGTAAACTTCCCTTTCTTCTTGTTTTTAGCCTTTGGTCTTTCTTTTGCTGCCTAGCATTAAACCGCCAAGTGTTATACAACCTAAAATTAGGCTCGGTTCCGGAGTTGATCTCCTGCCGCCACCATTGTTCGGCGAGTGTTCCGTAAACACGGCAAAAGGCGCCTGGCGGGGCACCCACCGCGGATACGGACCTCTATTTGCAGATTCATAGCTTGAGCTGCTGCCTCCTCGCCAACTCTGCCGGCCGCCATTAACTATATAAGGATCTGAAAAGCGTGCCTTCTCATTTTCATCATATCCTATATAAATAAACCCGTTCCTCGTGTCAATACGATATGTGCGACCAGACCAATCAGATTCAACATCTCTTGCTTCTAGATATCGCTGATTACCAAAAGCAGCAAACAACGATCTAAACGCAAGGTCTACCTCCGCCACAGAATCGAACGTAAAATCATACTCACCCCCCCCCACACCCCACCCCCGTCATTGTACACCTCCTCGAATGATCCGACTACTAATTCTACATCGTACAAAGTCCCCGCCACATCCAACTTCTCAACACCTTCATAGTACCCATCGCCATCAGAGTCTAAAGGTACGAAAGCTGAAGCAGAAGGCGCGAGAAGTGCGAAAGAAGAAGCCAAGACGGCGGAACTCAGACCACACAAGCAGGAAGTAAATAAGTTGCGTGCAGATGGTTGGGTATTTGTTTTGGTTTTGAGGTTTTTCATGTTGAGTTGTGTTCAGTTTTGTGTTTACATTTCTAAGCATAATTTACCCCCCCCTAGTGTCAAGAGCATTTCGGCAACTTCATCAAATCTTCATTAAACCTAAGTGGAATCACGCATCTTATTCATTCAAATCTTCTTTAATGAATCCGGATAAATATATGCAAGAGATGAGAAAATATTTTTTATTAAAATGATAATATATGAAAGGGCGCATAACTGATTAGTAGTATGTAGGGGCAGGTTTAGATAAATCAAGAATTCAAACGATTCGCACTGATAACTCAAAAACCCCGCCCCTACTGTCGTGTCAAGCTTGAAAATGTGGGTTAAAAAAACCTAATCCCCTAACCCCCTTCCCTTTCAGGGAAGGGGTTGGGGGAGAGGTCTCCAAGGTTGCTCGCTCCTAACCCACAATTTTAGTTTTGACACGGCACTACGATTTTTTTCGTTTAATGGACTTGGTAGCGATCGCTTGGGCAATTTCTGACTACTATATTCACCTATCATATAGAATCCGGATAATTGCTATAGCCCAGTCATTGCGACTGGAACGTAGTGGAAGGTTTCCGGAGCATTCCGGAACGGATAGCAATCTCAGGGGTGTGCGGAGATTGCCTCGTATCGTCACCAAAGATTTCAATCCTTGGCTAATAGCCTAAGTCATTTTTAGATAACTAAGTTATCTATACCGTTTTTTCGTATGCAAATCCTGTAAATTGTCGAATATAAGGCGCTCGAAATCCCAAGATAATATCTGTTTTTGGTACTCCTAATTCTACCAACTGATAAGCTAATCCTTCTTCTGTAAAATCTCTTTGAATCCAAATTTTCCCATCTTTAATATCAATATGAATTGGAGTTCCATAGATTCTTTGTTCGTCATGCCATCCTACATATAATAATCAATAGCGATCGCGTTCTAAATCGAAAACTATTTCTGTAGTTTCCATACCTTCTTCATGTTCCTCTTGAGCGTGTTGATTAATAATTTGTTTAACTAACTCGCGATAATCTAGTTTTTCCATAATGTTATCTCCTGTTTTTGCGCATTAAAAACTAACAATTTTATCTGATACTTTTCTAAGACAGTTTGCACAAATAAGTCAGAAAAAAAATCTTGATAAACATCTATAGGGATTGCTAAATCAAGCACCCATTCTAATGCTAACTGATCTAATGCTAGACGATAGTTAAGAAATTGACCGACTGCTATATGAAATTCAGAAACTGCCGATTTACTAACAAAGCTTTTTATTTCTACGACTATTGTCCGAGTGGATTTTTCTGCCACTATAAACTTTTCTGCTTTTAAATCTATGTTAATCCTAAACTGTTGAGTTAGCTTCAGAAATAGAGGATCTTTAGTAATTTTCCATCCATCTTTTTCTAAAGCCACTCTAACTGTGTCGTGAAAGAAATCTTTTGCTGACATAATTCATATTGGTTTGCTCATGGTTTTAGGAATAATATTATTATAGCTTTAACCACGAACTAAACCACTAAAACCTGCTACCCAGAGGGATGTTAATATCCAACCAAAGATTATGTGAATCCATAAATACCATTTAAGTAAAGCACCACTTTTGACTTTAAATAATATTAATGGAATTTCTTTACCTTTTTTAGGATTTGGCAGCCAATATGTTTGTTGATGTAGGTCAACTATGGGGATGAATGTATCTAATGAATATAACCAGAAATTAAATTCTGGATAGTCTATATCAATGGTTTTATTGTTAGTTTCTTCAGTATACGGACTAATTTCTGAAGCTGGTGAAAATAGACATTTATTATTAGATATTGAGTTTAAACAATTTTCATAACCTGAACGAAAGAAATAAAAACCAGTGAAAATAAAAATACAACTCAAAAGTAAAGCTCTTGTAGGTTTATAGCCATAGACAATTGTAATATCTAAAAAGTAATTCCAAAACTTACTTAATCTGTTGAGTTTTGGTCTAATATCTCTTTCTTTATGAATTAAAATTTCTGTCGAAGCATCTATATCGCCTTCTTTTTTTAAAACTTCAGCTAGTTGTTCATAAGTTTGAGGAAAAAAGTCTGGTTGAAGTCTCAGCCATTTGAGGCGGGTTTTGGCATCTTTTAGAACTTGAATATTATCATCTGTACCAAATTTCTGATAAATGAAACCATCAAGGTTTAGATTGTTCTTTTCAGGCCAGCTTTCTTCATCGTCTCTGAGGCGACCTATTCTGGCAAATTGTAGGTCTATTTTCATGTAGTGAGATTCTATTCTTTGATATTCTGTTTGAAGTAATGATGCAATTTGATTATTTTTTATATTTTTAATCAAAGGATATAGGAGAAGTAAATATAGAGGGAAAGTTACTTTTTCTTGTTGAATTTTGACCATACTTAATGTGTCATCAACTCTGGCACTAACTAAGTAAATTTTCCCTTGAAAAGTTCCTTTATCTAAAATAATATCCCCTTCAACATTCATTCCTTCGGCAGATAAAACATTACCTTTTTCGTTAGAAAAGTTGCCATTAGTGCAGTCAAGATTTCCTTGAATATTTGCTGCTGTTAAATCTACTTCACCCTCAGCTTTGAAGCCATCACTTAGACTGATATTAGTTTTAACTTCTATATTCTGAATATTGAGCGCATTTTTTCCTGGATTAGAGAAATGAGCTTGACTACAATCTAGTCTACCGCCAATAGTAGCTCCAGATAGACTTACCCTACCCTCAGCCTTAAAGTCATTTTTCAGAAAGACATCAGCTTTGATTTTTATACTTTCAGCAAAAAGCGCATCTCCTTCTTGATTAGAGAAATGACCCCTGATACAAGCGAGTTGACCTCCAATAGTAGCTCCATATAAACTAACTTCTCCCTCAGCCTTGAAATCATTAGTTAGAAAAACAGAACCTTTGACTTCTATATTATTAGCAATTAGGGCAGTTCCTCCTTTATTAGAAAAATGACCTCCATTACAAGATAATTTATCGCCAATAGTAGCTCCAGATAGACTGACTTTACCCTCAGCCTGGAAGCCATTTCTCAGAAATATATTAGATTTAACTTCTATATTCTCAGTAAAGAGCGCATATCCTTGTGGGTTAGAGAAATGACCTCTGATACAATCAAGTTGACCACCAATAGTAGCTCCAGATAGACTTACCCTACCTTTAGCCTTAAAGCCATTTTTCAGAAATACAGAACCTTTGACTTCTACATTATTAGCAATTAGCGCATATTTTCCGGGATTAGAGAAATTACCTCCACTACAAGAAAATTGACCACCAATAGTAGCTCCAGATAGACTGACTCTACCCTCAGCCTTGAAATTATTACTTAAAAATACATCAGCTTTGACTTGTATACCCTGAGTAAAGAGCGCGTCTCCTTCTTGATTAGAGAAATTACCTTTAATACAGGAGAGTACACCATAAATCGTACCTCCAGATAGATTGACTCTACCCTCAGCCTGGAAGCCATCACTCAGAAAAACAGAACCTTTGACTTCTATACCTTGAGCAAAGATGGCATCTCCTTCAGGATTAGAAAAATGACCTTTAATACAATCAAGTTTACCGCCAATATTAGCTTCTAATAAACTGACTCTACCCTCAGCCTTGAAATCATTTCTCAGAAAGACAGAAGCTTTGACTTCTATATTCTGAGCATTGAGCGCATATTTGCCGGGATTAGAGAAATGACCTCTACTACAAGAGAGTACACCACCAATAGTAGCTCCAGGTATACCAACCATACCCTCAGCCTTGAAGCGATCGCTCAGAAAAACAGAACCTTTGACTTCTATACCTTGGGCAAAAAGTGCATATTCTCGTGGATTAGAGAAATGACCTCCACTACAATAGAGTTGACCACCAATAGTAGCTCCATATAGGCTAACTCTACCCTCAGCCTTAAAACCTTTTCTCAGCAAAACACCACTTTGAACTTTTATACTTTCAGCAAAGAGCGCATCTCCTTCTTTATTAGAAAAATAACCATCACTACAGTCGAGTTGACCACCAATAGTAGCTCCAGATAGACTTACCCTACCCTCAGCATAGAAACCATTTTTCAGAATGACATCAGCTTTGACTTCTATATTCTCAGCAAAGAGCGCATCTCCTTCTGGATTATAGAAATGACCTTCAATACAAGAGAGTTGACCGCCTATAGTAGCTCTATATAGACTTACCCTACCTTCAGCCTTGAAATCATTTCTCAGAAAGACAGAACCTTTGACTTCTATACTTTCAGCAAAGAGAGCATCTCCTTGTTGATTATAGAAATGACCGTCACTACAGTCGAGTTGACCACCAATAGTAGCTTCTAATAGAATGACTCTACCCTCAGCCTTGAAATAATAGCCAAGAAAGACAGAACCTTTGACTTCTATATTCTGAATATTGAGCGCATCTCCTTCTGGATTAGAGAAATGACCGTTACTACAGTCGAGTTGACCACTAATAGTAGCTCCTACTAGACTGACTCTACCCTCAGCTTTGAAACTTTCTCTCAGAAAGATATCAGCTTTTACTTCTATGTTGTCAGCAAAGAGCGCATCTCCTTCTGGATTATAGAAATGACCATCACTACAGTCGAGTAAACCAATAATAGCTCCAGATAGAATGACTCTACCCTCAGCTTTAAAACCTTCTCTGAGAAAGACAGAATCTTTGACTTCTATACCTTGAGCAAAAATCGCATCTCCTTCTGGATTATAGAAATAACCATCACTACAGTCGAGTTGATCGCCAATAGTAGCTCCAGATAAACTGACTCTACCCTTAGCTTTGAAACCTTCTCTGAGAAAGACAGAACCTTTGACTTCTATATTGTCAGCAAAGAGAGCATCTTCTTCTTCATTAGAGAAATGACTTCCAATACAAGAGAGTTGACCACTAATAGTAGCTCCAGATAAACTTACCTCACCCTTACTCTGAAAGCCATTTTCCAAATATAAATTACCCCTAACTTCAATCAACTCAGCATCAATACCAACAACATGACTGCCATCAAACTTGATTTCTTCTACCTTCGCTCCCCTCAGAATAATTTTTTCTGTAAAAACACATTCTGTGAAATACAATAAACTTTCAAATTTAACAAACTCAAGATTTAATTCCCCCGAAATCTTAGCTCCACGAACCTGTAAACCATGATTAGTAAAATATTTAAAAGCTTCCACATCCGTACATAACCAGTCAATAAACTCAGCCGATAATATCCGCTTTTTTCCCCATGATTCCGCTGTAGCTGGATTATTAAATTCCTTTTCTTTAGCGATCGCTACTAATAACTGTTTTAACTGTTCTGGATGTTCTGAGTTTTCTAACTCCTTTAACTTTTCTAAACCTAAATCTTCTAAATCTTCTAAATTTTCTACATCATCTAACTGTTTTAACAGTTCTAAATCTAACTGTTCCTTAACCAAAGTAAGTTCTGGAGATTTAACTTGATAATCAACTACTTCTCCTTTAACAATAGCTTTTAATAACCTTTTCTCAACTGAAGTAAGTTCTTCTTTGTATCTCTGCTTGGCTAACTTAACTAATTTTTTAAATTTGTCGTTCATAGTTTTTTAGATTTTAGGAATATTGTTAATATTATATCTGTAAGCGCGTCCAAACTAAAATTGTAGATAAAACCTAACCCCCCAACCCCCTTCCCTCGTTGATGATCCGGACATGATATGACAGTAATATTATCATTTTCTATACTTCATCACACCAGACAAATTTTATCAGTTATTATAATCAAAAATCATCATAATTATTATCTATAATGTCTGAAATAATAGCAGAAGAAATTCGAGTTTATGGCACTGTCCAAGGTGTCGGTTTTCGCCCTACTGTCTACCGCATTGCTAAAACTTTGGGTTTGGGCGGTGAAGTTAGTAACGACGGACAAGGTGTCTTAATTAAAGTTGTGGGCGATCGCTCTACTATCGACGACTTCATCGAAAAAATTCATTCTGAACGCCCTCCACTTGCCCACATCGAAACCATTACGCGCCACCCCCTCGACAACGCAAATTTCCCAGATTTTATCATCGCCTCCAGCACCAACAACACCATTCGTACCCAAATAGCCCCCGATGCTGCCACTTGCTCCACCTGCAAAAGTGAAATATTCGACCCCTTGAGTCGGTGGTATCGTTACCCATTCACCAACTGTACCCACTGCGGACCCCGCCTCAGTATCATCAAAAAATTACCTTATGACCGCAAAAATACGACGATGGCAGATTTTAACCTTTGCCCAGAATGTCAGCAAGACTATTCCGATCCCCTCAACCGTCGCTTCCACGCTCAACCTACTGCTTGTCATGTCTGCGGACCGAAAGCTTGGTTAGAAAGAGCGGATGGTAAACCAGTCAGTGCCGATATGTTCTCAATGTTGGATGATGTGGATGCGGTTTGCACTCTCATCCAACGAGGAATGATAGTTGCTATCAAAGGGTTAGGCGGTTTTCATCTTGCTTGCGATGCCACAAATGAGGAAGCGGTGCAAAAATTACGTCTTCGCAAACGACGCCCGGATAAACCTTTAGCCTTGATGGCGCGAGATATTGAGATGATTTCTGAATATTGCAGTATTAGTGAAACGGAACAGAAATTACTCGAAAGTGTAGCCGCTCCTATTGTTTTGTTGGAACCAACTATTGGACAACAGTTAGCACCTAGTGTTGCACCCGGACAAAATACTTTAGGTTTCATGTTGCCATATACGCCATTGCATCATTTAGCATTGCGTCGTTTAAATGTTCCCATAGTATTAACAAGTGGCAATTTTTCTGATGAACCTCAGTGTATTGATAACGAAGAAACGCGGGAAAAACTATCAGAAATTGCTGATTATTTTCTCATACATAATCGCCCTATTTTTAATCGAGTTGATGATTCTGTAGTGCGAGTTATTAAAGAAGTGCCTCAAGTATTACGTCGCGCCCGTGGTTATGCCCCCGCTCCGATTAATTTGCCTCCTGGATTTGCCGATATACCCCCTATTTTGGCAATGGGAGGTGAATTAAAAAATACTTTTTGTTTATTGCGTGACGGACAGGCTATTTTATCTCAACATATTGGGGATTTAGAAAATAATTTAGCTGCTACAGCTTATGAAAAAACTTTGAATCTTTTTTTAGGTTTATTAGAGGCAGAACCAAGTGCAATTGTTGTGGATAAACACCCAGAATATTTATCAACAAAACTTGGTAAAGATTTGGCTGTTGCTAATAATTTAAAAATAATTGAAGTGCAGCATCACCATAGTCATATAGCAGCTTGTATGGCAGAAAATCGATTAGATATTAATTGTCAGCCAGTTTTAGGAATTGCTTTAGATGGATTGGGTTATGGGGAAGATGGAACTTTTTGGGGCGGAGAATTTTTATTAGCAAATTATCAAGGATTTCAACGTTTAGGAACTTTTAAACCTATACCAATGATTGGAGGCGAACAGGCTATTTATCAACCTTGGCGGAATACTTATGCCCATTTGGTATCTGCTTTTGGTTTAGATTTTCTTAAGGATTACGAAGATTTAGAATTATTTAATTTTTTCCAAACAAAGCCTCTAGCTTTGCTGAATCAAATGATGGAAAAAAAGATTAACTCCCCCCTAGCTTCTTCTTGTGGACGGTTATTTGATGCGGTAGCTGCTGCAATTGGAATTTGTCGAGAATCTTGTAGTTATGAGGGCCAAGCTGCAATAAATTTGGAGGCTTTAGAAAAGAGGGATTTATTAAGTGATACTAAAGAAGTTGAAGCTTACCAATTCAATATGTTAAAGTCACAAACAGATAGTAAATTCCCTCTTACTTATCTATTGCCGCTGCCGATGTGGCAATCCTTACTGATAGATCTAAAACAAAGTGCTGCTCCAGCTCTGATGGCAACAAAGTTTCATCAAGGATTAGCGATCGCTATTTCTGAGATGGTGGCTGGGTTACATCAGAGTTGTGAGTTTAATCAAGTGGCTTTGACTGGTGGAGTATTTCAAAATAAATTGTTACTTACAGGAGTGAGCGATCGCCTCATTAAAATGGGGTTGGAAGTTTTGACCCACAGTCAAGTTCCACCTAATGATGGCGGTTTATCTCTAGGTCAAGTAGCGATCGCTGCTGCTAGACTTGAAAAAGGAGGTAGGAGAGCAGGGGAGTAGGGGAGTAGGGGAGGTAAAAATAAAATATTGATGCACTCTCTAGCAACTCAAAATAAGTTTAAAACTAATTTAAGAAAAATGTGTTTAGGTATTCCCGGTCAAATTACAGAAATAACCAATGCCGAACATAAGTTGGCAATGGTTAGTATTAGTGGGGTGAAACGGGAGGTTAATATTGCCTGCATAGTTGATGAAGAACATCCAGTTGAATCATGTGTTGGCGACTGGGTGTTAGTTCATGTAGGTTTTGCCATGAACCGTGTAGATGAGGAAGAAGCAATAGAAACTTTGAAATTATTGCAGGAAGTTGCTGCTTTCAACAATTAATAATTAATAATTATATCATGTCCGGATAATTAGTGATAAAAAAACTTTCTCATGCATATACTTTCTTTCCCCCTCTTCCCTCCTGACACCTGACTCCTGACTCCTCCCTTTTTATTTATAACTATTCAACCGGACATGATATTACCTCTTCTTTCTCCATGAATGGAGAGGCTTTATACCTTAATTTTTCGGTAATGAATTAAAAAATAGGTTTGATTGAAGAAATGAAACCTAAAATATATAGCTGTAGGTTGGGTTGAGGAAACGTTAGCGGAGCTTATCCGCAGGATAAACCCAACATATTATTATATTATACCTCTCCGATAATTAATCTCAAACCCTTGTAATACCTGGGAAAAACTTAGTTTCTAGAGATGTCTATTTATTTCTGACAACTGATATAAGATACAAAAAACTAGGATTTGAGATTGCTTCCTTATCGGTAACAATGATGAATGATGAAAATATGTTGTACTGCATAAGTCCTAACTGATTTGTTGGGTTCCGCTAATGCTTAACCCAACCTACAATATGACAACTTATAACATAAAAGGAAAAAATTTATGAAATATATTAAAGAATTTCGCGACCCCGACAAAGCGCAAGGTTTAGTAATAGAAATTGATAAACTCAGCCAAAAATTAGGATACACCACGGAACACCCACTAAAAATAATGGAAGTTTGTGGCGGTCACACTCACTCTATTTTCAAATATGGCATTGAGGAAGTTTTACCTAATAATATCGAACTAATACATGGCCCTGGATGTCCGGTTTGCGTCATGCCCAGGGGTAGATTAGATGACGCGATCGCTCTGGCAGAAAAATTAAACGTTATTTTTACGACTTTTGGGGATGCGATGCGGGTGCCTGGTTCCCAAAAAAGTCTGTTGCAAGCAAAAGCTCAGGGTGCAGATATTCGGATGGTTTATTCGCCCCTGGATAGTTTGCAAATAGCGAGGAAAAATCCAGACAAAGACGTTATTTTCTTTGGTTTGGGTTTTGAAACTACTGCTCCTAGTGCAGCTTTAACTATTTTGCAAGCAGAAGCAGAAAATATTTTCAACTTCAGCGTTTTCAGTAATCATGTTTTAGTTGTACCCGCTCTAGAAGCATTACTCAGCAACCCAGACTTAGAGCTGCAAGGTTTTGTTGGGCCTGGTCATGTGAGTATGGTTATTGGTACCGAACCCTACCGCGTAATTTCCGAAAAATATCATAAACCCGTGGTGGTATCAGGATTTGAACCTCTAGATATTTTGCAATCTATTTCGATGTTGCTACAGCAAATGTTAGAAGGTCGTTGTGAGGTAGAAAATCAATATAGTCGGGTGGTGAAAGAAAGCGGTAATAAGGTGGCACTGGAAGCAATGAGCAAAATATTTGAAGTGCGAGATACGTTTGAGTGGCGTGGTTTGGGAGAAATTGCTGAGTCTGGGTTAAAAATTACTGATGCTTATGCCTATTTTGATGCAGAAATTAAGTTTTGTGTGCCGAACAAAAAAGTTGCTGATGCTAAAGCTTGCCAATGTGGGGAAATTCTAAAAGGTGTGTTGAAACCCTGGCAGTGTAAAGTATTTGGTACTGCTTGTACTCCCGAAAATCCTATCGGCACTTGTATGGTTTCCTCTGAAGGCGCTTGTGCTGCCTATTATAAATATGGTCGTTTGTTTAAGAAGGAAGAAGGTAGAAGGAAGAAGGTAGAAGGTAGTGTATTAACCATTAATATGAAATGAGGAAAAAAGCAAAGTAGTTTGAAAAATATGTCACCAGTCAGTGTTTTCAAACTACTTTTTTTTACTTATACTTTATATATTCATCAATTAGGAACGAGGAAAAAATTATGCCATTTATAACTATTCAGATTGCTGATGGCCATTCAGTTGAATTAAAACGCAAACTAGCAAAAGCCGTTACTGATTCAGTAGTTTCTACTTTAGGATCAAAACGAGAGTGGGTGACAGTTCATATCGATGAATTTAGTCGAGAAAATTGGGCGATCGGCGGTCAACTTCATATTGATAAACATCCCGATCGTCATGCAGAAAATGTAGAAAATAATAGTTGATTTTTCTGGTAAAAATTGGCAGTTCGTCTGAAGTAATTCAAGAATTGAGAATTGAGAATTGAGAATTACCTCTCCTTGAAAACAAGAGGATTGACGAACAGGAAAATTTTTATTTATTATCCCCTATCCAAGGGGAGGCTTTAAACCACAATATTTCGGTAAGGAATTAATTATTTTAAAATTGCCGTCTAAAAATTATGGTTAAAACAGAAATAGTAATCAGAGACGCAGTTCCCACTGACATAAAAGCCATTATGGAATTGCTTTATCTAAAAGCAGAATTTGACGGCTGCCCCGAATCTCTCAAAGCCACAACCGAACAACTAAATAAGGATCTATTCTGCACAAATCCTCTCACTTCAATTTTATAGCGCTACGCGCTAGGGAATAGGGAATAGGGAATAGGGAATAGTAGACTAATAAAGGGTTTTAGGATTTAGAAATGTCAAGAGCCTTAATGCGTAGCGCTATATTAGCTGAAGTTGGAGGTAAACCTGTAGGTTTCGCTAGTTATCATCGAATTTATTCTACATTTTTAGCTAAACCTGGAATTTGGCTAGATGATTTGTATTTAAAAGAAGAATACCGAGGTCAAAAAATTGGTAAAGCTTTAATAACTCGTCTGTATCAAATAGCTGAAGAAACAGGTTGTGGTAGAATTGATTGGACTGTAAATATTAATAACTCTCAAGGTATTAACTTCTATGAAAAAATGGGAGCTAATATTATTGAAAAAGTGAGATTATGTCGCCTGGAAGTTAATTGAAGAAGGCAGAAGGCAGAAGATCTAATATCATGTCCGGATAATTAGTGATAAAAAAAACTTTCTCCTTCTTTTCTTCTTTCTTCCCTCCTGTTTGCGCAGCATTCCGTAGGAAATTCTGACTCCTGACTCCTGACTCCTGACTCCTGAGTAGTTTATTTATAACTGTTCAACCGGACATGATATAATTGCTTATGGAGCATTTGTGATTATGTTGGGTTTCGGAGACCTCAACCCAACCTACAGAATTTAATTTAACTAAAATTATTTGACTAAATAGACAAATACAAATAAAGAATTTATTGAGCAGTTAAAAAAATACAAAGCTCCTTTAAATAAAATGAAAGATGATTCAGAGATTAAACGTCAGGTTAAAAATTTGAAAAAAATACTATCGTAAATAGACTACTAAATCCAAAAATCACCAATCTTAATTAAATTGATATTTAATATGACAAACTCTCTCTCCAACGAACCCAAGCAACATCCTTTATTTCAAAAAATCGAACGAGCGCGACGTCGCCCGACAAAAGTCCGCGATACCAACATTACCCTCGCTCACGGTAGCGGTGGGAAAGCAATGCGCGACCTCATAGAAGATATTTTTGTCGGCAACTTTGACAACCCTACCCTATCTCAATTAGAAGACCAAGCAACATTTGACCTGGCAACTCTCACCGCTCAGGGAGACAGACTTGCTTTTACCACCGACTCTTATGTAGTTGACCCCATATTTTTTCCTGGAGGAAATATTGGCGAACTCGCAGTCAACGGCACCGTTAACGATCTAGCGATGAGTGGAGCAAAACCTTTATATCTTTCCTGCGGAATGATTATTGAAGAAGGTTTCTCTGTTGACTCCCTCCGACAAATAGCAAAAAGTATGAAAGTTGCAGCAGATGTCGCCGGAGTTCAAATTGTCACTGGAGACACAAAAGTTGTTCACCGTGGTGCTGCGGATAAATTATTTATCAATACTGCGGGGGTAGGTGTCATTCGTTCTGGCGTTTCCATTTCTGCCCAAAATCTCCAACCAGGGGATGCCGTTATTGTGAATGGTTATCTTGGAGATCACGGAGCAGCTATTACGATCGCCCGTGGAGACTTAGCTTTAGCAACGGAAGTGGAAAGTGATACTCAAGCTTTGAATGGTTTGGTTGATACTATTCTTGATGTTTGTCCGGAAGTTAGGGCGATGCGAGATGCTACCCGTGGCGGTGTGGCAACAGTATTAAATGAATTTGCCATGAGTTCGGAAGTAGGGATACGACTTTTTGAATCTTCCCTACCGGTGCGGGAGGAGGTGCAGGGAGTCTGTGAAATTCTCGGTCTCGATCCTTTATATTTTGCCAATGAGGGTAAGTTAGTGACGGTGGTGCCCGGAGAAAAAGCGGAAACTGTGTTGGCAGCAATGAAATCTCATCCTGCGGGTATTGATGCTGCTATTGTGGGGGAAGTTATTGCTTCTCCTCCTGGAATTTTGTTGTTGCAAACCACCTTTGGCACCGAGCGTATTGTGGATATGTTAGTGGGAGACCAACTGCCAAGAATTTGTTAGAGGAAGCTAGCAGGAATAGAAGGATGTATAATTTGAAGACATATTTTGAACATATAACAAACATGACAACCATTATCACCCAAAAGCTTTTTGTGCTTCTGCTTTGCTAATAAGCATAAATTTAACCTCAGTAAAAACTACTGAAGTTAAACAGGGTAGCTCTCAACAATGTTGTGGTATAATTAATAAGTTTTCTTCTATTAAGACTAAAATTTATGAGCAAGAAAAAACCTTGGGATGAAAATTGGAAACTTTCTAAAGAAAAGCAAATTGCTAGTGGAGGTCAAGGTCTGATTTTTCTAGTAGAACCTAAAAACGATTTGTTTCCTCCTGGCAAATATATACTCAAGAAGCTTAAAAACCAAGAAAGTCTTGAAAGGCGTTCAAGGATGGGCCTTGAAGTAACTGCTATAAAGAGACTAAATCTATTAGATTGCCCTAATATACCAAAGTTAATTGATTCAAATTCCCAGTATTTTGGAGATCAAGATGTCCCTCTTTATATGGTAACTGAATTTATAGAAGGAAGCACTCTATATGATTTCATAAGTAAGGGGATAATGGATGTATTTGATGCGATAAATTTGACACTTAATTTATTAAAAACTCTTGAATTTTGCCATGAAAAAGGTATAGTCCATAGAGATATTAAGCCTGCCAATATTATTGTTAAAGATAACAATATTGACACTCCATTCCTAATAGATTTTGGTCTATCTTTCAACAAAGAAGATGATATAAATGTGACACCTATAGAACAGGATGTAGGAAATAGGTTTTTGTTTCTTCCAGAGCATAGACGAGAAAGTGGTTTACAAAGAGACCCAAGGTCAGATATAACACAAATTTGTGGTATTTTATTTTTTCTAATAACAGGAAAAGAACCTATTTATCTTTCTGATGAAAAACGAAACAAACCACATCAAACTAAAAAAGCTAAAGATAAATTATCAAAATTACCAGAACACATATTATTAAGAATTAATATGGTTTTTGATACAGCTTTTATACAAATGATAGGTGCTCGTTGGCAGTCTATTCCTCCTCTTAGAAATGCTTTAACAGATATTTTAGAATCAGAAAATCAACAGTATAATGAAAATTTTTTGATAGATAAAATTAAACATAAAGCATCAAGTAATATAAAAGATGGGTTATTTATAAATGTAGCTCATAAATTTCTTGATAAAGTTTATGATATTGTTTATGAGTTAATTAGAAAGCTTAATTCTAAGATACCTAAAGATAATCCCAAATTAGAGCTTCTTATTTCAGGAGATAAAGCAAGAACTATACAACCAGAAATAGACTGGGAAAATTTAACATTTTCTAATTCAGGTCTTGGTATAACTTATAAAGATAAACAATTTTCTCCTGGATTTGAAGGATACTTAACAGGAAATGAAGTTGTCTTTGTTTATCTTGAAAACTATATTTATAAGTTACAACTTGATCAAGAGCGTTCTTTGGGTAAGATAGGTACTGGTAAAAATTCATATATAAATGAATATTTAGAGAAATATGAAAACAGTAAAACCCCCTTACTCAGAACTTCTCTAAATGAACCTAATTTTACTACTTTAAAATAAAATGTCAGAAGGTTATATATAAAAGGTATAGATGACATAATGAACTAATTTAGGCTGTATGTACAGGACTACCATATATTTAATATCAATTGTTTAAGTTCACAACCTGAATATTTGAATAACATGACAACTTTTTTTGATGCTAAAATTGAAATTATCGAACTTAATAAGTATCAAGAACGTCCTGGATTTTCTGATAAGTATCATCTGGTCAAATTCTTGCTAAACTCAGATGGAATAAATTCGTTTGAAGTTAATATTTGGGTTCATTCTAATTATCCAGAAGCAGAAATAATTAAAGTTGCTAGAACTTTTTTAAATCGTCGTTTAGAAGATTTTGTGGAATTAACAAGTGAGGATATTTATGCACCAGATGAAGTTGATGCTTTGTGGCAGACTGTAAAACCTGAAAATTTTTGAAGTAGAAAGGAATCTCATTGATTAGACTTTTCGCTTTTGATTTAATCACAGATAAGGAAAAAAATTATGTCTATATCACCAACACAAACAAATGTTGAATCATCCCCCAAAAGTTTCAAAAAGCAACCAGAAGATTTTGAATTTGTAGAACCAGATATTAGTGAAGTTATTACTGAGGATGATACTCCTGTGGATAATTTAATTACTGAGAAACAACAACGACTATTAACTACTACTTTATATAGTTCTTTTTCAACAGACTTACCATTTTTAGCAACTGCCAATGTCGGGCTTTTTTACGGCAATAAAATACCACCACTCGTACCAGACGTTCTCCTCAGTTTACGAGTCAAAGTACCGGAAGATTGGAGTCAAAAACAGAATCGTTCTTATTTTGTATTTTCTTTTGGCAAACCTCCAGAAGTAGCCATCGAAATTGTCTCTAATAAAATCGGTAATGAACTAGGTGGTAAATTACAAGATTATGCTTTTGCTGCGGTTGGTTATTATGTCGTTTTTGACCCACTAAAACAACTTGGAGAAACGATTTTACGAGTCTATGAATTACGAGGTAATAGTTATGTAGAGCTAGGAAATTTCTATTTGTCTCAAGTGGGATTACGTTTAACAATTTGGCATGGTATTTTTGAAGGAAAAGAATATGATTGGTTGCGCTGGTGTGATGATTCGGGGAATATTTTGTTAACTGGAGATGAACGAGCAGAACAGGAAAAACAACGTGCTGAACAAGAAAAACAACGTGCTGAACAAGAAAAACAACGTGCTGAACAAGAAAAACAACGTGCTGAACAAGAAAAACAACGTGCTGAACAGGAAAAACAACGAGCTGACCGACTAGCAGAAATTCTCAGGGAAAGAGGTATTAACCCTGATGAACTTTTGTAATTAAAAAATGTAGTGGGCGATCGCCTACTACTGAGATTTTTTTAGGGGAGAGAAAATAGTTTTTTTATCAGTCAATATGAATAGTCTCAAACTAAATTTTTTAGGCTGAAAGTTCTCTCCCTATCTTCTAACTTTTAACTGAAAAATCACCTGAAAAACTGGAAAAGATTGTAAATATGCACGAATTAGGAATCACTCAAAATATTGTTGCCATCGTTGCTGAAAATTCTGGCGACAAAACTGTTAAACGAGTCACTTTAGAAATAGGTGAACTTTCTGCCATTATGCCTGATGCTATTGAATTTTGTTTTGATGTTTGTAGTAAAGGTACTGTTTTAGAAGGGGCAACTTTAGAAATTATCAAAATTCCCGGTTTAGGAAAATGTCGTCAATGTGCGACAGAAATTCCCTTGAAGCAACCATTCGGTATTTGTCATGTTTGTAACAGTGTTGAACTTGATATTATTCAAGGTCAAGAACTTAAAATTAAGGAAATGGAAGTAGAAGAATTATGTGTGTAATATAAAAAGGTTTGAGACAAATATAAAATTAATTACTTCTTTGTTACAGTCGCAATGACGTACTTGTAAATTTTCCCACTTACGAAAAAATGAGGTCCAAAGCCTCCCCTTTTAAGAGGATGAAAAAAATGTTTAATATTAAATCCGCATAGAATAAAAGGTGTTAACTATATATATACACCTTTTTTTTAACCCGGATTTGGTATAACTCAGTATTTCAAGCCTCCGAGTTAAGTCGGAGGTACTGATAACTGATAACTGAAATGACCTACTTATAATCAAATCTCAAAAACAAAAAATTAAAGAAATGGAGAAAGAAAAATCATGTGTGTAACTTGCGGTTGTTCCGGTGGTAATCAAATTACTATTACTAATTCTCAAACAGGAGAAAAAATGACAGTAGATAAGCATCATTCTCATACTCATACTCTCCCAGATGGTACTGTTATTACTCATACTCATTCTGATAATCATACTCCTGAACATCATCATCACGAAACGGCAGAAGTTCATGCAAAAATTGAGGCAACAACTATTAGTTTAGAACAGAAAATTTTACAGAAAAATGATCTGATAGCTGCCCAAAACCGAGGTTGGTTTAAAGGTCGAAATATTCTGGCTTTAAATTTAGTTAGTTCTCCTGGATCTGGCAAAACAACTTTATTAACTCGGACGATTAATGATTTAAAATCTGAATTAACTTTTAGTGTAATTGAAGGCGACCAAGAAACTATTAATGATGCAGAAAAAATTCGCCAAACGGGTTGTCAAGTTGTACAAATTAATACTGGCAAAGGTTGTCACTTAGAAGCTGCAATGGTAGAGAAAGGTTATACAGAATTAAACCCTCCTTTAAATTCAGTTTTGATGATTGAAAATGTGGGGAATTTAGTTTGCCCTGCTTTATTTGATTTAGGAGAAAATTGTAAGGTAGCAATTCTATCAGTTACTGAAGGAGAAGATAAACCAATTAAATATCCCTATATGTTTCGGGAAAGTGAAGTAATGATTCTGACAAAAATTGATTTATTGCCTTATGTACAATTTGATGTGAATCTTTGTATTGAATATGCAAAACAGGTAAATCCTAATATTAAAATTTTCCAGGTTTCTGCCATTAGTGGAGAGGGTTTAAATGAGTGGTATGAATGGTTGAAAAGTTAAATTATTCTCTTTCGAGAATAAAGTAATCTAAATATTTTTTCCTCATACATAAGAAACCGGGTTTGTGAGAGGTAGATGTTAGTATACTGAGGCATTAAATACAAACCCGGTTTCTATTCTTTGTTACGCATCAAGCAAATAAACTACCCGGAAACCCCTGTTGTCATTGGAGAATTCAGCATCTCCCCAAAGACGGGAAGCACTCCGACAATTCCCAGGTTCATCATCCCAATACCCACCACGAATAACTCGTACCTTACTATCTCCTCCTGTTTCCCAAGCACTACCATCATTAGGCGCACCTTCATAATTCTCATGCCCAATATCCTGACACCACTCCCACAGATTCCCGTGCATATCATATAAACCAAAAGCATTAGGAGGAAAACTGCCTACATCCGTTGTCTCCCCTCGAAATTTACCTTTAGGAGCATCGCCATAAATATAGTCGCCATTGTAATTAACTAAGTCAGTAGTAATAGTATCTCCAAAATAAAACGGTGTAGTTGTGCCAGCCCGACAGGCGTATTCCCATTGACTCTCACTTGGTAGTTTGTAAGTTTTCTTAGTTTTCTGGGATAACTTTTGACAGAACTTTTGAGCATTCTTCCAAGTAACAGTTTCTACAGGGCGTTTTCCTCCTTTAAAATTAGAGGGGTTTTCACCCATAATAGCTTGATATTGGTCTTGAGTAATAGGATATTTACTCATAGAAAATGGTTGGATAGTAACTTCATGTTGAGGACTTTCAGCATTATCTTTTTCTACTTCGTTTTCTGGCGAACCCATCACAAAAGTACCCCCAGGAATAGACACCATTTCTAACATTATACCTTTACCCAAATCTTCAGTAAAAGATGTCACTTCATGGGAACTACGATTAACTTCTTCACCTTTATTGTTGACAATTATGACTTCAAATGGTTTTGGTGTACTTGGTTTAAGAACTAATTTTACTTGGAAACTTGCACCAGCTTTTTCTTTAGTAATATAGAGATTTCCTTCACCCTCAAAATTAAAACCTACTTCCACCTCAGCTTGTTCAATTTTCATATCTTGATTAATTTCTTGCCAAGCTTCAGCAATAGGACGACTAATACTAACTAATATAGGTTTAACTTGGGCAAAAGTAGATTTAACTTTTTTAACGTCATTAGTAGAAATAGGTTTTGCTTCACCATCTGGAACTTCCGCTTCAACCAAAATCCCATCTTCTAGTTCAATTAGTTTGGTGGCCATATTAAGTTTATTAGTAAATTTAACTGCTATTTCAATTTAAACATATTCCAGTAATTTACTCTATGAATTTTGCATAAATCAGAAAACAAGCATTTTAATTTTTAGCAAAAGGTGAATATAGCATTTATCAATATAAATATAGATGAAGCAGAATTTTTTTTTTAGGGAATATCAGATTTGGCAACAAAGAAGACAAATTCTTGTTTTCTATATAGTGTTTGTTAGATAAGTTAAGGCACACTGATAACTGATTATTGTGATCTGAAGGAAAAGGAATTGCTATGATATAAAAAAAACGGTTAATTTTATTTTAAAGAATTACTCTCTAAGCTTTTGACAATATGTTGAACCTATTTTTGATGGTAATAATTTTTGAAATAGCTATACAATATAAAGTGTTGATGTTGTAGTAAATTATGCCTGCTAAAGATGTCTTCCATGATGCTGTAAAAAATGCCTTAATCAAAGAAAATTGGATTATTACTAACGATCCTCTTTATTTAGAATTTGGTGGAGTCGATCTGTATGTTGATTTAGGTGCTGAAAAACTCGTTGGCGCTGAAAAAGATGGCAAAAAAATTGCTGTTGAAATCAAAAGTTTTATTCGACAGTCTCTAATTTCAGAGTTTCATAATGCTTTGGGGCAATTTATTAACTACCGAACAGTATTAAGGAGAGTTGAACCGGAAAGATGTCTATATTTAGCTGTTTCTGAGGATACTTATGAAAGTTTCTTTACCCTAGTATTTACTCAAGTAGCAGTTGAAGAAAATCAGATAAAATTAATTATTTATAATCCTGCAAATGAGGTAATTGTGGAATGGAAAAATTAACTAAATATAGGAATTATGTCAAAAATATTATTACTGAGTATAGTCAATACAAACCATCTTATGGAGACATAGAAGTACAAGTTGTTTTTGACGAACAAAGAGAGCATTATCAACTTCTCAATGTAGGTTGGCATGGCAATAGACGAGTACGGGGTTGTGTGCTGCAAATAGATATTAAAAATGAAAAAATCTGGATACAACATGATGGTACAGAAATCGGTATTGCTAATGAATTATTAGATTTAGGAGTGCCAAAATCAGATATTATTCTAGCTTTTCATGCACCTTACAAGCGGAAATATACAGGTTTTGCTGTGTCGTAAAATTAATAACGTTGGAGTTTGTTGGTATTTGGGGAAGAAAGCGATCGCTCTCCTGCATTTATCTAAAATATAAAAACTATTGCGCAATAGATGAATCAAAAATCAAGTTATGTAATGGAGCGATCGCTATTTTTATCTAAAATCTCATCTTTAAAAAATGTAGATATCAGAAAAAAATTCTCTTCAAAATTTATTTAACCATAAAATCAGATAAACAAGTACCTATAACTAATCCATCTACAGCTTGAAAATGCTTGTCATAACTAAACAACCCTAAATTATGCTGTAAAGCTGTGGCTGCAATCCAAATATCATTTGTAGGAATAGGATTTCCTTTTGTCCTTAACCCACGATAAACTATAGCGTAATATTCAGCAGTATCAGTATCAATAACAAAAACTTTGACTTTTTCAATACTTAGAAACTGTTGTAATTCACTGCGATTTACTGCTTCTTTAGTTCCTACAGCAAATCCTCCTAATAATTCTCCTAAAATCACACTATTGAGGCCGATTAAAGGAGAATTTTTAATAATTTCCACTGAATCAGATACATTACGTTTAAAAGCAGTATAAGCATTAGTATCTAATAAAATCGGTTTTATTTCCATAAATTTGCTTCAATCTCTCTAAAAGGCTTTGTATTTTCTAAAAATTCAATTTCATCAACTTCTGTCCAAGTTCCTGCTAACTCATCAAATTGATAATTTAACTTTTCCTCTAATTGTGTGGGAATAGTTTCTTGTTTTTCTAACAATTTTAAAGCTGAATCAATCACTTGTTGGATGTTGGTATATTTTCCCTTAGCAATTTGAGATTGAATAAATTTTTCTTGTTCGGGACTTAAGCTAATATTCATCATTAAATTCAATAACTGATTTATATTCTAATTCTATATGTCATTGCGTTAGCGTAGCTTTGCGGTAGCAAGGGGGTATATTTCACAATAATTTTTCCCTACTTGTCAAAATACCCCCGAAGCAATCTTAAAAGTTCTAGAGATTGCTTCGGGAGGTTAAATCAAAAAGCCAAAGCTAACTATTTTCACCCACCTCTCGCAATGACAGTTTGAGTCTCAATCTCATTGCGTTAGCGTAGCTTTGCGGTAGCAAGGGGGAATATTTGACAATAATTTTTCCCTACTTGCCAAAATACCCCCGAAGCAATCTTAAAGTTCTAGAGATTGCTTCGGGGGCTTAAATCCTACATTCCGCACGACAAAATGTAGTATCAAGAATAGGAGACAGGAGACTCGATACTGGAGACAGGAAACAATTATCGGGGTCAATAGGAGTAAGTAATTGACTATTTATGCTTAATATTTTCCTGAGAAAGGTCAATGAATAGGATATCTACAGTATAAATAC
>JBCDJM010000039.1:0-35439 GCA_038747755.1 Cyanobacteria bacterium P01_H01_bin.35
ACGCAATAGAAGTTTCTACTCAGATTTATCTGGGAATTTCTGGGAAAAGCGACTATGGGAAGTTGAGGGAAATATTGACAAATTAGAAATAAAAATCTGATTCATCTCTATTGCGACATACGCAATAGAAGTTTCTACTCAGATTTATCTGGGAATTTCTGGGAAAAGCGACTATGGGAAGTTGAGGAAAATATTGGCAAATTAGAAATAAAAATCTGATTCTTCTTTATTGCGATATACGCAATAGAAGTTTCTACTCAGATTTATCTGGGAATTTCTAGGAAAAACGACTATGGGAAGGTGAGGGAAATATTGGCAAATTAAAAATAAAAATCTGATTCTTCTTTATTGCGATATACGCAATAGAAGTTTCTACTCAGATTTATCTGGGAATTTCTAGGAAAAACGACTATGGGAAGTTGAGGAAAATATTGATAAATTAGAAATAAAAATCTGATTCTTCTCTATTGCGACATACGCAATAGAAGTTTCTACTCAAATTTATCTGTGAATTTCTGGGAAAAGTGACTATGGGAAGTTGAGGCAAATATTGACAAACTGGAAAGTCTCGAACCTATTTCCATTTATTGATTAAGTTTCAAGAATTAAAACTCAAGTTGACAATTAGCAAAAATATTTGAGATTAAAAACAAATAGGCGATCGCTACAAATATACAAAGTCTCATTGAAAAATATTTTCCAGAAAATTTACTAACTCCTTCCTTACCTTATATAAGTTACTAATTTATTCCTGATTACTTCTTCCTTATTTGAGGCGATCACTAAAAAATAGAAGGTCTTATTAACAAAACAGACACTCAATGAAAAATATTTTCCAGAAAATTTACAAACCTCTTCCTTCTTCCCTCTTACTTCTTCCTTCTTACTTATTTATGAAATAATTCCTGTTGTAAACGATAAATTATAGTATCAGGTTCCATCTGACTTAAAATATCCTGAATAACAATATCTTGCCCCAAAATTCCCCAAGTACAACCCCTTTCCAAATAAACCTTAGTAGCACTACCAATAGCATAAGTTCCATAAGCAGCTATAGAAGCTTGAGTAATAGCAACTCCAGCATAAGAAATAATATCAACCTTTCCTAAACCTAATAATAAACTACTTCCTAAGTCACCCAACAATATACCACCAGCACTAAAAATAATTATTTTCCAAAGTTTACCAGCTTCATAGCTAGTCATCGGCAAATTATAAAGACGAGACAAAGAACGAATTAATGCTAAATCTATTACAGTTGTTCCAACTATATCAATAAAAGAAATAGGATTCAAAGCAACAGCTAATGCTTTATACTTAGCAAAATTCCAGATTAAATCATCAGCTTCATTGTGTTTAACCTTAACAGTTTTATGAGCAATACTTACCTCAGCTTCTCTAGCTTGAAGTAACGCATTTAAAGCTAATAGCGATCGCCCTTCCCGCTCTAAAATAGTAATTATTTTTTGTTTTAACTCATCTATTTGAGGAGGCAAAGTTTCCCACTCGTGAGTCACATTACCATCAGACCATTCAATTCTTACAGGTATAGGAGTTGGTTCCGCTGCTACCATTACTACTTCTGAAGGAGAGTAAATATCCTCTAATTCTCCTGACTGATGAAGAGCAATTTTTTGCAAATTTTGATAAATTTCTTCTCGTTCTGTTTCTGAATATAAATCAATTTTATTAAATACTAAAATTAAGGGCTTTTTAGCTTTTCGTAATTCAGATAAAGCATCATATTCAGTGCGAGTAATATCTCCAGAAACGACAAATAAAATTAAATCCACTTGGCGAGTAACTTCCTTCGCCATTTCTCCACGAACTTCACCTGCTACTTCATCTAATCCTGGAGTATCTATTAAGTCTATTTTTACTACTTCTTGTTGATGGGAATTAACAAAAATATTTGGATTCCATCTAATCGAACGCGGCCATTGAGTTACGCCATTAAGAGGACCTGTTTCTAAGATTTTTTCACCTAATAAAGCGTTTAATACTGCTGACTTACCACGACTAACTAGACCAAAAACAGCTATTTGAATTACTTCTTTGTCAAGCTTATCAATATTTGATTTTAATAAGTCTAATTGAGTTTTGATAGTAGATGCTAATTCAGGGTTAGTTGTTTTTTTTGAGGCATTTTGCCATAAAGAATATCTATTTAAAGCTTTTCGTAAACTTGCTTTAGCTCGCTTCCAATGAAGTTGACTTTGTTTACGATAACTTTCTGTTGATTGAGAATTTGCTGTAATTATTTCTGGGTAAATATTTGAGTTGTTCAAAGTTCGACTTGCCTTAGATAATTTAGTAAAAAATAAAAGTACCATTAGTAATGATATAATTTTATCAAATTAATTCCGATAATTTCTGAAAGACTGCTCATTGAGTCTAGGGAAAAAAGCTGATAATTGCTATAAGTTTTCTTTTTAGAGATCAACATGGAGTTAGAAATAGTTATAGATAGTCAATCTATAAGAGATCTGGAATGTCTAGCAAATTGGGAAAGTTTGGTAAGAGCTGAGATTAAACAAATTCTCAAAAAAAATAGTTCTCAAATTACTCAAAGCAAAATAAGAAAAGATTTTTTTCAGACACAGTGTTTACCAGTAGATATTGAGCGAGAAGATTTTGATAATTTGGTAAGTCTTAGAAATTGGGAAGAATTGGTAAGAGGTAAAATCAAATAAATTATCAGAGAAAATCATAATCAAATATATGATGGCTTTAGACCAAGTTTCTTGGAAGTAGCAATACATGAGGAAGACTATGAAAATTTGACACGCCTAAAAAATTGGGAACAATTATTACGGGATAAAGTTGATAAAATTATTGATGAAAATGATGATGAAATCTACGATATTGGAGGCATGATGTATGAAATGAGTTCTGAACTGCTTCCTTATACTGACTACCCAGGTAGTGATGGTTCACCACTGACACCTGATTAATTAATTGTAGAACTAACGCAAAGAGTCTATAAATATAAAAGACTCTTTTTTTGCTATTCTACTAAATGTGTTTTACTAAAGTTATTTATAAATTTGCTATTGAGTTATATACTTATTTCTCATTAGGTTGTTTAGATACTCCCCAAAAATTACAAATTTTCTGGTTATCTACCACAAGTATCTATTTCCTATTGCCATATTGTTTTGCTGGAGTCAGACAACTTCTAATTTTTTCTCCTGTAGTCAAACATCAGTTATTAGTGAAGAAGCATAAAGACTTGAGAAAATTATTTTCTTGGGTTTACCTAAACTAAATACCCTTTACAGAATTTTTCCTCTTTTCTCAACTTTCACAAAATTAGTATCTGTGGCAGTCGGGAAATATTTTACTTCGTTCATATCCGAGATTCTTCTCAGATAATAGTCGCCCCTGAAAATTTTCAATCTACTAATTTAGTCACCAGAGGTACTGACTATTTATTCCAGAATTTTTCCTCTTTTCTCAACTTTCACAAAATTAGTATCTGTGGCAGTCGGGAAATATTTTACTTCGTTCATATCCGAGATTCTTCTCAGATAATAGTCGCCTCTGAAAAATTTTCAATCTAGTAATTAGTCGCCAGAGGTACTGACTATTTATTGCCATGTTACTCTACTGTAGTTGAAACAACTTCTAAATTTTTATCCTGTGGCAAAACATGACTCATTGCCTGAGTCACAAAAGACTTCAAGAAATTATTTTCCTGAGTCTTGCTAAATACAGTTTGAATAATTTTTCCTAATTTATCAATATTCATAGAATTACTATCTGTTTGAGTAGCAAAATATTCTACTAAACTTATACCTGCTACTCTGGTCAGATAAGCAACACTAACAGCTTGAATTGCACCACCAGCTACAAAAGTTACACTATTACTTTTAAGGATAATTGTTAATGTTTTGGTAGATAGTTCTACTAATCCTAGTTTTAACATTAACTCTGCCATAGTACCTGCTACTTGCTTACCTTTTTCTAGGGAAATTTTTTGCTCATAGATAGCACTTAAATCTACTATTAATTGAGCATTTATAGCTGCCGTTGCTAATAAGTCTAAAGCTGGAACTGGATTAGCAAATGCTGTAGCAGCAGCTATCCATTGATATTGTTCAATTACAGGAATAGCACGTTCTTTTCTGATTTGATTGAGAATATTTTTCGCTTCTAATCTAACTATTTCTGCTTTTCTTCTAGTAGTCGCCCAGACTAATTTTGCCTTTTCTTTCTCTAAGATTTGATTTAGCTTTTCTGTCAATCCAGATATTTCAGCTAATGGTTTTTCTAGATATTCTTGAAGACTGCCATCTTGCTGATATTTTCGCACTTTAATATAATTAGGTTTGGCAGAAATTCCGACTAAATTTTCTTCTGAGTTAATAGTAGATAATGTCTCTTTAATTTTTTGGAAAACTTGTGGTTTTTGCTCTGGCAAATATAGGTCTTGTTTATTCCAAATTAAAATAAAACGTTGACCGAAACTTGTTAATTTTAATAAAGCTTGAAATTCTGAATCTATTAAGTCACCCGTAGTCACAAATAATATCAAATCATAAGGCGATAAAGGATTAATTTGAGCATCCTGATTTTTTGTTATCCATTCTGACTCCCAAGTTATATCAGTAACTTCTATTTTTTGGGAATTTTTAGATATCCACTCAGACTTTAATATCTCAGTAAAAGCAGTTTTACCAACTCCCTGATTACCCGTAATAACTATACTTAATTCTTCTCTTTCTAACTCCTGAGTAATAGTTTTTACTTTTTGGCGTAGTTGACTAATATCATTACTTACTTTTTCCGACTTATTAATACCTTCTACTTCCAAAACAAGCTTATCTATAGTAGTAGTTAATAGAGCGATCTCCTTTTCCGCAGCTTCTTTTGTCGGTGATGGAATTATAGTTGGTTTCTGGAGCGGTGAAGATTTTGGTCTTTTTAATAACCAAACCCCTAGACTTGCTGCCATAATTCCTAACATAGTAGTTCCACCAAATTCTGCCACAGAATTTTGGACACTATCTAATAACCATAATAGTAGAGATAATCCTATGCCCCCTACTAAAATTGGTCGTTGTAATTTTACAGCCATTTTTATTTTCCTCAAAACTCCCTTTATTATTGATTTTATCCCAACCCTGCCATAATATTAACTCCGCCATTTCAGTTATTACTACCTCCTACTGAGGTAGGAGACTTATACTAAATTTTTTTTATTCCCTTGAAAGGAAAGATTCGAGACCTTATTTTATTGTCAATTTTAAAATGATCAGGACTTACGCAAGGACACTATATATAGGGTATACTAATTTAGGCGATTGCTTAAAAAATTATAGCGATATAGCTGCCGCACTTGCTCCGCCAACGCCTGAATAAAAAAATCATCATAAGTCATATAAAGAGTCGCCAATATAGTTTATTTTCATAATTGTAAATGTTGCTAATTGTAAATAAAAATTACCCAAATACTCGCGCTTATTATATAATTATGTAATGATTAATTTGAGCTAATAATATGAATTTTAACTATATTGATTACTGTCAATATTTACTTAGTTCTAATACAAATTATACTATTACTAATTTAGCAAACCATCTAGAAAATATTAGCCATAACACAATAAATCGTTATTTGACAATAGAAAACTTTGACCACGAAGATTTATGGATAAATGTTCAAGCATAAATTGTCACTAATACAGAAGGTTATTTGATTTTTAATGATACAGTTATTAACAAGGAATATGGTAGCAAGATTGAGTTAGTTAGGCAACAGTATAGTGGTAATGAACATAAAGTAATTCGTGGGATTGGGGTAGTAAATTGTATATATTTCAATCCCAAAATTAAAAAATTTTGGATAATAGATTATCGGATTTATGATCCAGATACTGATAAAAAACCAAAATAGATCATGTTGAATAAATGATATTAAATGTGATGAATAAGAATCAATTGCTATTTAAAACAGTATTGATCGATAGTTGGTATGCAACAAAAAGACCAATGGCATTAATAGATAATATCGAAAAAATATATTACTGTCTCTTAAAAATAAATCGTCTAGTAGATGATACTGGTGGCGAACGAAAAGTACAAAAACATAGGAGAGTTAAGTTGGAATGAATCCGACAAAAATATCAGGTAAAATAATTAAAACTAAAGGTTTTCCAAGAGATAAAAAAGTTAAGTTATTCTGGGCAAATATTTCCACCAATAGAACAGAATATACTGTGAGTAACGACTTAAGTCAATCTTCGCATTTATGCTGTTGAATTTGAGATTCAAACTAGATGGAAAATTGAATAATTTCACAGATAAATTAAGCAATTAACAGGTATAAAATCTTGTCAATGTCCTCTGAGGAAAATTCAAAAAAATCACATAGCTTGTGCTATGTTAGTCTGGAATTTATTATGCATATTAGCAATAAAAATAGGAAAAACTATTTATCAAGTCAAACAGGAATTAGTCTCAGACTATTTGAGCCAAGAATTGAAGAAGCCCACAATAAGATTTAGGGCTATTTTGATTTTATAATTCCTTTTTACTATTGTTTTAATTATGGTATCTATTTTGAGGCGATCGCTAAAAAAAATGTAGCGATATAGCTGCCGCACTTGCTCCGCCAACGCCTAAATTAGTAGACTCCATATATAGTGTCTTTGCGTAAGTCCTGGTATAGTTAGATTAGATTGTGAAAATATGTGTTATCATTCAAATACTCATAAATCAAGTTTGTAAATAGCTAGATAATTCAGTATATTTAGCCATACCATAACAATACATAAATAGGATAAATTTTTGATAAATATATGACTCACTTTGGTATTATTTGTCCTCCTGGTAGCGGTCATCTCAACCCATAAACTGCATTGGGACACGAACTCAAGACTCGTGGTCATCGTGTTTCTTTGATTGGAATACCTGATATTAGAGCCAAAGCAGAAATAGCAGAATTAGAATTTATTCAAGTTGGTGAAAAAGAGTTTCCTACAGGTTCATTAAAAAAGATTTTTTCTCCAATGAAAAAACTCAAAGGAGTTGCAGCGGAACGGTATCTTAATAATCAAGCAATTAAAGAAGTAGCTCTCGTTTTGAATGAGACACCAGCATTAATTCAAGAAGCAGGAGTAGAAGCACTATTAGTAGACCAGATATCAGCAGGTTCTCGTATAGCAAGATTTCTAAATTTACCTTATATCACTATTTGCAATGCTATGCATACAAATAGAGAAATTACCATTCCTCCCTTTAATACATTATGGCAGTATAACCAAGCTTGGTGGGCACTTTTACGTAACCAATTAGGTTATAAGATGCTTGATATTCTTTGGACGCCAAATCCCAAAACTCTTGCTGAATATCAGCAAATATTCAATAAGTTTAATTCATCTAAACTGTCTAATTACTCTTCACTGGCAATATTAAGTCAAATGCTTTCAGAATTTGATTTTCCCAGACAGAGGTTGCCTCAAAGGTTTCATTACGTAGGTTCTATTCAGAATGAGGCTCTAGTTTCGGACATTCCTTTCCCTTGGGAAAAACTAACTGGAGAACCATTGATTTATGCTTCGATGGGGACAGCAGCAAATCAGTATGTTGATGTGTTTGAAAAAATTGCAACTGCTTGTGAGGGGCTAGATATTCAGTTAGTCATGTCTCTTGGTGGCAATTTAAGGCCAGAAGATTTGCCAGAGTTGCCTACTAATACAATAGTAGTTAATTATGCTCCACAACTGAAGTTGTTGCAAAAAGCTAGCTTGACTATTACTCACGCAGGTATGAATTCAACTTTAGAATCTTTGGTTAATGGAGTGCCAATGGTTGCTATTCCGGTAATATACGATCAACCAGGAATAGCCTCCCGCATTGTTTGGACAGGAGTGGGTGAGGCTATAGCTTTGAAAAGTGTTAATGTATCTCGCTTGCGAAAGGCAATTACTAAAGTTTTAACAGAGGATACTTATAAGCAGAATGCTAACAGATTAAAGGAGGCAAGTAAACAAGCTGGTGGAGTTACTCGTGCTGCTGATATTATTGAACAGGCAGTTGCTACTGGGGAGCCAGTGCTATCAAGTCTATTGAAATTGACTTGTCGGTTTATAGAACTCATTTGGTATCTTTTCTTAAAATACAAAGGCTTCAGGAAACCCGTTTTAAAGAGCCTAACAAATATAAGGGTTCAGAAAACCGAAAAATTATGAAAAATGACTGCCAGAATCATAAAACCCAGATGGCTGTTGGACTTGCAACTTGTTAAATAGATACCAAATGGCTTCTATAAGGTAATTGCTTGGAAATAGGGGCATCATTATGTCCAAACAATTTTTGGCCAATCCAAGGGGGAGTCTCTACTTGTGCTCCACTTTTTTCAGCACAGATTTTTAAAAAAGCATATTCAAAAAACTGATTGCCAAATCGCCCCAATTTGCCCAGATAAGACATTGTTAGAACTGAACGATCCTCTGGTGAGGAGGATTTTGTTTCCTCAGTGTCCTTACTGAAATTATCAATTTCACTCTTGTCAGTAAATTTTGAATTAGTCATAGTTGGCAACTGATGATGTGAAATAAATCTAACTTAGACTTAAAGACTCAGAACTACAAGCTTTTTCTATATTGTCTATTACAGAATCAGCCAATAACTAGCCTGTTTTTTCCCTCAATAAAGGAGTGACATGAGTATTCGACTGTATTTTATTCAGCTAATTATACAATAAGTCTGAATAAATCTACCAAGTAACCAAAGCAAGTATAAATAACTATTGCTTAATTTTACCCTCAACCCAAGTTCCTTCTACTTTCGTACCATCAGCAAAAATATAAACTCCTTCACCATGTTTTTTGCCATTTTTAAATTCCCCTTCATAGCTTTCGCCATCAGCGTATTTACAAACCACATTACCATTAAAGTTACCGTTTTTTAATTCACCTTCACAGCGATCGCCATTAGTAAAACTATAAACTCCCCTACCATCCATTTTGCCATTCCGAAATTCTCCCTCATAACTATTACCATCTGCAAAATTTAGAATTCCTTTACCGTCCGGTTCTCCATTCTTAAATTCTCCGTCATAGCGGTTGCCATTAGCATATTCACGCAGACCTTTGCCATGAAATTTACCACTTTTAAATTCTCCATCATAGCGACCACCTGCTGCAAATGTATATACCCCTCTACCATTGTATTGACCATTAGCAAATTCTCCATTGTAGCGATCGCCACTTGCTAAAGTATAAACTCCTTTTCCATCCCTCTGACCATTACGCAACTGTCCTTCATATTTGTTTCCTGTCGTATATTCACAGTAACCAGTGCTATTCAACTTTCCATTTGTCACCTCTCCTTCGCAACGGTCTCCTTTAGCAGTAATAAAGGCACCTTGGCCACTTGGTTGACCTGCTTTAAAATCTCCCTCATAACGGGAACCACTAGCAGAAACAAAAGTACCTTTACCATCTAACTTACCATTTAATACTTCTCCCTCATAGCGATCGCCATTAGCAAATTCCCAAACTCCAGTACCATTAAATTCACCATCTCTAAAATCTCCCTCATAGCTACCCCCATCCGCAAAAGTATATGTTCCTTTACCGTCCGGTTTACCATCAACAAAGTTCCCTTCGTAGCTAGCACCATCAGGATATTTGCAGACTCCCCGACCATTTAATTTACCATTTTGGACTTTTCCATCACAGCTAGTACCATCGGGAGAAGTAACTTGTTCAGCAATTGTAAGTTGTGGTAATATAACCAAACTTGCGACATAGCAACTAGAAGTTGCCAAAATAATTCCTAGTTGTTTTTTGATTAAATTTATCATTTTAATTTTAATAAAATTGATTTTCATAACTGAATTTTTTTAGTAATTTATCTACTGACTACTGATGTAAGGACGTTATATGGAACGTCGCTACTAATTATCTCAAGCGAAATTTGAGCGTAACTAGAACTCCTAGACGCCCTCCATCCTTTGGGTCTAACTTCCATTCTTTTACTGCTTCTATTGCAGCTTCATCTAATATGTCATGCCCGCTAGATTTCTCTATATAAACATTGATTACATTACCGTCAAAATCAATATCAATTCTTAACTTGGGGTTTCCCTCCAACCCTTCCTCCCTAGCTAAACTAGGATAATCAGGTTGAGGACAATCAATGCAAGATACACCACCAGAACCAGAACCGGAGCTAGAATCAGAACCGGAACCAGAACTAGGTTTTCCTGGTCTTCCTCTTGAATCACCAGAACCTCCTAAAGGCGACCCTACTGCTCCAAGTTCCCCACTACCAGGGTTGCCCGAATTTCTGCCAGTACCATCTTCAAAGTTACCAAGACCACTCAAAGCATCCCCAACACCTGAGTTTGACTGGCCACTAGCATTAGGTTGAGTTCCGACTTCTCCTGGTAATGACGGACGAGAACCTTCTCCTGTAGTATCAGAACTCAGGGGCGATCCAAATTGACTGTTACTATTACCAGGATTAGCAGAATTAGTGGCTACATCTCCAAAACTACTTTCTTCGCTTAGGGAACTACCAATATTTGAGTTAGTGGGATTAACACTAGGTTGAGTTCCTACTGCTGCTGGGGGTCTTGTCGGTACAGACCTTTCTGTTTCAATGGGACTAGATAGAGAATTTTCTAGCTGGCCAATATCGCTGGAGACATCCTCAAAATCACTTTGTTCGCTCAGAGAACTACTCAAGTTTGAGCTAGGTTCCTCAAAACTCGGTTGAGTTACTTGTGGAACTTCTGGCTTTGGTACTTCTGGAGGAATATTAGCTGCTATTGGTGCTGAAAAGGAGTCTGATGTTTCGGGAGTAGATGTACTGTCTGGTTGTACCTCCGCTATGGAGTCTGGAGAAAAAGCTGCTGTTGATGGGTTTGGTTGAGCAATGGGTTCTGCAAGAACAGGTTCTGGCTGTTGGGGTTCCTCAATGGGTTCCAGTGCTTCTGTTAATTCTTCAGGAGAAGAAGGTTCTACTGTTTCTGATATTGCCGTTTCTGTTGGTATTTCAGGAGGAACGATTTCCTGGGGTTGAGCAATAGCTGTTTCCACTGGTTCTGGCGGTATAACTTCTTGCTCTTCGACTATCTCTTCTGGTTCTTGCTCTTCGACTATCTCTTCTGGTTCTGGTTCCTCTACTTTTTCTTCAACTTCTGGTTCTTCTACAAAAATTAATTCGATTGCATCTTCGTCTTGTTCTAGGGGTCGATCCAATATTCCAGATATTGCTAATGTAAGAACTCCTACATGGAGGATGGTAGAACACAACAAACCATAAATGACGAACTTTTTTACTGTTTGTCTATCCTTTTGTTGTTGTTCTATGCAAGTAATTGAAAGACTCATGTATCTTGTAAAAAATTAATAATTTAACTTAAATTTCTCCTCAAAATGTTGAAAATATAGATAGTTGAGCGGGGCAATAATTTACCAATGGATAATTTAATTAATTGATAATTGTTTAGTTAGAAAATTATGGTACAAGAATAAATTTTTTGGAATTTTTTCAAAAGCAAAAGAAATATCTTTATATACAAGATTTAGTATTTCAATTCATTATCAATTATTAATTATTAAACCCACTATCCATTATTCACTATTTATTCATTATCAATTATCAATTATCCATTATCTATTAATCAACTACTTTGGTTTTTTAGTAGCGATCGCCAATTTTACTTCATCTATTTTTCGCAGTTTATCCATAACCGCTACTACATCACCATGATCTACATCTTCATCCGCTTTTATTGTTACTATAGATTTTTGATTTGGTAGTACAAGTTGACGTACTGCTTTTTCTAAAGCATCCACTTCTATTAATTCCTTATTGAGAAATACTTTTCCTACTTCATCAATAGTTACAGTTATTTGTTCAGTTCGTTGAAGTTGAGATGTAGCAGCTTTTGGTAAGTCAACTGGTAAACCTTCTGAACGGGTTAAAAATAATGTAGAAATGATAAAGAATGCCAATATAGAGAATATTACATCAATCATTGGCAAGATATTTATCTGAGGTGCTACATCTAAATCATCATCTATTAAACGCATAATTTAATAATTTTAATCTCTTAGTTTTTTATGTTATTTTTTGATCAAAATATTAATTTTTTTTTTAAGTTCTAAAATTGGATACCTCTAAAGATTTATTAGGAGCAGGCTCAAAGTTAAAATCTCCTCTTTCATAATGAATACGATATAGAAGTTCAAGCTGACCCCCGTACTCTTGAATCAAAGCTACTTGTCGCTTATAAAATCCCCGAAAAGTATTGTTAAATAATAGGGTAAAAATAGCTACTACCAAACCTAATACTGTAGATGCCAAAGCTTCACTAATACCACCTGTAACTCCAGCACTACTACTACCACCAACATCTCCAATATTTAGGGAAGCAAAAGAGGTAATTAATCCTAAAACAGTTCCTAACAAACCGAGTAAAGGGGCAACATTAATAATAGTGTCAAAAACGGTATGAAAACGACGGAGATTAGGAAGTTCTGCTGACGCTGCACTTTCTAGAGCAAGGCGCATTTCATCTGGAGTTGGTTGCTCTAGTTCTAAAGCTTCTAGAAAAATGCGAGGAATAGGTAAGTCAGCGTTTTTCTGAAGTATACTTAGAGCAGTATAAGCATCCGTTTTATATGTTTTCAGTACCTTTTGCACTACTAAACTTTGCCGTTGCAAAACCTTAAACCAAAATGCTCCACGCTCTATAACCAGGGCGATCGCCACAAGAGAAAAAACTAATAGTGGCCAGGCGACAATACCTGCATTCGTAATAAATTGACTAATTTGCATTACATCTATAATTGGGTAGTAGTTATGGACAAAACTTAAATAAAATTTAGTTTAACATAGATTTACTGATAAATAAGAATTTATACCAATAATTTTTTTGTAAATTTTGAGAATATATAGAATAATTTTAATGTTTGCTTAAACTTTAACTAAAGTTATTAAGAATCTTTATTGCCATTTCTTAGGGCGTGTCATCAATTAAAGAGATTGACATTAGAGGTATAGTATGCTTGTTAAAAATAATTACAGGAATAACAAAAAAGGACTCTTTAAATGACTAGACGTTATGGCTTGCGGGACGATTGATTGGGCTTTTAATTGAGAGAGGAATAGAAGTAGTAATTCCACCGAAAAAAAACCGAAAAGAACTCCGTAACTACGATGAAATATTGTACACAGCACGTCATCTTATCGAAAATTTCTTCGCCAAGCTCAAACAGTATCGAGCGTTGGCGGAGCCTAGCGGCAGCTATATCGCTACAAGAATATGACAAGCGTTCAGTAAACTTTCTGGGAGGAATTCCTAAAGGTAGCCTCGGTCATTTTATTAGCATAGCGATGGCCATCGTTATATTATTATGTTCACCAAAGCTAGTTGAAATTTTGAGGTTTCTTTTGGATCGCTGACTCAATTTAGGTTTGTGAGTCAGGGATTTATATAAGTAAAGCCAATATCTCAATAATTTTATTCTAAACAAAATATTGGTTGCCAAGTTAAAGCTAAGTTGTTAATATTTTGTTTAGAATAAAATTATTGAGATATTTTATCAACAAAATAAAGGCAAAAATATTATGGGTATGGTTATGCTATAGTATCTTACAGTATTGCTAAACCTAGGTTTTAATCGGTTAATTTTATGAACCAAGAACAACAGGGTGCTTTTACTAAAATTGCCATTAATCGGTATGGCGTGTCGATTTCCTGGAGCTAATGAATACAACCAGTTTTGCCAAAATGTTGAACTTGGAGTCAACAACATTAGTGAAATTCGGCGTTGGTAAATTAGGGTATGATTTGTATTTTTTGTTAATTGGTAAACTATTGAATAACAAATATTTGAGATTGTTTAATTTTTATTTTCATACCTTAGATTGACCAACACCTGATATTCCTTCCCAAAGGTGGGAAGTATAAAAGTATTATTCTGCCACTGGACAAAAACCCGTTACTAAAAGGTAGGTAATGTTAAGATTTTTAGCTAAGTTTATAAATCGACTAATAAACTATAAGTCTTGAAAGAAACATATTTCAAAAATTCTGAAAAATCCTACAGTAGAAGAGCTGGCAATGGATACTGTATAGAAGTAAGAAAGCATGAGAAAAACTTAACTCTCAAAATTAGAAAAATTAGAATGAATCAATGTTAGACAAGATCAATCGTTATGCCCATGGGTTTGTAGCTGTACCAGTGATTTGTGCCTGTTCAGAAGCAGGGGTATTTGAGTTACTAGGACAGAAAAAATCACTGAAATTAGAAGAAATAGTAGAGGACTTAGGAGGAAATAGTGGACATCTAATGGTAGCTCTACGACTGCTAGAGTCACTATCATTCCTGTATCGCTCTGAATCAGAAGCATACGCATTAACAGAACAAAGTCAACAACATCAAATTATCCCTAGAGGGATGATGAGCTTATATAAATATCCATTTGAGTCATATTTAAAAGGAGAAGTAGAAGCAGAAATTAGCAATTGGATTAAATGTTCATCTCGTAGATGGGATACAGAAAACTCTTTACTTAGTGATTTATTAGATGGAGTATTAGTTATTCCTCTGTTACTAGAACTTAAGAAACAAAATTTACTGGATGAATCAAAGAAATTATTCAACACATTAACAAATTCAGTCCAAAAAGAATTATCTAAACTATTCATCAATTTAGGATGGGCAGAAGAAAAAACAGAAGGGCTATATTTAACAGATATAGGTGAATTTATGCGTGATAGATGCTTAAACTTAGGAACAACAGCATCTTATGCCCCTATGTTATTACAGATGAAAGAATTGCTATTCGGAAATCCTCAGACAGTATTTCAAAGGGATCAAACTGAAAACGAAAGACACGTAAATAGAGTATTAAATGTAGTAGCAAGTGGTTTTCAACACGAAAAGTTTTTTGCCGACACAGATAAAATAATCATATCTATATTTAACCAACAGCCAATAGAAGAGCAACCAAGTTATATAGTGGATATGGGTTGTGGGGATGGAACGTTACTGAAACGAGTATATAAAATCATCAAAGAATTCTCCGCTCGTGGAAAAGTCTTAACAGAGTATCCGATCGTGATGGTAGGAGCGGACTACAACCAAGAAGCATTAGATGTTACAGATAAAAATTTAGGAGAAATTCCTCATCTAATGATTCCAGGAGATATAGGAGCACCAGAAAAATTATTAGAGAAATTCAAAGTACAAGGAATAGAGGCAGAAAAAGTATTACATATTCGTTCGTTCCTAGACCATGACAGACCATTTATAGCTCCGAAAGACACAGAAAAATCCCAAGTCCGGTCTGAACTAGATTATCAAGTAGTAGATGTAGACCCTGAAGGAAAACTTATACCACCTCACATAGCAGTACAAAGTTTAGTAGAACATTTAGAAAGATGGTCATCAATAATAACTAGACATGGACTATTACTCTTAGAAGTACACAGTTTAACACCAGGAGTAGTAAAAAAATATATTGATGAAAGTGAATCTCTACATTTTGATGCCTATCATGCCTTTTCAATGCAACATTTAGTAGAAGCAGATGTGTTTTTGATGGCCGCAGCAGAGGTGGGTTTATTCTCCAGGAAAGAAGCTTTTCGCAAGTATCCAAAAATGTTGCCATTGAGTCGGATCACAGTCAATCATTTTGAGAAGCGTGAATATCAGATCCGGTATGCAACTGTCAAGGATATACCTTATCTGTTAAACTGTGCCACAATTAATCAACCTGGGAGCGAATCCTGGTTTGAAGTTTTATTGAAACAAGATCCAACAGCACATTTAGTGTTAGAAAGTCAAGGTGAATTGGTAGCTGCAATCTTAACAGAAGCTAACTATTCGACTGAGATACTCGAAGTTCGTGAGTTTTTAGTAGGGACTACTGTAGAAAATTGGCAAGTATTAGCAAAAGACTTACTAGAATTTGTGGAGCAGTGGGCAATAGTTAAACCAGGAATCAAAGAAATAGATGGGTTATTAAAATACCACGAAGCCATCTCAAACATTCAAAACTCAAAGTGGAATCAATCCTCAGTTTTCAACAAAAAGCTCACAGAAAAAGTAGCCCTACACAAATTAGCGACATTAGAGCTATGTGATTTAATGGCTCCCGAATATGAGCTAGAAGCCTTTGCAGCACGTTGGCTTTTGCGTGTTTTTCAAGATATGGGAGTATTTCTCAGAGAGGGTGAATCTTATCTGGAGTCTGAGTTGATATCCCAGCTAAAAATCTCATCACGTTACCAGAGACATTTAAATGCTTTGTTGCAAATTTTGCAGAAGCGTGGTATTATTAAAATCGAAAAAGGTAGAGTGTGGACATTAGGAAGGTGCCAGAGTTTTGCTATAAAAGATGTGACGTCTGAAGTGGCTGCTTTTCATAAGTATTTTACGGAAAAATATCCGGCTCATTCATCGTGGTTAACAGTAGTAAAAAGATGCTTAGATAAATATCCATTGATTCTACGTGGTGAAGTAGATGTCAATGAGGTAGTATTTACAGATGGGGATATGGAGCTATTTGCTGGACTATTCCTAGGACATCGTGTGGCTGACTACTTTAATGAGTTGCTAGCAGATGGGGTTGGCTCGGAAGTAGAACAACGTTTGTTAGAAAATAGGGATGAACCGATTAAGATCTTGGAAATAGGAGCAGGAACAGGAGGTGTGACAGGAATATTACTAGAAAAGCTAGGGGATTATGGAGAGAAAATAGAATTCTGGTTTACTGATATTTCTAGCACTTTTACACGTTATGGTGAGACAAAATTTAAGGAGTATCCTTGGGTAAAATATGAAATATTTGACATAGAAAAATCTCTAGATGTTCAGGGAATAAAAGCCGAAAGTTTTGATGTAGTAATTGCGAATAATGTACTCCATAACACAAAATTAATTCATCAAACCTTAAAGAATAATAACTCACTATTAAAGACAGGGGGGTTATTGGCATTACTAGAGTTTACTCAACCAATAGATGTTCTTTTATACTTTGGAGGATTGCTGCAAGGATTTTGGTTGTTTGAAGACCCAGAAAACAGATTAGAAGTAGGTTGTTTACTGAGCATACCACTGTGGCAAAAAGTTCTCAGGGATTGTGGGTTTGATGAAATAATACCATTAGGATTGCCTTGTGAGATGCACGATCTTTCTAAGGCGAGAGAGTCTGTGATATTTGCTCGAAAACATCAAGTGCAGGGAACAGCATTTTCTGAGGAAATCCCACAAAATTTAACGGAAAATGGGAAGCAGAGTCAGACAGAAATTGATTATCCTAGTATCAGTTCAGTAGAAAGTACATCCAAATTAGAAATATTTGAACTAGAATGTCGAAAATTATTAAAAACTCTACTGGGTGTTGAACGAATGGAGAGCTTGTCTGGTGAGACACCACTAATGGAATCAGGAATGGATTCACTAGAATTGTTAGAGTTTAGAGCAGTTCTAGAAAGAAAGTTTGGGATGAAATTGAAGTCTACCTTCTTTTTTAGTTATAAAACTTTAATAGAGGTAGCAGAGTATCTTTCTCAAAAGGATAGTCAGACAGAAATTGATTCTCCTAGTATCACTTCAGAAGGAAGTACATCCAAATTAGAAAGATTTGAAGTAGAATGTCGAAAATTATTAAAAATTCTATTGGGTGTTGAACGAATGGAGAGCTTGTCTGGTGAGACACCACTAATGGAGTCAGGAATGGATTCATTGGAATTGTTAGAGTTTAGAGCTGTGATGGAAAGAAAGTTTGGGATTAAATTAAAATCGACCTTCTTTTTTAGTTACAAAACTTTAATAGAGATAGCAGAGTATCTTTCAAAACGGGAAGATATTAATTTGAGTTAGTAGGACAAGAACTGAAAAAAACATTTTGACGACATGAGGTAAAATTAAAATGAATTCTAATCAGGACAGTGTACTACCAAGAATAGCCATTACAGGTGTGTCTTGCCGTTTCCCTGGAGCAGATACTAAAGAAGAATTTTGGCAGCTACTCAAGGAAGGTCGCAACTCAATGCAGAATCTTCCTTCAGAGCGTTGGGGAAATCTATTTAATTCTATGAGTTCGGAAATAGATTTATCTACTCAACGTGGTGGTTTTTTGACAAATATAGATTTGTTTGACTCATCCTTTTTTAGGATTAATCCCAAGGAAGCGCAGTTAATGGACCCGCAGCAAAGGCTGTTGCTGGAATTATCTTGGGAAGCGATGGAAGATGCAGGATATGCAAGCGATACATTAAAGGGTAAATCAGTAGGGGTTTATGTAGGAGTTTGTCACTACGACTACAGGAGTTTATTAGAAAAAGGTTTAGATACAGCGGAAATAGCTCAAATCGCTACTGGTACAGCTCCAGCAACTTTTGCCAACCGCATTTCCTATTTTTATGATTTTCATGGCCCTAGCTTGACTGTTGATACAGCTTGTTCCAGCTCTTTGGTAGCCATGTCTGAAGCGGTAAATGCCATACGTCGTGGGCAGTGTGAAACAGCATTGGTAGGAGGTGTGAATTTAATTTGCTCTCCTGTGAATAGCCGAGTTTATACTGCGGCGGGTATGTTATCTCCCGATGGAGTATGTCGGGTGTTTGATGCGGGTGCTAATGGTTTTGTCAGGGGAGAAGGAGGGGCAGTAGTTGTACTTAAAGATTATCAAAAAGCGCTGAGGGATGGTGATTCGATTTATGGGGTGATTCGCAGTGTAGCAGTGAATCATGGAGGGCAAGCAAGTTCTTTTACGGCCCCAAATCCCCAAGCTCAGGCAGAATTGTTGGAACAGGCATATCGGGAAGCTAATATTGAGATAGAGTCAGTAGGTTATATTGAAGCACATGGTACCGGTACATCACTAGGAGATCCAATTGAGGTTGAGGCTTTAAATGAAGCATTTCAACGTCTGAGTTCAACTAGGAAGTTGCCTGCTAATAGTTGTGGTTTGGGTTCGGTTAAAACAAATATTGGTCATTTGGAAGGTGCTGCAGGTATGGCTGGACTAATCAAAGTTTTGCTGTGCATGAGGCATACAACTCTTCCATGTTCATTAAATTATCAGCAACTTAATCCAGATATTGAATTAAAAGAAGGTCCGTTTTTTGTGGTGGATCAGCTTCAATCTTGGTCAGCCAAAATTGATGGGACGGGAAAACCTTATCCACTTAGGGCAGGGTTGAGTAGCTTTGGTTTTGGTGGCACAAATGCTCATGTAGTTGTTGAGCAAGGAATAAGTAAGAAGGAAGAAATAAGAGGGGAGCAAGAACCTTCAGTTCATCTATTAACTCTTTCAGCTAAAACAGAAACAGCTCTTTCAGAGTTGGTGAGTCGTTATCAAAAATATTTAAACAGTAATCCGGAATTAGAGTTAGCGGATATTTGTTATAGTGCTAATAGTGGGCGAGTCCATTTTAACCATCGAATAGCAGCGATCGCTTCTAACAAACAGGAGTTAGGAGAAAAACTCAAGGAATACCAAACTGGGGAAGCAACAGTGGGAGTATTAACAGGAGAACTCCCTGAACGCACAAGAAGACTGAAAGTAGGTTTCTTATTCACAGGTCAGGGTTCTCAGTATGTTAATATGGGAAAACAACTGTACCAAACACAGCCTGTTTTCCGTGAAGTCTTGGATAAGTGTGATGCAATACTAAGTTCGGAAATAGAATGTTCTTTATTAGATGTTCTATATAATCAAACTACAGATAATCGGTACTCATCTCTACTAAATCAAACAGCTTATACTCAACCAGCTTTGTTTGCCATAGAATATGCCCTATATAAATTATGGGAATCTTGGGGAATTAAACCTAATATAGTAATCGGTCACAGTGTGGGAGAATATGTGGCAGCAACTGTAGCAGGAGTATTCAGTCTTGAAGATGGTTTGAGGTTAATAGCTGCTAGGGGGAGGTTGATGCAACAGTTGCCTTCAGGTGGAGAAATGGTTTCTGTGATGGCTTCAGAATTAACGGTGAGCAAACTTCTGGAACCTTATCAACAAGAAATAGCGATGGCTGCAATAAATGGACCAGAAAGCACAGTTATTTCTGGAGACTCTGTAGCAGTAACAGGTGTAGTAAGTATTCTGGAAGCAAAAGGAATCAAAACTAAAAAACTAGAGGTATCTCATGCTTTCCATTCACCATTAATGGAACCAATGTTGGCGGAGTTTGAAACTGTAGCTAATCAATTAACCTATAATTCACCTCAAATACCTATTATATCTAACGTTACAGGTGCAAAAGCAGATAATAGTATTGCTACCCCTCAATACTGGGTTAATCATGTGTGTCAACCAGTCCGCTTTGCTGAAGGAATGAGAACCCTACATCAACAAGGGTATGAAATATTTATAGAGGTTGGACCGAAACCTATATTGTTAGGGATGGGCAGACAATGTTTGCCAGAAAATATAGGTATTTGGTTGCCATCATTACGTCCTGGAGTGGATGAGTGGCAACAAATGCTATTTAGTTTAGGAAAATTGTATGTACTGGGAGCAAAAGTAGACTGGATAGGATTTGACAAAAACTATGACCGCGAGAAAGTAGCTCTACCTACTTATCCATTTCAAAGAGAAAGACATTGGATAGAAACCAAAGTAAATCAGAAAAATGTGTGGAGAGAACACTTTCAAAAACAAGATAGCCATCCACTATTAGGTCATAAAATCAAATTTGCTGGTCAACAAAAAATCTTTGTTTTTGAATCTTATCTAGGGAGTGAAAATCCATCCTACCTGAGTCATCATCAAGTATTCGATCAAGTTTTATTCCCAACTACAGCCTATTTAGAAATGGCTACGACAGCAGCCAAAAATATTTTTAATAATATTAATAATACCAATATAAAACTAACAGATTTAGTTATAGGTAAAGGCTTAATTTTACCGGAGGCAGAATTAAAGATAGTACAAACAATACTTACCTCTGTAGAAAATAATAGCTATAAATTTGAAATATTTAGCACATCAGAAGAAGCTTTAGATACTTCAGAATGGATATTGCATGCAGAAGGAAAATTAGCTCTAGACTCTAGCACTGAAAGCAAAACAATTGACTTAGAAAAATACCAGAAAGAGTGTAGTCAGGCTATAGAAATCTCAGCACATTATCAAAAATCTCAGCAACTAGGAATTCACTATGGAAGTAGTTTCCAAGGAATCAAACAGTTGTGGAAAACTGATGCACAAGCGATCGCGGAAATTGCCTTACCCCAAGAAATAGCAGCAGAATTAACTGATTATAATATACATCCAGCTTTACTAGATGCAGCATTGCAGGTAACCTTAGATATACTCCCAGAAAAAACAAATGGAAATCAAGCTACTTATCTGCCAGTAGGGGTAGAAAAATTTAAGATATATGGTGTAGTAGGAGCTTCTCTGTGGGCACACGCATCAATAGCAAAGGAAGAAAATAGGTCTAGTGTGATTGGCGGAGAAATCTGGAAAGCTAATGTAACCCTTAGTAATCAAGCGGGAGAAATCATTGCCAAAGTAGAAGGATTACAATTTAGAAAAGCCAATGCTGAAAACCTATTAGGCAAGCGAGAATCAATTACTAAGTGGATGTATGAGGTAGAATGGAGGGCAAAAGGTCGTTTAGGCCAGCTACCACCACCAGATTATCTACATTCACCAAAAGAAATTGAACGCCAACTACAGCCAGTAGTCAGTGAAATTATAGCTCAGAAAGACTTAGATAGCCATGAGGAAATATCTCGTCACTTAGAGGAATTAAGTTTTGGGTATGTATTACAGGCAATAAAAGAAATCAAAGGTTCTTTTGAGATAGGAGATATATTCAATGGGGAGAATGAAGCTCAACGTTTAGGAATAGTCCCCAGTCAACAGCGACTTTTCAAACGAATGCTACAAATGTTGGCAGATCGCGGAATACTCAAAGCTATTTCTGAGAATGATTGGCAAGTATTGCAAACTCTTGAAGGTAAGCAGATTGATAATTCTCAAGAAAAAGGTAAACAGTTAGAGATTCAATATCCAGAATCAGCAGAATTAACCTTACTAAATCGTTCTGCTTCTCAACTAAGTAGTGTATTGCGAGGTGCAATAGACCCAGTTCAGTTAGTATTTCCATCGGGAGATTTAACTACAACGAGCAAAATGTACCAAGAGTCTACTGTAGCTAAGGTGATGAACACAATAGTAGAAAAAGCGATCGCCACAGCTATAGAAAAACTCCCCAAAGCACAAGGTGTAAGATTACTGGAAATTGGAGCAGGAACAGGAAGTACAGCTGGCTACATTCTGCCCCATCTACCACCAAATAATACAGAGTATGTATTCACTGATATCGGAACTCTGTTTACTACAAAAGCTCAAGAAAAATTTGGAGATTATGCTTTCGTAGATTATCGTAAATTAGATATAGAATTAAACCCCACAAATCAAGGATTTGATTCACATCAATATGATGTAATTGTTGCAGCTAATGTAATCCATGCCACTAAAAGCCTCAAAGAAACATTATCCCATGTCAAACAACTGTTAGCACCAGGGGGAATGTTGGTATTATTAGAAGTGACAACTCGTCAATGGTGGCTAGATTTCGTGTTCGGATTGTTGGACGGGTGGTGGAGATTCCAAGACACAGAATTACGACCAGATTATCCTCTGTTAAGTCGTTCCCAGTGGCCTGAGGTATTGAGTGAAAATGGTTTTACGGAAGTAGTCATATTGCCAGAAGCGGAAGGAATACCAGAGGCTTTGTTAGAGCAATCAGTAATAATTGCTCAAGCAACTCCAACAGAGTCATCAGAATCACCAACACCCAAGGAATGGTTGATCTTAGCAGACTCTCAAGGCCGAGGTCAAAAATTAGCTACCCAATTAGAGTTAGCAGGAGATGTTTGTACCTTAGTATTTGCAGGAGATAAATATGAAAAACTGCCATCGGGAGAATTGACACTCAACCGAGACAACCCACAAGAGTTTGAACAATTAGTGGCAGAAGTAGCCAGCTCTAGCCCTGCCTTGTATGGAGTAGTACAATGTTGGACAACAGAAATCGTCGTGGGTGAAAAAATCGAAGAATTATCAAGACGAGGGTGTGGTAGTACATTGTCATTAGTACAAGGATTAGTGAAAGGGGGGTTATCAAAACCGCCTCGATTATGGTTAGTGACAGCAGGTGCTCAACCTGCACCATCAAATGAGCCAGTAATTCCAGGAGTTGGTCAATCTTCAGTGTGGGGAATGGGGAAAGTAATTAGCTTAGAACACCCAGAATTGAACTGTGTACGGATAGATTTAGACCCAGAGGCGACAATAGAAGATCAAGCATTAACCTTATTCGCCGAAATCAGAGCTTTAGACACAGAAGACCAGGTAGCACTCAGAGGAGATTCACGCTATGTAGCTAGATTAGTAGCAAGTCATTATCATCAGCAGCAACAGAAACAATTGGTAGTACCATCACAACCATATAAACTAGAAATCTTAGATCAGGGTAGTTTAGATAACTTCAGCTTGGAACCTACTAGCAGAAGAGAACCTGCAGCAGGGGAAGTAGAAATTCGAGTCAGAGCCACAGGGCTTAATTTTCGTGATGTGCTGATTGCCTTAAATCTCTATCCAGGAGAGCCAGTTATGGGAGTAGATTGTGCAGGTGAAATAGTGGCAGTGGGAGCAGGAGTCAAAGATTTTCAAAAAGGTGACTTAGTGTTGGCGATGGCTATGGGTAGCTTTAGTCAATATGTAACTATTGATGCCCGGTATGTAGCTCTCAAACCAGAAAATTTGAGCTTAGAAGAGGCAGCATCAATTCCCGCCAACTTTTTAACAGCCCATTATGGTTTGCAGTATCTAGCAAAGATTAGAGCAGGGGAGCGGGTGTTAATCCATGCAGCAGCAGGAGGTACAGGCATGGCAGCAGTGCAAATAGCCGTAGCAGCAGGAGCAGAAGTTTTTGCCACCGCTAGTTCGGCCAAATGGGAAGTATTGAGGGAGATGGGAGTCAAACATATTATGAACTCCCGGACATTAGAATTTGCTGACCAGATTATGTCATTGACATCCGGTCAAGGGGTTGATATTGTATTAAACTCTCTGACATCAGGGGAATTTATCAACAAAAGTGTGGATGTGCTGAATGACCATGGTCGGTTTGTGGAACTGGCAGTAGGTGATATCTGGGATGAAGCAAAAGTCAAAGAAAACAAACCCGATATGGAATACTTTCCTGTTAATCTACATACAACTTCTCTTGAGGAACCAGAATTAATTAACTCGATGTTACAGGAGTTGAGTAGTATGTTAGCCACAGGAAAACTCAAGCCACCACCGTTGACGCTATTCCCTATAGAGGAAGTAGTAAGTGCTTTCCGTTATATGCAGCAAGCCAAGCACATAGGGAAAATTGTGGTAACTCAAACAGAAGTAACTCAGGAGACAACAGAAATCAGTTTCCGTGGGAATGCTTCCTATTTAATTACAGGAGGTATGGGAGGCTTAGGTTTATTAGTAGCTAGTTGGATGGTGTCCAAGGGAGCCAAGCACATAGTATTAGTGGGACGGCGCTCCCCAGATGAAACAGCTCAAGAAAAGATCAAAGAGTTAGAAACAGCAGGAGTATCAGTGCTAGTAGAAATTGCTGATGTTTCAGATAGGGAGTCGATGGAAAAGGTATTATCTAATATTAATCATTCCACTTTCCCACTAGCAGGAGTAATTCATTCAGCGGGAACCTTGTCGGATGGAGTCATACAAAATCAAACCTGGTCAAGCTTTGAGAAAGTAATGGCACCGAAAGTACAAGGAGCTTGGTATTTGCATGAATTGACTAAACAGCAGTCATTAGACTTTTTTATACTATTTTCTTCCGTGGCATCTTTGTTAGGAAACCCAGGACAAGCCAATCATTCAGCAGCCAATGCCTTTATGGATGGTTTAGCCCACTATCGTCAAACAATGGGATTACCAGGATTGAGTATTCATTGGGGTGCGGTGTCTCAAGTGGGAGAGGCAGCGGAACGAGGAGCAGATGTGAGGTTAAATGAGCAGGGAATGGGAATAATTCCTCCAGCTCAAGTATTAGAGTCTCTAGAACTGCTGATGAGTGGTCAACCTACGATGGAAGCTAACCATGGAATAGAAGTAGGGGTAGTACCGATAGAGTGGTCAAAGTGGCAAGAAAGAGTAGGAAAATGGAGGTTTTTAGCAGATTGGCAAGAAACTACACTAGAAGTCACGGAATCATCGAAGTCAGATTTTCTGTTAAAGTTGGAGGCGACAGCACCAAGTGAACGTAGGTCGTTATTAGTCGCTCATGTACGGCGTCAGGTAGCCTTAGTATTAGGAATTAATAAACCTGAATCAATATCATTAGAAACAGGGTTTTTTGACTTAGGTATGGATTCCTTGACTTCTGTAGAGTTGAGGAATAAGTTGCAAACTAGCTTGGGGTGTTCGGTACCCTCTACTCTAGCTTTTGACTACCCTAAAATTGGAGTTCTAGTAGATTATTTGGCTAAAGATTTACTGATTTTAGAAGAGAAGAAAGAGAATGACCGCGATACAGTTAACCGTAATTCCAATCAAAATCTTCAAATAGATAACATTGCCCAAAAACTAGCAGAAAAATTAGGAGTAAATTAGGAGGTATTTCAATGATAAGTAACCAAGAGCAAGAGTATGCACAACTGATGCAAAAAGCATTAGAAAAGATTAGTACGTTAGAGGCTGAAATAGATAGACTTAATAATCAAGAGAAATCTGAGGCGATCGCTATAATTGGAATGGGTTGTCGCTTCCCCGGAGGGGCATTCACTCCCGAAGCTTACTGGGAACTTTTACAAAACGGAGTAGATGCGATTACTGAAGTACCACCAGACAGATGGCCTGTCGATCAATATTACGACTCTGACCCTAACGCTCCCGGTAAAATTTCTACCCGTTATGGAGGCTTTGTGGAGGGACTACAAGAGTTTGATGCCAATTTTTTTGGTATTTCTCCTAAAGAAACAATTCATCTAGACCCTCAACAGCGATTACTCCTAGAAGTGAGTTGGGAAGCCTTAGAGCGTTCAGGAATAAATCCCCAAAATCTCAAAGGAAGCTTGACAGGTGTATTTGTTGGTATTTGTGGTAATGATTATACTCAAAAAATACTAAACCTAGGCTATGAACAAATTGATGCCTATCTGGCTACAGGAAATAACCATAGTGCAGCATCAGGACGAATATCTTACCTTTTGGGGCTTAAAGGACCTAATTTAGCAGTAAACACAGCTTGCTCCTCTTCTCTAGTCAGTATCCATTTAGCGACCACGAGTTTAAGGAATAGAGAATGTAATTTAGCTATAGCAGGAGGAGTGAATAGATTAATATCTCCAGAGTTTAGCATCAATTTTTCAAAAGCCGGAATGTTATCTCCTGATGGTCGGTGTAAAACTTTTGATGCTTCTGCAAATGGATTTGTTCGAGCTGAAGGATGTGGTATAGTTGTACTCAAACGTTTATCAGATGCTGTAGCCGATGGGGATAATGTTTTAGCAGTGATTCGTGGAAGTGCCATGAACCAAGATGGTGATACCAGTGGATTGACAGTACCTAATGGTCCATCTCAGCAAGCAGTGATTCGTCAAGCATTAGAAAATGGAGGAGTAGACCCAGGGAGTGTAAGTTATATAGAAGCTCATGGTACAGGTACATCTTTAGGAGACCCCATTGAAGTAGGAGCAGTAGGAGAAGTATTTAAAAAGACTCACTCTCAAGAGAAACCAGTAATTCTGGGTTCAGTGAAGACAAATATTGGTCACTTGGAAGGAGCAGCAGGGATAGCAGGTTTGATGAAAGTAGTATTGCAATTGCAACATCAACAGATAGTACCTTCGTTACATTTTCATCAACCGAACCCTTATATAAATTGGGAGCAATTACCTGTAGAAGTATCAACTCAAATGAGGTCATGGCCAGAGGATGGTATTTCTCGTGTAGCGGGTGTGAGTTCTTTTGGTTTTAGTGGCACTAATGCTCATGTAGTTTTAGAAGAAACTCCGCTAGAAGTCAGAAGTAATAAGTCAGAAGTCAGCAGTGATAATGAAAGTGCAGTTTCTGTGCCAGAAGTAAATTATTTAGAACGTTCAGTTCAAATATTAACTTTGTCAGGAAAAACCGAAACAGCTTTGAGTGATTTAGTAAATAGTTATGAAAATTATCTACAAGCACCAAATAATAAAAATAATTTTGCCAATATATGTTATACGGCCAATACATCTAGAGCTAAGTTTAACTATCGATTAGCAATTATTGCCTCAACTAAACAAGAATTAATAGAAAAACTGCAAGAGTACAAATCAGGAGAAATGGGACTAGGGTTGTACTTAAAAGAAGTAACAGACGACAGTATTACTCCTAAAATAGCCTATTTATTCACAGGGCAAGGGTCTCAATATGTGAATATGGGTAGGCAATTGTACGAAACAGCACCCCTTTTCCGAGAAGCTATTAACAAATGTGATGAAATTTTCAGCTCTGAAGTAGAAGAGTCTTTGTTGAAAATCTTGTATCAGGATGACAACTCCAAAGCATCTCTACTGAGCCAAACAGCTTATACTCAACCTGCTCTGTTTGCCCTAGAATATTCTCTATATCAACTTTGGAAGTCATGGGGAATTAAACCCGATGTAGTAATAGGTCATAGTGTGGGAGAAATAGTGGCAGCAACAGTAGGTGGAGTATTGAGTCTAGAAGATGGTCTGAAACTAATAGCAGCCAGAGGAAGATTGATGCAAAAATTACCATCGCGAGGAGAAATGGTATCAGCAATGGCATCAGAATCAGTAGTGAGTCAATATATTACTCCTGAGAGTGAAGTAGCGATTGCAGCAATCAATGGACCAGAAAGTACAGTGATTTCTGGAGAGTCGGTGGCCATCAAAGGAATAGTAAATCAACTAGAAGCTAAGGGAATCAAGACCAAACAACTAGAAGTATCCCACGCCTTTCATTCACCATTAATGGAACCAATGTTGTCGGAATTTGAGGCAGTGGCCAATCAACTCACATACAATCAACCCCAAATCCCAATCATCTCCAACGTGACAGGGCAAATAGCAGATAATAGTATAGCCACACCCTCTTACTGGGTAAATCATGTGCGTCAACCAGTAAGGTTTGCCCAAGGAATAGAAACATTAAAGCAACAAGGATATGAAATATTCCTAGAAATGGGACCAAAGCCAATATTATTAGGAATGGCACGTCAATGTCTATCAGAAGATAGTGTAGTAGAATGGTTGCCATCATTACGCCCTGGAGTGGATGAGTGGCAACAGATGTTATCGAGCTTGGGACAGTTGTACGTAAAAGGAATCAAAATAGATTGGGTAGGATTCGACTCCGATTATACTCGTCAGAAAGTAGCCCTGCCCACATATCCATTCCAACGAGAACGTTATTGGATAGAGACAAATCAACAGCTCACTAATGGCTACCGACAAAAACAAATTCATCCATTATTAGGTCATAAAATACCAAATGCAACTACTCAACAAATATTTCAATCATACCTAGAAGCCGACTCACCAGCCTACTTAAGTCACCACCAAGTATTTGACAAAGTGCTATTTCCAGCAACAGGCTACCTAGAAATAGCATACTCAGCAGCCAGAGCCATATTTGAGGCACAAGAAATAGCTATATCAGAGGTGATCATAGCTCAAGGATTAATCCTACCAGCAGGCCAAATCCAAACCATACAAACAATACTCACACCCTTAGAAAATAACCACTATAAATTCCAGATTTACAGCACAAAAGAGGCCGAAAATCAATCAATTCCCGAATGGATATTGCATACAGAAGGGAATATCCAAACCAAATCCCCATCGGCCATCAGGAAGCTTGACCTAGAAAAATACCAGAAAGCCTGTACTCAAGCCATAGACATTTCAGCACATTATCAACAATGTCAGAAAATGGGGATCAAATACGGAAATAGTTTCCAAGGTATCAAAGAACTATGGCAGGGGCAAGGTCAAGCCATAGCACAAATATGCTTACCAGCTGAATTAACTCAAATTACAGAATACAACCTACATCCAGCCCTATTAGATGCAGCTTTACAAATCATAGTTTATACCATCAACAATACCCAAAAAACGGAGTCAACATATCTACCAATAGGCATCAGCAAATACCAACTGTATCATCCCATCCCCACTAAAGTTTGGGCCGTAGCCGAAATCACAACCACCCCTCTGACAGTAGATATCTTCCTCGTAAACAACCAAGGAAAAATTCTCGGCGAAATCAAAGGATTAAAAGTAAGAGAAACAACAGCATCAGCCCTCTTAAAAAACCTATCACCAAACATCAGCCATTGGTACTATCAAATCAACTGGCAACCCCAACCATTGGCAGAAAGCAGCCCATCAACCAGCCCAATCAACAAATGGTTAGTATTCACAACAGAAACTCAAATCACAAAAGCACTAGAAGAAAAAGGTATAGATTTAATCAGAGTTACACCAGGAACAACATATCAACAACTAACACCCCAGCACTATCAAATCAACCCCCAGCACCCAGAAGAATATACTCAACTACTACAAAGCCAGCCATCAATCACAGGTATCATACATCATCAATGGTGGAACCAGTCGCTACCAAATCAACAGCCAACAGAACTACAAACAAATCCCGAACAAACCTGTAGTAGCCTGTTGCATCTAGTGCAAGCCATGCTCAAAACCCAACGGGAAACCAGACCCAAATTATGTATAATCACATCTGATAGTCAAAGTGTATTTTCAGAGACAGAGGTTACCAACCCCGCATCAGTTAGTATGTGGGGATTAGGGCAAGTCATCAGCATAGAACACCCAGAACTAAAATGTCAACGCATAGACTATGACAGCCAATCAGAAACTACACAAACACTGACAGCAGTAGTAGCAGAAATCCAATCACAGAGCTTAGAAAACCAAATAGCCATTCGCAATGGAATCCGTTATGTAGCTAGACTCCTACCCCAAGATCAACAAAGGGAACAACAAAATCAACCCATCCAATTAAAACTATCAAAATATGGAGTCATAGATAACCTCAATTGGCAACCAATGGAGCGACGTTGCCCATCAGGGAACGAAGTAGAAATCCAAGTAGCCACAGTGGGATTAAACTTTCGAGATGTACTCAACGCTCTTGGATTACTCCAAGAATACTACAGAGAAAAATTAGGAATTACGAGTACGGAGCAACTGACTTTTGGGTTTGAATGTGCAGGAACAATTGTAGCAGTCGGAGAAGAAGTATCACAGTGGCAAATTGGAGACGAGGTTATAGCCACAATGATACACGATGGATTTAGTAGTTTTGTCACAGTCAAAGCTGAGTATGTGCTCCCCAAACCCGAAGAAATGAGCTTTACAGAAGCAGCTACCCTTTCCTTGACATTCCTAACAGCCAATTATGGATTAAAACAGCTAGCCAAAATCCAACCAGGAGAGCGAATCTTAATCCATGCAGCAGCAGGAGGAGTAGGGCAAGCTGCAGTACAAATAGCCCAAGGATTAGGAGCAGAAATATATGCCACAGCCTCACCTGGAAAATGGGAATTTCTCAAATCATTAGGGATCAAACACATATATAACTCCCGCACACTGAATTGGGCAGAGGAAATGATGGCAGAGACAGAAGGAAAAGGAGTAGATGTAGTCCTCAATAGTCTCAATGGAGAGTATATAGACAAAAGTATAGAAGTATTAGCAACAGGAGGCAGATTCGTCGAAATTGGTAAAATCGGAATTTGGTCAACTGAACAAGTTACAGAAAAACGAGCAGATGTCAAGTATTTTCCCTTTGACTTAGGGGAAGTAGTTGAACAACAACCAAATATCATCACTCAACTATCAGCAGAATTAACTCAGCAATGGAACAAAGGTCAACTCAAAGCATTACCTCATCAAGTATTTTCCCATACAGAAGTAATATCCGCCTTCAGATATATGCAGCAAGCCCAGCATATAGGAAAAGTAGTAGTTTCCATGCCAGAGGTGAAAAATCATCAAATCTCAATCCAACCCCAAGGCAGTTATTTAATTACAGGAGGCTTAGGAGCATTAGGATTAGAAGTAGCCCAATGGATGGTATCAAAGGGAGCCAGACAAATAGTATTAACAGGGCGTGGAACTCCTAATGAAACAGCAAAAAAGGTTATAGCTGAGTTAGAAGCCACCGGAACCTCAATCAGTGTGTTATTAGGAGATATTTCTGTGGAGAAAGATGTAGCAGAAATTTTCCAAAAAATGCAGACATTAGCACCACTCAAAGGAATAATTCATGCGGCTGGAGTCTTGGATGATGGATTAGTACAAAATATGAGTACACAACAGTTGACAAAAGTCATGGCCCCCAAAGTGGCAGGCACTTGGAATTTGCATCAGATGACCAAAGAATTAGAATTAGATTTCTTTGTCTGTTTTTCCTCTATGGCTTCAATATTAGGAAATGCAAGTCAAGGAAATTATGCAGCAGCCAATGGATTTATGGATGCTGTAGCTAAATATCGTCGTGGTTTAGGATTACCAGGGTTAAGTATCAACTGGGGAGCATGGGCATCTGGGGGTATGGCAGCGGGTTTGGAGACTCAACTTCAGAATCGCTTAGAAAGTAGTGGAATCAGTACAATTCAACCAGATCAAGGGATGGAGGCATTGGAGAGCTTGTTATTAGGCTTAGAGAGCCAAGTTGGAGTGTTCCCGGTGGATTGGTCACGGTTTTTAACACAAATACCTGGTATGGAGAAAATGCCATTGTTGTCAGAGTTGATTTCGACTCAACCATCAGTGCCTCAAAAATCGGGACTGTTAGAAAAATTAGAAGCTATAGCAATTAGTGATAGAATGGAGTTATTCACAACTCACATTCGCTCAATGATAGCCCAAACTTTAGGGGTCAAAGATGGGCAAAAGTTGGAAAGGCGTCAACCATTGTTTGATTTAGGATTAGATTCCCTGATGGCAGTGGAGTTGAAAAATAGATTAGAGTCAAGTTTACAGACAAGTTTAAGTTCGACACTGTTATTTGATTATCCTACCCTGGAAGCATTAGTAGAGTATTTTGCTGATGTGATTCCTATAGAGTTTTCTGTAACAGATAGCTCCGATCAAAGTAATAACATGTCTCGTTTTGAAGAAATGTCTGAAGACCAAATGTTTGGCCTACTTGCTCAAACACTTGAATCTCTAGGAGGTAAAAAAGTTGATGAATAACAGTACAAGTACTCAGACACCAGACTACAAAGCTTTAATGGGAAATGCTATTCTTCAGATAGAAGCTTTAAAGTCAGAATTAGAAGCTATCAAAAATCCGAAAAAGGAACCCATAGCTATCATTGGCATGAGTTGTCGTCTCCCTGGAGGAGTCGATTCTCCAGAAGCATTCTGGAAACTGCTAAATCAAGGAATAGATGCCATATCTGAAGTACCTCAACAGAGATGGAAGATTGATGAATACTATGATCCCAACCCTGATACTCCTGGCAAAATTATCACCCGCTATGGTGGTTTCCTCTCACAAGTAGACCAGTTTGATGCACCATTTTTCGGCATTTCTCCCCGAGAAGCTCAAAGCTTAGACCCACAACAAAGGTTATTGCTAGAAGTCAGTTGGGAAGCAATAGAAAGAGCTAATCTATTACCAGAAAAACTTTTCAAGACTCAGACAGGAGTATTTATTGGCATCTGCACCAGTGATTACTCACAACAACTAGCAAACTTTGGTACGCCAGAAGCTTATTGGGGTACAGGTAGCGCTCTCAGTGCTGCTGCTGGACGTTTATCATACCAATTAGGATTAACAGGACCATCTTTATCTGTAGATACGGCTTGCTCTTCTTCCTTGGTATCTGTACATTTAGCTTGTCAAAGTCTCAGAAACCGAGAATCAGCTCTAGCATTGGCTGGTGGTGTAGGTTTGTTGTTATCTCCTGACAATAGTATTGTATTTTCTCATGCAGGAATGTTATCTCCTGATGGTCGATGTAAAACTTTTGATGCAGAAGCCAATGGTTATGTTCGTTCTGAAGGATGTGGAGTTATTATCTTGAAACGACTCTCTGATGCTCTAGCTCATGGAGATAATATCCTAGCAGTGATTCGGGGGTCTGCCATGAACCAAGATGGAGCGAGTGGAGGATTAACCGTACCCAATGGTCCATCTCAACAAGCAGTAATTCGTCAAGCATTAGAAAACGGAGGAGTAGAGCCAGGGAGTGTAAGTTATATAGAAGCTCATGGTACAGGCACATCCTTGGGAGACCCCATTGAAGTAGGAGCAGTAGGAGAAGTATTTAAAAAGACTCACACTCAAGAGAAACCTGTAATTATGGGTTCAGTCAAGACAAATATTGGTCACACCGAAGGAGCAGCAGGGATAGCAGGTTTGATGAAAGTAGTATTGCAATTACAACATCAACAAATAGTACCATCATTACATTTTCATCAACCCAACCCTTATATAAATTGGGACCAATTACCTGTAGAAGTTTCAACTCAGCTCATGTCTTGGCCAAGCAATGGTATTTCTCGTGTAGCGGGTGTGAGTTCCTTTGGTTTTAGTGGAACTAATGCTCATATTGTTTTAGAAGAAACTCCACCAGAAATCAGAAGTCACAATTCAGAATTCAGAAGTGATAATGAAAGTGTAGTTTCTGTGCCAGAAGTAAATTATTTAGAACGTCCAGTTCATCTATTAACTGTGTCAGCAAAAACCGAAACAGCTTTGAGTGATTTACTCAAGGGTTATCAAGATTATCTACAAGCACCAAACAATGAAGAGAAGTTAGCTGATATATGTTATACAGCAAATACATCAAGAGCTAAGTTCGATTATAGATTAGCAATTATTGCCTCAAACCGACAAGAATTGGTAGAAAAACTGCAACAGTACAAACAAGGAGAGTTAGTAGCTGGCATCTACTCAGGAGAAGTAACAGACGACAGCAGCACCCCTAAAGTAGTCTTTTTATTCACAGGTCAAGGTTCTCAATATGTGAACATGGGCAGGCAGTTATATGAAACAGCACCCCCTTTCCGAGAAGCTATTAACAAATGTGATGAAATTCTCAGCAATGAATTAGAAGAGTCTCTATTAAACATCCTGTATCAGGATAAGAATGATACCCAAGCATCACTACTCAACCAAACGGGTTACACCCAACCAGCTCTGTTTGCAATAGAATATGGCCTATTCAAATTATGGTCTTCATGGGGAATTCAACCAAGTATAGTCATGGGTCACAGCGTGGGAGAAATAGTTGCAGCCACAGTAGCAGGAGTATGGACTCTAGAAGATGGTTTGAAACTAATAGCAGCCAGAGGCAGATTGATGCAAAAATTACCGTCTGGTGGAGAGATGGTATCAGTAATGACATCAGAATCAGTAGTGAGTAACTACACCAACTCTGAAAGTGAAGTAGCAATAGCAGCAATAAATGGACCAGAAAGTACAGTAATTTCCGGAACATCTTTGGCCATCAAAGCCATAGTGAGTCAACTAGAAGCCAAGGGAATCAAAACTAAACAGCTAGAAGTATCCCATGGGTTCCATTCACCATTAATGGAACCCATGTTGGCAGAATTTGAGGCCGTGGCCAATCAACTCACCTATAATCAACCTCAAATCCCAATCATTTCCAATGTGACAGGAAAAATAGCAGATGAGAGTATTGCTTCAGCCAATTATTGGATAAATCATATCCGTCAACCAGTAAGGTTTGCCCAAGGAATAGAAACATTAAACCAACAAGGTGCTGAAATCTTTTTAGAAATTGGACCAAAACCTATATTGTTAGGTATGGGTCGTGAGTGTCTCATGGGGTCAAAAAAACTATTGTTGCCAAGTTTACGTTCGGGCAAACCAGATTGGTTACAAATGCTGCAAAGTTTAGGGGAATTGTATATACGATCAATACAAATTGATTGGTTAGGATTTTATAAGGATTATTCGTGTAATAAGGTAGCATTACCAACATATCCTTGGCAACGAAAAAGCTATTGGATTAAAAATCTTCCTAACAACAAACTTAGTAAAAGTTTATCAGAACCACAATTATTAAAAACCAAAACACAAACAAATCGAGAAAGAGCGCAGAAAGTCAAGATTGAATTATTAAATCTAGATTCAATGTCTGTACCCAAATCATCACCAACAAGCTTTGTGAAGCAACAAACAAATACTGAAATTTCAGATTTTCAGCAAACAAATACTGAAATTTCAAATTTTCAGCCTTTAGTAACTAGGGAGAACTTAGATTTTAATGAAGTCAAAGAAACCCTGAAACAAAAGTTAGCTGATGCTATGTATCTAGAGCCAAGCGAAATAATAGAAAACAAAAAATTTATAGACTTGGGATTAGATTCTATTGTGGGAGTTGAATGGATTGATAGTATTAATAAACATTATGGA
>JBCDJM010000040.1:0-34415 GCA_038747755.1 Cyanobacteria bacterium P01_H01_bin.35
CCGCGTCGCCGTTTCGCTTTCCTACGGAATGCTAACGCAAACGCGACATGTTTGCGGAGCATTCCCTATACGAAAAAGCGTTAGCGCAGCTCCTCTGCAAGAGGCAGCTCCTCTGTAAGAGGCTAGGCGCAAGCGGTCAGACCCCGCGCCGCCGACAGCTCGCTTGCGGAATGCTGACCGAGAGAGGGAATGGGCACCAAGAGAGGGAATAGTAAACTGTCAAAGGGTTTTCCTACGGAATGCTGCGCAAACAAGATTTAGAAATGTCCTAATCTTAATGCGTAGCGCTATAAATATTCAAACCAAGGATTTATCGTAGCAAGTAGGTTTCGTTTGTGTAAGTCCTAATAAAAATAAAATCAAATAAAATTAGGACTCAGATGGATTTTGGGGAAAATTAAGCATTGGTAGGCGATCGCCCCGGAATATTTCCTCACTATAGAGTCCAACTTCTGATAATAACTCATTAATAGCTTTATTACCCAATAATCCCAGCAAAACCGGACCAGTGGCCAAGCTAAGGACAATATCTGGGGAAATTTTCCAACTAGGGGTTGTAAGTGTAGGATTTTCAGAGGAATTTTCTCTAAAAGATTGCATTTGTATTACCTCATTGATATACTTTTAAACTTCAAGGCGCGGATATTTTCCGAATAATATTTTTTGTTAACTAAGTTCACTAATTATATTTGACTATACTAAGCCGATTATTGTAGTTCTCAATCTAATAGATTAGCTAAAGGACACTAGCTCTAGAACAAGTTTTTTGGCAAACAAGAAAAGGTGATAACTCAATACTAATTGCTCTATATTTTAGAGTATAATAGTCAACCTATTATCATTATTAGCAATATTCTAAAGATTTGAGCCAAAGGCTTTTCTTTAACTCTGTTGATAGGCTACATTCCAAAATGTCACCAATGAATAGTTAGGCCAATCAAGGGAGTCTCCCAAACGAAGGAGAAGATGAAAGGGAATAAAATAATATCGACGGAAAATAGATCCCCTCTAGGAATTTGGGCACAAAAAGCCTTGGGACTTCCAGAAGTACAAGTACAAGTAAGATTGCGGGGCAATCATTTACATATCCTCTGTGAAGCCGAAAAATGTCCCGAAATGAACTTTGCCGTAGGTCAGTTTTCCCAGGCGCTGAGTCAGATCAATATAGAGTCTCTATTACCTCCTAATCAACCTCGGATTTACCAGATGTTTCTGTGTGGCCGTACTTTAGGCAGGAGACGACCTGACTGGACGGTAAAACTTGATAGTAATAAGGTGGCAACTCAGAGTCAGAGGGTAAATACTCCTGATAATTTGGATGATTCAGGAACTAACTCCTACTTAACATCTAATTATGTTTCTCCTGAAAATTACTCACCAAACGATCCTAGTAGTCAAACTTTACCTGAAGCAGAATTAACTAAAGTTAGTGCTGGGCAATCTTCTAAATTGGATATCCAGGATAATATTGTCTCTGAAGTGCTGTTAACTCCTCCAAAGGATTCTATCTGGACAAACGACACATTAAACTATCTCAACTTTTCATCACCAAAATTAGATTCAGAGAGCTTTTCTCCTACTGAACCAGAAAAGTCCAAATTAGGAACACAGCTAGATAAGGTCAAAGAATCTGAGCAATATTTACTTGATTCTCCTCTCACAGTTTCTTCTCAAAAATTAGCTGAATATGGCCATCCAGATGCAATTGCCAGTTATTTGAGTGAAATTTTAGGTGAGTTAGGGGTCTCTGTAAATGTCAATATTCGAGAAAGACAATTTAAGGAAAAATTAACAGAAACCACTCCAAAATCCGAGGATGCTGGTAAAAATCCTAAATTGAAAACAAAAAAAATATTATGGGTATCCTGTGAAGCAGCTTATAGTCCAGATCCATCTCTTTTGGCGGAACCAATTACCCAAAAGCTACGAGAACTCAAGCTTAAAGATTTCCATGAAGCTTTAATTTCTCTACTCGTTCAAGGGGAAACGACACCTGACTGGATGTTGCGGGTGGATCTAACTCCACCTAATTTGATGCTACAGGAATGGGCGAGTTGGGGGGATGTGACAGCCATTGAACGGTTGCTTAAACAAAAGTTGGCTATCTTGGGAGTGGATATTCGAGCTACTTTAAAAGAATCAACCTTACATTTATTCTGCACTAATACTAATAATTCTAGCGAACAAGCTCCAGAAAAAGAGAAAATAAAAGAAGCGATCGCTACTAAATTAGCAAAAATTCTACCAAGAGGTATCCAAGCTGCTACCATCTATGGTTGTACTCTAAATAAAACCAACCATAAAAAATCAGAGTCACCTCAATGGATAGACTGGTTGAATTTACCAGCATCGGAAAATCCCGATCTATCTGCGAGTGCTAAAGTTTTGGCAAGTCAGGGAAACCATGAAGCAATTAGTTTTCTGTTAAATAGATTACTTAATCCCAACCTCGACCAAAGATTGCAAACAGGAGGTATCCGGGTATTAATATTACCCAAGCAAGAATTATTGCACGTTATGAGTGAAGCTCCTACTTGTCCTTCTCAATCTCAAGTAGGACCTATTATCGCTAATTTCTTGCGTCAACTTGAAATTCCTGGAGTTAATGGGGTTAGAGTATACGGTCGTCGTGCTGGTCAAAAATTGCCTTTATGGCGCTACGGGATTAATTTTACTGGGAGAAGTCGCCAGCATTCTGAACAAACTCCAGAATTTGCTGCTTCTACAGAAATGGATTTTTTGTTAGGCAAAACAGCAGATCGTGTTTTCCTCAAGTTAAAACCACAAACGACTGAAAAAACTGATTCAAAACTGTTACTTCCTGACAGGTATACACTTACAAAACAACTGTGTACAGGTATCCAAGAATTACTTATTGGTTCTCGTTTATTTATTCCTAATGAAGAAGAATCTACACAAATCACTAATTCATTAACATATAATACTCGTAGTTATGGTAAATGGGTTGCTGCTATTGCTTATGCTGCTATGGGTATTTTCTTGACAGTTCAAACTGATTTAAAATTAGGTGGAATATTAGAAAGAATTCCAGATGTTTCTCTGTCTGGAAATTTTTGTCAAGGTCCGAATTGTCAAACTCCGACAGAAGAAAGTTTAGATGAAAATGCAACTTCAGAATTGACGAATTATCCTACTTTTAATGCTCCGCAATTAGATGAACAATTAGTTCGTTATCAACAATATTTAGAAGTAGAAAAAAAACCACCAGATATTTTAATAGTTGGTAGTTCTAGAGCATTAAGAGGAGTTAATCCGACAGTGTTGGAGGAAAGTTTAGCAAATTCAGGATATGGAGATTTAAGAATTTATAATTTTGGGGTAAATGGAGCAACTGCTCAAGTAGTAGATTTGATTGTACGTCAGATTTTACCACCAGAACAATTGCCACAATTAATTATTTTTGCTGATGGAGTTCGCGCTCTGAATAGTGGTAGAGTTGATCGAACTTTTGAGATTATTGCTAGTTCTGAAGGTTATGAACAAGTGGATGCTGGCACATTTGCAATTGGGAATAATATATCAGACGGTTCGGTTAATTTTGGCTTGAATAAATTCAAACAAATATTCAAAAATATTGAAGAAAAAACTGAGGAAATATCAGTTACTTATCAGCAGCGCGATCGCCTCAAAAGTTTAATTATGTCAATTATCAATAATCCGACAAATTGGGATTTTCTGAATCGGGAAGAAAAGGAAGAATTAGCAACAGAAGAAAATCAAGAGTTAGATGGATTTCAATCCAATGGTTTTCTGCCAATTTCGATTAAGTTTGAACCAGAAAATTACTATCAAAATTATGCTAAAGTTGCTGGTGACTACGATGCTGATTATGCAAACTTTCAATTAACAGGAAAACAAACAACGGCACTGAAAAATTTACTCCAGTATTCTCAGTCAATAGGAATTAATTTTGTCTTTGTAAATATGCCTTTAACTACAGCATATTTAGACGAAGTACGAACTGCTTATGAACAAAAATTTCAGGAATATATGCAGCAATTATCTTGGGAATATGCCAATTTTGTATTCCGAGATTTAGGCAGTGCATGGCCAGAAACTTATGCTAACTTTTCTGACCCTAGTCATCTGAATCTTTACGGAGCGATAGCCGTTTCTAAAACATTAGCTGAGGATAATATTATTCCTTGGCAACAACCTTAAATAGAGTTGCTTGAAAAAAGCAGAGTATGGAGTCTGGTATAGATAAAGTTGTTTAAATTGAATTAGATGTAGTTCTTTTGAAGCATCTATGATCGAGATGTACCTTTTTGTAGCATTCTTTTTTTAGATATATTTTTAAGATATAGCAGGGGGATACTTTCTGCTTTTTGCTATAAAGTTTGAGCAAAAGTAAAATGCAATGATATGATGATAAGTTTAGATTACTTGGTAAAGTAAAGGGTGATGACAAAATTTTCTCTTGAGTTTATACTGTATAACCACAAGTTCAGCTTATCCGAAAATACATATAAGTATCTGAAAGGATATTGCTGCGACAGCCAGTTTAAACCCGAATTCAAAAGAAGGTCCCATCTGTTTGTTCCCCTAAATCGGCCTAGATACCTAGAAAAAGTTGGTAACAATGAAGTGCCAGCAGATGGCTTTATCTGGGATTTAGAAGACAGCATTCCAACTGGTCAAAAGCAAGTGGCAAGAGATAGTATTGCCAAAATACCTCCCAAGCCGGGAATAGTTGAGTACAATGTTAGAATTAATGCTGGCGATCCTGATGATTTAAAAGAGGACATCAAAGCGATCGCTCAATTTCCCTTTGATTCTGTCACCCTTCCCAAAGGAGAATCGGGCGCCGAAATAGCCCGACTGATGGGAGCCATTGGAGAAGAGAAGAACTACATCGTTACAATTGAGACCATCGCCGGTCTCAATGCTGTGGACGAGATTGCCAAGGTTCTAAGAAAAGACCGAGATGCACTGGGATTTGGGGTCGGGGATATGTCAACCGACTGTGGTGTAGAGAGAATTTCTACCTGTAAAAGTCCTCTGTTCCAACAAATTTTAGGTACGATCGCTCTCACAGGCAAAAAGTATGGACTGGCCTTATTTGACAGCGTTTCGGCAAAATTTAACGATCCAGAAAGTTCTCGCACAGAAGCAGAACTCTCCTGTAATATCTTTGGTTTTACTGGCAAAAAGTGCATAAATCCCAAACAGTTAGAATCAATAAATTTAGTCTTTTCGCCCACAATTGCAGAGATTGAAGAGCATCTGGCAACCCTAGAGTCTTTCTTGGGTAGCGACAAGACTAACGCTCATGTGGTGGGTGGCGAATACAAGGGAAAGCCGGCTTTTAAAGCATCCGATCGCCAAATCAAGAAATACTTGAGACAAGGCTATTTCAAACTAACAGGACTTACGCAGAACCACCATATCTAGTAGGGGCGAGCAAGCGAATCGCCCCTACAGGTGGTATACGATTTATTTTTCGTAAGTCCTGTCTAATAGACTCTTAACGCTGGAAACATGACTCAAACAAATTTAGAAGGTAAAGTGGCCTTGGTCACAGGTTCGAGCAGAAATATCGGTCGGGCGATCGCTTTGGAATTGGGGCGACAGGGTGCTTCTGTAGTTATAAACGCTCGTAGTAGTGCCCAGGAAGCCGAATCTACCGCTAAGGAAGTGGAGGCTTTAGGAGTAAAGGCCATACCTATCCTAGCCGATGTTAGTGATGAAAACCAAGTCCAGGCAATGGTAAAACAGGTTTCTGATGAAATTGGTCCAATTAATATCCTGATCAATAATACGGGATTACGGCGATCGCGTGCCATAACCGAGATGACAACAGAGGAGTGGCGCAGTGTCCTTGGGGTTAACTTAGATGGTCCCTTTTTCTGTTCTCGGGCAGTAGTTCCTGGTATGATAGCTACTGGGTGGGGTCGTATTATTAATGTGTCGGGACTAAATGCTTTTATCGGTAGAACAGAATGGGCTCACGTTTGTGCCTCGAAAATGGGGGCGCTAGGTATGACTAGAGCTTTAGCGGTGGAATTAGCCACACAAAAAATAACAGTCAATCATATTGTTCCCGGACCTATAGACACGAGTCACGGTACTTCCTCAGACATGGAAAGAACTGCCAAAAGGATTGCTACTGTTCCTCAAGGACGTTTGGGATTACCAGAAGAGATTGCCAGTATGTGCGTCTTTTTAGCGTCAGACGGAGCAAGTTTCATAACTGGTCAGACTCTTCACGTCAATGGCGGAGCATTGAGATACTAATATCCTTACTAATGTATTCAGATAAAAAATGAAAATTCATCAAGTCCGAACTTATCCTTCTAAAGAGTACCTTCCCAAGGAACAACAACTTGCTTGGAAAATTGCCGCAGTAGCATCCGATCCCGTGGCACTTGAAGATGATGTAGTTGAAATGATTATTAACCGCATCATAGACAATGCTGCTGCTGCCTGTGCTGCTCTCAATTATCATTCAGTGCAAACCGCCCGCGCTCAAGCTCTAACTCACTTACGCAATAATGGCGCGACTATCTTTGGCGTTCCCCCAGAAACAAAAGTATGTGCGGAATGGGCAGCATGGGCAAATAGTGTAGCCGTGAGGGAACTAGACTTTCACGATACTTTTCATGCTGCTGATTATTCTCATCCAGGAGATAATATCCCGTCAATTATTGCAGTGGCTCAACAATGTGGTTGTAACGGTGCAGCTCTGACGCGAGCTATTGCAACTGCTTATGAAATTCAGATCGATTTAGTAAAAGGAATTTGTCTCCACGAACACAAAATCGACCATGTGGCTCATTTGGGACCTTCTGTTGCTGCTGGAATTGGCACTCTGTTAGAATTAGATACAGAGACAATTTATCAAGCTATCCAGCAAGCAGTTCACACCACGATTACAACTAGGCAATCTCGCAAAGCTGATATTTCAAGTTGGAAAGCTTATGCTCCTGCTTATGCTGGCAAAAATGCTCTCGAAGCTGTCGATCGCTGCATGAGGGGAGAAGGTTCGCCATCACCAATTTACGAAGGTGAAGACAGTGTTATTGCTTGGATTTTAAGCGGACCAGATGCTCTATATGAAGTGCCTCTTCCCGAACCTGGGGAACCTAAGCGAGGAATTCTCGAATCTTATACCAAAGAACATTCTGCGGAATATCAAGCCCAAGGACTTATTGATTTAGCGTTTCGGATGGGAGAAAAAATTGATGATTTCGAGAAGATAAAAGAAATTGTTATTCATGGTAGTCATCAAACTCATTATGTCATCGGAACAGGTTCGGGAGATCCGCAAAAGATGAACCCCCAGGCGACGCGGGAAACCCTGGATCATTCGATTACGTATATTTTTGCTGTTGCCCTGCAAGACAGACGCTGGCATCATTTTGATTCTTATACTCCAGAACGCGCACAACGGGAGGATACGGTTCGCCTTTGGCATAAGGTACGCACGCTAGAAGATCCAGAATGGACGCGACGTTATCATAGCAGAGATCCCAAGGAAAGAGCATTTGGCGCTCGCGTTGAGATTTTCTTTAATGATGGTTCTAAAATTGAGGATGAACTGGCTGTTGCTAATGCTCATTCTTATGGGGCGAGGCCGTTTCGGCGTCCTGATTATATTCGCAAGTTCGAGACTCTAACGGAGGGAATTATCGCTCCTAAAGAGCAAGAAGATTTTATCACTCTGGTGCAACAGTTGCCGAAGCTAGCTCCAGAAGAGCTAACGCGATTAAATTTAATTGCGTCGCCTGGCTATCTTGTTGAGAATTATGCTAAGGGAATTTTTTGATTAGTCATCAATGACTGCAAAGATAAAAGGTAGTCCTGCATAGTAATGGTAGACAAGCACAAGGAATGCCTGGCACGGGAGCAAGATGCTCCCACTGCTGTTTTGGAATAAAAAAAAGCCAGCTTTTCAGTAGACAAGCACAAGGAATGTCTGGCACGGGAACAAGATGCTCCCACTGCTGTTTTGGAATAAAAAAAGTGTCAGCTTTTCAGTCGCTAAAGTTCATCCATGTTGGTATACCTGAGCAGACAAGATTTTATAGAAGCCCTAAGTGTATCTATACTCCAGAAAATAGGGAGTAGGGGAGTAGGCATTGCTCATTCATTATCGTCAGAGAATATTTACAACCCTATATTTTTGAGTCCTCTACTCCCCACACCTCCCACACCTCCCACACTCCCCACACTCCCCACACCTCCCACACTTCTAAGTCTCAGGCTGTTTTGTGCTTCTATTTTGTGTAAATCCGAATAGATAAAGACCTAGTAAAATCAACATTTGCCGTGTTATTTGTATTGCTAACACCATTCCCGTATTCCCTCCTAACTGATTAGCCGTTGCAATCATAGCTTCCAGTCCTCCCGGTGTAAAACCAAGAATTGCTGTTATTAGGTCTATTTTAGTTATCAAGTGAAATTGATATCCAATAACAAGACAAGATAACATCAGTACAATCACAAGAGTAATTTCCAGCAATACGGCTTTCCAAAGTTGGCGGACTGCTTGTAGATTAAATCTCCAACCTATGGAAAGTCCGACTAAAATCAATGCAAAAACCCACAGCCAATGGGGCACGAAAAACAACCCAGGCACATTCCAAAATAATAATAGTCCTACTAAAAATGCACCTAAAAATCCGGTTGTAGGCAGCTTGAGCCACTTACCAAGTATAATTCCTAAAATACAACATCCAGCCAATACAGGTAAATTCAAGAATATAGAGACCATAGAATCGTTAACTGTTGATTGTGCGGTCATTATTGGTTCCACTACGTTATTGGGAAATAGAAGAGTAACAGTTGTGGGTATGGTTAGTACCACAACAACCATGCGAATATATTGAAGCACCGTGACTGTTATTGGCTCTGCCCCATACTCTTCGCTCATTATAGCTAAGGTAGTAGCTGAACCGGGAATAGCTCCTAAAAAACTTGTTAATTTATTCACTCCACCCCATTTCCACAGTAAGTAGCCATTGAACATACTTAAAGCACCGGTTACTAAAATACACAATATTACAGGTATTGCGTGGGTTGTTGCTAACATTAGTGTATCTGGAGAAAATCTGGAGGCTGAGTAAAGTCCGATAATTGCCTTGCCAACCTTAATAAAATCTGAAGGGAGAGGTTTGGGATTATCCTGAATACAAGCATAAGTAATCCCAACTAACAGAGGCCCAAGTAACCATCCGACAGGAACTCCCAGCCAATCGCAGGCAAAGCCAACAATGGCTGCGAAGGCCAAAGGTAGAATAATTCTTGTCAGGTTCTGCCAGCTTGATGTAATTGATTGATGCCAAGAGGCCAAAAGTTCCATATCTTTATGTTTATTTTTAGTTTGATGACTATTTAGCTTTTAGTTTAAGATTATAATCAGATTTTTCTTTGTAGATTGTAAATAATAGGCAATAAATAAATTATGCGATTATTATAGAACAAGAGTAAATTTTATATAGTCTCAAGTCCTGAATTAATTATATTATGTGGATTTTTAATCAAAATCAAACTCATAAACAGACAAAACAACTAGACAAAATAATTTTGCTAAAAATTAGTAAAGTTATAAGCATATTACTGCTGTTTTGTCTATCATTGATACTGGTAATATCGAGCGTTCCTACAACCAGAGTTTCAACAGCAAATATTTCAGTACAACCACAATTAATTAGTAATGCGGAAATAGGAGATGATACTTATGAAGAATTAGTTGATGGGTATGAAAGACTAGAAGGAATGTTTACCCTTTATCGAAACAAAGAAACAGGTAAAATATTAATGGAAGTTCAACCAGAACAACTGAATAAAAATTTCCTGTGTTTTATTACTTTAGAATCAGGTATTGGTGAAGCAGGTTTGATTAGTGGCATACCAATTAGAGATTTTGTATTCCAGTTACGAAAACAGCAAGATAATATTCAATTTGTATTGCCAAATATAAAGTTCCGGACTGACGAATTCGACCCGCAAGCTCGTTCAATTAAACGTTCTTTTAGTGATTCAGTTTTATATTCTCTACCTATCGAAGCAACTCATCCTCAAAAACAAACATTACTAATAGATTTAGAAAGTTTATTAATTGAGGATTTAAAATTAGCATCTTTAGAAGAAATATTACCTGAAGACTATTCAGTAGATTATACAAATTCTTATATTAGTGATGGTAAAGCATTTCCTTTGAACATAGAACTAGAGTCAGTTTATGGGATTTTAAATGAATATAATACAGGAGATTTAGAATCTGTACCAGATAGTCGTGCTTTTAATCTTAGAGTCCGCTACAGCTTTTCTGAATTACCAATAAATAATGCTTATATTCCTCGACTTGCAGATGAAAGAGTAGGTTATTTTATTAGTGCCTATAAAGATGTTTCTGACAATAGTCGTCGGGAACCGTTTGTTCGTTATATTAATAGATGGCATCTGGAAAAACAAATTCCTAGCGCACCTTTATCACCACCCTTAGAACCAATAACTTTCTGGATAGAAAATACAGTGCCTATCGAATATCGCGATGCTATTCGTGAAGGAATTTTAATGTGGAATAAAGCTTTTGAAAAAGCGGGATTTATTGATGCTATTCAAGCAAAACAAATGCCCGATGATGCTACTTGGGACCCAGCAGATGTTCGTTACAATACAATTCGTTGGTCTACTACTTTTGAATCTTGGTTTAGAGGCATAGGTCCTTCCCGTTTCAATCCATTAACAGGGCAAATTTTAGATGCAGATATTGTTCTAGATGGGGGAATTATTAGAGACATTAAATATGGTGCAATAGGCAGTCTAATTTTACAAAATCAATCTTTTGCTAAGACTTTTAAAACTAAAGATGGCAAAAGTTATAATCCCTGTGTTTTAGATATGTATTCACGGGATTTAGATAATCTGGAAATTGAGGCAGAAGCCAATATTTCCGACAAAAATAATAATATAGAATCTATCATTCCTAAATCCTTACAAACAGAATATCTATCTTCTGGTAAGTCATCATTATCAAACTCCCACTCATCAGAACACCTTTGTTTTGGTTGGAATTCATCTCAACAGTTAGGAGTAGGAGCAGTAGCAATGAATGTTTTGCAAAACGTCAAACCTTACAGTATAGAAATAGAAAAGTATGTCAATCAATATTTAAAATATCTCACTGCTCACGAAGTCGGACATACTCTCGGTCTCAGACATAACTTTCATGGTAGCACCATGTTAGAACCAGAACAGTTGCATGATACCAGTATTACTCACACAAAAGGGTTAGTAGCATCTGTAATGGATTATGTACCAGTTAATCTTGCACCCGAGGGAATAACTCAAGGAGACTATTTTCCAGTTGTAGTCGGTCCTTATGATGAGTGGGCGATAGAATATGGTTACAAACCTAGTGGAATAGCTAGTTATATTGGAGAAAGAGGATTTTTACAAGACATTGCGAGTCGAGCAGTACAACCAGAACTATCTTATGCACCAGATGAAGATTCCTATGACACTCTCGATCCAGCAGCAAATAGGTATGATCTCAGCAAAAATATATTGGTTTATTCTCAGTGGCAGTTGGATAACGCTCGGAATATTTGGAATAGTTTAGAAAAGCGCGTTCCTAGAAATGATCAAAGTTCTAGCGATATCAGGGTAATGTTTGATATGGTTTTATCTTATTATTTCCGACAAATAACGAATGCTACTTTGTATGTGGGAGGTCAGTCGTTTAACCGAGAAAGCATGAGAAACTATGATAGACGTTTACCATTTGAACCAATATCTGTAGAAAAACAACGTCAAGCTTTGGAAATATTAGATAAGTACGTTTTTGCTGAAGATGCGTTTCAGTTCTCACCAGATTTATTAAATAAGTTGGCACCGTCTCGTTGGTTACATTGGGGAAGTCCAGTTGTAGTGTTTCCTTTAGATTATCCAATTCAAGACCGGGTTCTATTGGTGCAGCGTCGAATTTTACGATCGCTGCTTTCTGATACTCGTTTGACTCGTCTGCGAGATTTGGAGTTGAAGACAACGCCAGATAATGTTTTGCAGTTACCAGAACTTTTTGATACTCTGCAAAATAGTATTTGGAGGGAAATTTTACAACCAACTGGGGGTGAAGTTGAGATTTCTGGTCTGCGTCGTTCCCTACAACGGGAACATCTAAATCTCTTAATTTCAATAGTTTTGCGTAATCGGAGAGTGCCTGAAGATGCTCGTAGTTTGGCTTGGTATGAACTGCGACAACTGGATAAAGATTTGGAGAAGGCGATTAAAAAACGGCGTAAGAAGATGGATGATTATACTAGGGCGCATTTAGAAGAAACACGCGATCGGGTTGTGAAAACTTTGAATGCACAATTGGAGTCTAATTAGGGTAGGAGTCAGGAGTCAGGAGTCATGAGAAATAGGAATTATAGAACCCCTAAGCGTATCTTTGGAAAGGTGCGGGTTTTTGGCAAAGGAGTTAGGAGTCAGAGAAATAGAAAAAACGCAGAAAAATCGGACCACACTTCCCACACTTCCCCCTCCCCCCACACTCCTGATCATAGATCCCAAATGGGTTCTATAGAGGAGGTAGGAGGAATAATTATCCCTTGGTATTTCTGCGCTTATCTGCCGAAAATCCTAACTTTTTGCAGTTCTAGCAACCAAAAAGTTGCATTTTTTTCGTACCAAAAGTGCTAAAACCTTTATCTGATAAATGCTTTTGTGGTAAATTAGCAAGCCCTAATTAAAGAGTTGGCCAAAATTATCACAGTCACAAAAAATTGTGTTAAAATATAGTCCTAGATTAAATTCCATGACTTATATAGAATCCGGGTAATTAGTTACTGTAAAGTCATTGCGACTGGAACGGAGTGGAAGGTTTGCGGAGCATTCCGGAACGGATAGCAATCTTCGTGCACCCTTGAGATTGCTTCCTATCGTCGCAATGACGACTGTTCAACCGGATTTTATATCAGACTCCTGATCGAATGGTTTTAGCCATCAGATCCAGAGTCTTTAATTTCCGTTGAACTGATGTTCTATTAGATTGGAAAAATAAAAAACTACAATGACAAAGCCAAAAAATCTAACTCAAGAGTTATTTGCAGAAATTCAAAAATATGACACCGAACAAGTTAAACGACTCTTGGCATTAGAGATAGCTCTCGATGAAAAAGATGCAAATGGGCAAACTGCTCTAACTTTAGCCTCCAGCATTGGTAATTTAGAAATCAGTTACTTATTTCTGCGGGCGCTCCAGTCAACTTAGAGCCGGAACCTTTGGTGTTTAACCGTTAGATTACTGGTACGGAACTTCCCTGGTGGATCGAATCTTGGCGAACTCATTGCTCAAGCTACTCAGGATGCTACTGAAGAAACAAAAAACTTTTTAAAATATACTCTATGAATAGACGCTCTTTTCTTCAATTAATGGCAACAACATCAGGTTTGATTGTCTCAGGAAAAAGTTTTGCTGCCTTTTCCACACCTAATCCTCAATTATCAAATAACATCTCATCTTCTATGCCATCAAATTCTTCCTTTTTTATGCCCGATGAAGCGGAACCCCATTTATGTACTTGGATGGCCTTTAGTGCCAGCCCAGATATTTGGGGCAGAGAATACGCTTCTGGTGTACAAGATAATCTCGCCAGAATTGCTAAAGCTATTGTCCAATATGAACCTGTGAAAATGTTAGTGCGACAGGAAGACTATAACGTAGCTGTAGCTAAATGTGGTCCTGATGTAGAATTGATTGTTTGCCCAATAGATGACCTATGGATGCGGGATACAGGTTGTGTTTTTGTTCTCAATGATGCTGGTGAGAAAGCAGCCATTGATTTTAATTTTAATGGTTGGGGAAACAAGCAATATCACGATCGCGATGCTAAAGTAGCTCGGTTTGTGGCAAAACAGTCTGGAGTACAATTGTTCAATACAGACCTTGTATTTGAGGGTGGTGGTATCGAAGTCGATGGTGAAGGGACAGCGATCGTGACTGAAAGTTGTATTATTAATGATAATCGTAATCCTGGTTGGAGTAAAGCTGACTGTGAAGCAGAATTGAAGTTTTTATTGGGGTTGGAGAAAATTATTTGGCTACCAGGTATCAGAGGTTATGATATTACCGATGGACATACTGATTTTTATGCCCGCTTTGCTGGCCCTGGTGTTGTTATTGCTGGATACGACCCAGATCCTAACTCTTTCGATCATGCTGTCACCAAAAAACATCTAGAAATTCTGCGCTCGGCAACGGATGCAGATGGCAATAAATTAGAAGTTGTGGTACTTGAAGGTCCGAAAAAGATTCGATCAGGATACGAAAGTGAAGATGATTTTGCAGCAGGATATATTAATTTTTACGTTCTTAATGGTGCGGTTATTGCTCCAGAATTTGGCGATCGGCAGGCAGATAGACGTGCAAAGGAAACTTTAGCGGAACTTTTTCCAGGTCGAGATATTGTGCAAATTAATATTGATGAAATTGCTGCTGGAGGAGGTGGAATACATTGTACGACTCAGCAGGAACCAAAGTAATTTCAGTTATCAATTAGCCTCCTGAGTCGGAACTGGGTTTACAGTAGGGACGTTTTGCTAACGCAAAGCTCCGCTTTATATGTCGGCGACAGCCGAAAGGCTGCGCGACATGTTTGCGGAGCATTCCGTCAGGATAACGCATTTTTGTTATGCAACGTCCCTACGATGGTCTACCAAAATGAAAACCGCTACTTATTCCTTCTACCAAACTTCCAATCTTCCCCACCGGGTAACAATGCCAAATTATAGTTAATAACTGCTGAAAAATCTTTAGCAGAATAACTGTAAGTTAAGGCTAAAAAAATCTTAGCAGTTGCGATTATAGAATTTTTATCCACCATTTCCTTCAGTTGAAACGGAGTATAAGTGCCATTTTCAACCTCCGCACTTGCATCGTCAATAGCAAACTCAATTACCTCTTCTAATATCTCATCCCATTCTTCTTCTTTAATGTAATAAGAAGTTTTATTTCCCTTTAAATTTAAGCTTTAAATTTTTCTAATTGAAGCCCGAATTTATGATGCCAAGGAATTAGTTAATCGCCCTTCAACTTGATTTTTGATTAAGTGAATTAACACCAAAATTAAATAAGAATCTATCTTGAAAAGCGTGTCTTTTTTACTCATGGCATCTAGTTCGTCAATAATTGCTAAAGCATCGTGATTTCTACCTTCCATAATGCAAGTCCTTAAATCTATTAATTCTTGAGTTTTCATCAGTTATTTTTCTCCTTAAATTAACAATTAAAAATGCTATTTATTTCTTCTACCAAATTTCCAATCTTCCCCACCGGGTAATAAAGTCAAATTATGCTTAATAACTGCTGACAAATCATTAGAAGAATAACTGTAAGTTAAGGCTATAAAATTATTAGCAGTTGTGATAACAGAATTTATATCCACCATTTCTTCCAGTTGAAACGGACTGTAAATGCCATTTTCCACTTCCGCACTGGCACTATCAATAGCAGATTCTATAGCATTTTCTAACATTTCATCCCATTCATCTTCTTTGATAAAATAAGAAGTTTTATTTGGCCTCAAATTCAAGTCTTGAATTTCAATAATTGCATAGCGGATAGATGCTGCCCAGGAATTAGTTAAACGTCCTTCCACCTGATTTTTGATTAAGTGAATTAACATCACAATTAAATAGGATTTGATTTTTCTGATGATGTCTTTTTTACTCATGGCATCTAGTTCGTCAATAATTGCTAAGGCATCGTGATTTCTACCTTCCATAATGCAAGTTCTTAAGTCGATTAATTCTTCAGTTGTCATTAGTTATTTTCCTCTAGATTATTGGTGGTTAAAAGGGGAGTATTTGCTGCATGAATATTTTCTCTAGTTATTAACTGATCATATCATAAAAGTGTAGTAAAATTAAGCAAGTAAATTTACAATTACTCTATGATGAAACTTACACCAGAAGAAATTGAGAATTTTCGTTCTCAATTGGCAGATTATCCAGAGGCTTTGGCTGCACTGGATGAGATAGAAGAAGATGAAGGAGATTTGGAGTATGCTACTGAAATTATCGCTTTGGAAGCAGGGGTAGAAAAAAGTAGAAGAGAGGGTTGGTTGGAAGATTTATCCAAGCACTCTCGCAATGTAATTTGTCAAGACGAATTTAGAGACGACCTACTCGCAGGAGCAGTTACTGCTTTAGTTGCATCTCTGGCTGCTTCTGGTAATTTGCCCGTAGCATTAGCGACTCCAGTGGCTATTTATATAGTTAAGATTGGGGTCAAGAGTTTCTGCAATGCCACGGACAATGAATCCTAAAATCCGGTAGCTGTAAAAGCTGCCCAATAGTAAGGATTAGCAAAAGGACAGGGTCTGCGTTGGAGTATTTGCTGGCGTGCCCCTTTTATTGCAGCTTTGACTCGTTTTCCTTCTCTTTTTGGTAGCTTGGCAATAATAGAATCCCATTGCGGTTCGAGGGAGTCGAGAAACGTTTCGCAATCTTCGCTGGTTAAATTGCGCAACCATTTTTGAGCTTGGTTGAGTGCGAGGGCAACGGTTCCACTTTCTTGATGGGGAAACTGTTGCAGGTTTTCGTAAAATTTCATCATCAGGAAGGATGTGGAAATATCGCTGACTGCCCACAGACTGCTGACAACACTGGGACTTCCTGCAAACAAGAAGCCACTGGGCAAACTAATATATTCATCGCTGAGACTATTAAAGTCTGCCATGCCGGTTTCGCAGGCGGATAGTGTCACTAGACGGGATTGAGTCAAGTTGAGGGCGAATATTTCTGCTAAAGTTAGGAATCCATCTTCTGTGTTTTCTGAGTTGGACTGTTTGGTTTCTGCCAAACGCAATGCCGATTTTAGGGGAGATTCCAGGTTAAACTCCCCATGACAGGAGAAGTGGTTGCAGTGGGCGAGGGATAATTCTGGATGGGTTTTAACTTCTGCTTCCCTAGCTGCTTGAGCTGCTAAAACTGTCGCAGGGGAGAAGAACGAACGGACAGTTTCGACTTCTAGATTGGTAAAAACTAAGTCTTCTGTGGGATTTTGGATGGCAAACAAACGATTAAAATCGGGGCGTTGACGTTTTTGGGTAAGTTGCAATAACTGACAACTAGGGGCATAACTGACTCCTTTGGGAAATTTATCGCAGACTAAATCTCCATTTGCTAAGGGTAAAGCATGGAGAGGCAGCAGGTGTAAAAAACGATGGGGAACGAGGAGGAGGCGATTACATTTAATCCGTTGGCGAGCAAAAATGCTGTCAATCTCGGCAAGGGTTTCGTCAATCTTGAGAATTTTGGCAAGTTCGGCAAGATGGGAGGACAGATCGTTTTTCCATTCTTGGTTCTGTCGATAGTATGCAGCAATATACTTGTTTACCCAATTAACATAGACTTCTCGCTTTTCTTTTGAAGAGGTCATAATAAGCGGTTGCGAACTGTGGCTGGTAATAATTGAGGTGATGATGCGATCTCCTGTTTCGTACAACTGGATCGTGGCAGTTTGTTCGCCAATAATATTTTGAATTTCCTCAAACCGAATAGTTTCTACTTTTTGAGTCAAGCTGAAACTGGAATCGAAGGATTTGATTTGATTCAATACCTCATCTAACTGCTGTCGCGACTGCTGTAATTCTTGCTGTAGTAGTTTCTGGGACTCCTCTAATGAAGGTCGTTTTTGCTCGTCGCTATTTTTTGATAGTTGGTCTGTAGCTACTTGTAACTGTCTTTCTAATGAGGGAATGTTTCCTCGCAGTTCGTCCAACTGAACGATTATCTCTTGGGGAACGTCGCCTTTAGGATAGAGATCGCGGTTGGTAAGGAGTTCGACTAGGTTGCGGGCTTTGCTGCGTTCGACTGTTTCTATGGCTTTGTCCCACTGTTCTGTATTGATATAGGCTTGTACGATTCTTTGATAAACTTCTATTGTTTCTGCCATAATCTGTTGGCGGCGATTATCGGTGTTTGCCCAACTGCGACTGAGTTCCACTGCGGTTATTGCTGTTTCGTAGGCATCAATGGCAGGTTGCCAGTTGCCTTCCTTGAAATAAAGGTTGCCTAAATTGCGGGAACTTCCCAGACATTGAATAGGATTGGCTTCCGGAGTGTAAACTTCCAGAGCTTTTTGGTAGGCAGTAATGGCTAATTCCCGATTTTCTGCGGTGTCTCCTTGTATTCTGTTACGGTAGGCAATGCCCAAATTATTCTGAGTCATTGCCCAGTCAGTGGGAAATGCTTCTTTTGTGTAAACTTCCAGAGCATTTCGGTAGGCAGCGATGGCTAATTCCCGATTTTCTGCGGTGTCTCCTTTGATTCTTTGACTATAGACTATGCCCAAATTATTCTGAGTCTCTGCCCAGTCAGTGGGGAATGCTTCTTTTGTGTAAACTTCCAGAGCATTTTGGTAGGTAGCGATGGCTAATTCCCGATTTTCTGCGGTGTCTCCTTGAATTCTGTCACTGTAGGCATTGCCTAAATAATTCTGAGTCATTGCCCAGTCGATGGGGAAAGCTTCTTTTGTATGAACTTCCAGAGCATTTTTGTGGGTAGCGATGGCTAATTCCCGATTTTCTGCCCTGTCGCCCGATATCCTTTTGTTGTAGGCATTGCCTAAATTGTTCTGAGTCATTGCCCAATTGATGGGTAATGCTTCTTTGGTATGAACCTGCAAAGCATTTTGGAAAGCAACGATCGCTCTTTCCAGGTTCTCTGCCCTGTCGCCCGATATCCTATCCCCGTAGGCACAACCAAAATTATTCTGAGTTATTGCCCAATCAATAGGATTTGCTTCTAGTGTGTGAACTTGCAAAGCATTTTGGAAAGCAGCGATCGCCTTCTCCAGATTCTCTGCCCTGTCGCCGGATATCTTATTGTGGTAGGCATTACCTAAATTGTTCTGAGTTTCTGCCCAATAGATGGGGAAGTCTTTTCTGGTGTGAACGGACAAAGCATTTTCGTAAGCCGCGATCGATCTATCCATATTCTCTGCCTTTTTGCCTGATATCCTTTCGCTGTAGGCAGCACCCAAATTGTGCTGAGTCGATGCCCAGTCTATGGGAAATCCTTCTAGTGTGTAAACTTCCAAAGCTTTTTGGAAAGCAGCGATCGCTCTCTCTAAATTATCTGCCTTGTTGCCACGAATTCTGTCTCTGTAGGCAACACCCAAATTGTTCTGAGTCATTGCCCAGTCTATGGGAAATCCTTCTAGTGTGTAAACTTCCAAAGCTTTTTGGAAAGCAGCGATCGCTCTCTCTAAATTATCTGCCCTGTCGCCGCGAATTCTTTCTCTGTAGGCAGTACCCAGGTCGTTTTGAGTCATTGCCCACTGCATGGGAAAGTCTTTTTTTGTATGAACTTGCAAAGCAGATTCGCAAGCAGCGATCGCCATCTCCAGATTTTCTGCCCTGTCGCCAGATATCCTGTTTGTGTAAGCAACACCCAAATTGTTATGAGTCCCTGCCCAATCAATGGGATTTGTTTCTTGCGTGCGAACTTGCAAAGCTTTTTGGAAAGCTTCAATCGCTCTCTCTAAATTATCTGCCTTGTTGCCACGAATTCTTTCTATGTAGACACCACCCAAATTGTCCTGAGTAGCTGCCCAATTGATGGGATTTGATTCTTGCGTGCAAATTTGCAAAGCTTTTTGGTAAGCAGCGATCGCCCTCTCCAGATTCTCTGCCCTGTTGCCCCGAATTCTATTGTTGTAGGCAATGCCCAAACTGTTATGAGTCATTGCCCAAATTTTGGCGTGGCTGTGACGAGTGAAGACTTTCAGGGATGTTTTGTAAGCAGCGAGGCTTATTTCCATGTTCGCTGCTTTGCTTCCGTGGGGAAACTGCTGGATGAGGTTGCCAAATTGGGCGATAGTTGCAGCAATCCTTTGTGCTTGCTGTAAGCCAACCTCAGACAACCTAACAGTTGCCCAAGTTCGCAATTGTTCCGCAAACTTATCATCCAGTTGGGCTAAATTTCCTAGCAATATAGGATAAACCACCTGTGGGTTTCCCATACTGTCGCGAGTTGCCTTCAATACCTTAAAGATGAAATTGAGTCTGTCTTTATTTGCCGATTCTTCGCGATTATCCACTGAAGGCGGGTTAAGTTTCTCCTCCACTAACACGGCAAGAGCGTTCAACCTGTTAGCAATATCAGGATTTGTCTCTGCTGCTGCCATTTGTCTCATCATTTCAACCAAACCTGCATCAAGTAAGTCTGGATTATCGCTTAAAACAGCCTCTTCTCCACTTGGGGAACAGCGCAGCAGTTCTTGGATGAGGTATAAATATCTGGAAATTTGTTGTTCGTCCATTGTCTATCTCGCTTTTATACTAAAACTTCTTGAATTATCTATCAACCATTTTGGGAGAGTTTTAATCCAATTTTTGAGCGTCATAAGCGATCGCTCATCCGATAATTCTTGTTGGACTATTCGAGGAATTAACATCATGTCCGGATAAACAGTTATAAATAATTAGGAAGGAATCAGGAGTCAGGAGAGAGAAGAGGAGGAAGAAATAGGATATTACGAGGAAAAAGTTTTTGATCGCTAATTAAGCGGACATCATATAAAACTTGACCATTAAAGTTAAGGCAACAATTAAATTTGGCCGATTAGTAGTAAATAACAAATCGGCGACTTCTCCGAAACAACTATCATAACTTCTTTAATTTTCCCTCTTTTTCGAGTTTTTTGTGGGTTTGGCGATCGCTCATAAAATCTTCTTCATCGTAATCTAAATCTACTCCTTTAGACTTAAGAAATTTATCTGCTTCTAAAGGAGTATAAAATCCCAATAATTCTCGCAATTTACCACTACTAATAGAACCTTCGCGATAAGCTTCTACCACAATTATTTCTATTAGCTTACGTTCTAAATTTCCCCATTTTTTAGAAAAAAGGCAAGTTCATCTGGCAAAGCAATCTGAATTTGCTGCATGAGTATTTCCTCTAGTTATTAACTCATCATATCATAGAGAAAAATCACCCTGTTGATACCCATTAATTTCCTCCTCACTCAACAACTCCATAAAATCTGCCAACTCGCTATAAGTCACGCACTGAACTTCGGGCAAACCACAGACAGACTCAGCGAACCTAAACATCGCATTCCAGTACGCGCCGTTATTCCAAGCTGAAAAATGATGCCCGATATGTATGGGAGCGCGGTTGCCATTATAGTTTTTCTGAAAATACTTCATGTAAGTTTTATAAGTATCTTCCTCATAACGTTTGGCATTGCGAGGATTGGGTTTTGCCCGAGAATGCACATAATAAAAATTGTAATCCATTGATAACACCCTCTTACCACTAGAGTTATTCAAACTAGCTAGGGGAAAATTCCAAATACCGTTTTCCTGACGCGGCCAATAGTTAGAAGATGCCACTTTGCTAGTGTCGTAGCGGAACTCATTCTTAGCGAGAACCTTATACAAACCAGAACTTCTGGCTAATAAGGGAGCACGAAAACCTTCTATAGCATTGCGATCGAATACGAGTGAGCCTGGCAAATTGTTAATTTTATGCGCTTCAAACAGAAACTTATCGAAATATGCAAACTCCTCACTCCAGTTTTGTTCGCTCCATTTACTACCGTTGAAATGACCGACTGCATGAGATCCGATTTCGTGACCTTCCTGGTAAGCGAGGTTAACCTGTTCGAGTCGCAGAGCAATATCTTGAGCTGTTCCTCCCCAACCAATATCTGAACGACCTTTACCTTTGCCACCGGGGGCGTTGTATAGTTTCCGTTTATCCTTGCTGACAAAATATACACCACTAACAAAATAAGTGAAGCGAACGTTAACGTCTTTTTGTTCCATTTCCTTAGCAAAATTGCGCGACTTTTTCCAAGCGTCTAGGGAACGGGAACCATCAAATGCTAACATTACAAACTGGGGCGGTGTTTTGCTTGCCATCTCTGGTTGCATCAGTTTGTAGAGAAAACGAGCATTCCAAAGGTTTAACTGACAACTATTTCCACCATTAGCTTTGATACAAGCAGAAATTAATTCTGGAGTAAAAGGACCCATGACTTGATTATTTTCGACGCAATAACCGATAATTTTGTTGAAGCGAGATCCCTCCGGACATCTTCCGTTTCCGTAAGCTTGGAGAAATAATTTTTCTGACCATTGGTTACTATTGCAACTGCCTCCACCTCCCCATTCTCGACATTTTTCGATCATTGTTTGAGTGAATGGTCCAAGAGCATATTTGCCGTTAGTATAGAAGTATCCACCTTTGTCGTTAATGGGCTTTTTTTCAAATTTTAATGTCTCTAATTTGGCAGTTTTATTGTTAGTAGGTTTAGGGCTGTCGGAAATATTTGATGTGTTGCTACAGGCAGATATTAAGATTAAAATACTATAGATAAAAAGGGTATGGTATAATTTTAGTTTTCTTAGCACTTTAGATATTTTTCACTCTTCTAGTTATTAACTCATCAGATTATAATCTAAGTGATGGCTTTTTTAATAGATATCTCCGCAAAAGAGGGAGTAGGGATTCATTAATGGATAATTAATAATTACCTCTCCCTAAAAGTGAGAGGATTGACTGAAATGAAAAAATTTATCTTTTTTCCTCTTTCAAGGGTAGGCTTTTAACCTAAATTATATAATTAATAGTTAATAATTATTCGGTAAAGAGTAGGGGGAAATAATTGATACTTGATACTTGATACTTGATTTTATTTTTGATTATTGGAGATGTCTAATATATCCCCTATTTATTCCTACTACCAAATTTCCAATCTTCCCCACCGGGTAGCAATGCCAAATTATCGTCAATAATTGCAGGTAAAACTTCTGGTTGATGTTCGTAAATTAAGGACAATAAACTCAAAGTATTTTCAGTGACTTGAGTTGTTTCTACCATTTCTTTTAGTTGAAACGGACTACAATTACCATCTAATGTTTCCACACTGGCATCTCGAATGGCTGCTTCTATAACTTGCGCGATCGCCTCTCCCCATTCATCTTTTTTGAAGTAATAAGAGGTTTTATTTGGCTTCAAATTCAAGTCTTGAATTTCTCGAACTGCATTGCGGATAGATGCTGCCCAGGAATTAGTTAAACGCCCTTCTACCTGATTTTTGATTAAGTGAATTAACATGACAGTTAAATAGGATTTTATTTTTCTGATTATGTCTTTTTTACTCATAGCATCCAGTTCGTCAATAATTTCTAAGGCATCGTGATTTCTACCTTCCATAATGCAAGTTCTTAAGTCTATTAATTCTTCAGTTGTCATTAGTTATTTTCCTCTAAATTATTGGTAATTAAAAGGGGAGTATTTGCTGCATCACTATTTTCGCTGTTTATTAACTTATTATATCATAAAGGTGTAGTAAAATTAAGCAGGTAAATGTCTTTCTGTCTACTGGACTGACTTTATTGGGTTGAGGAACGAAACCCAACCTACGCTTATTACTGATAACTGAAATTATGATTTCCAAAAATCAAGAAAAACCTAAAATTAATCATATTCTTACCTTAACTATTTTATGGCTTTTAGGGGCGGTGAGCGATCGCCTCTGGTTTGCTTTTGATAATTCTGTTCCTGCTTGGGATCAGGCGGACTATCTTACGGGTTCCCTAACCTATTGGCGTGCTTTCCAAAATGTACAATTGTTTTCTGGGGAATGGTGGCAGCATTTCTGGCAGCTTTCGCCGAAGGTACCGCCGTTAACTTATATTCTTACTGTTCCGTTTCAAAATGTTTTTGGTAGGGGTGCTGACGAAGCAACTTTAGTACATCTATTATTTAGTGCTATTTTACTTGTTTCTGTTTACAGTTTGGGTAGGAAATTATTTAATCAAAAAGTTGGTTTTTGGGCAGCAGTTTTATGTATATTATTTCCAGGTTTATATAGATATCGTTTACAATTTTTACTCGACTATCCTCTGACGGCAATGGTAACTTTAAGTTTCTGTTGTTTGACATTTTGGTATTTTTCAAAAGGGAGTAGGGAGCAGGGAGTAGGGAGTAGGGAAGAGGAGATAGGAAAACTTGATAGATTTAGAACGCTAATATTTGGTAAAAAAGATAATTTTTCTAAAACTAACAATCTCAAAAATTGGCTTTGGGTAACTGCTTTTGGTTTGACTTTTGGTCTAGCAATTTTAGTTAAGCAAACTACAATATTTTTTCTGTTTGCGCCGTTGCTTTGGATAGGGATAAATATTCTCAAAAAACGACAGTGGTACAAACTAATTCAACTAATTTATTCTCTATGCTTATCCATCGCAATTTTTTATCCTTGGGCGAGAACAAATTGGCTATTAATGTTAACTGCTGGTAAACGAGCAACGGTAGATTCTGCTATTGCTGAAGGCGACCCTAATCTCTTAAGTTTAGATGCTTGGATTTATTATGGAAAATTACTCCCTTATCATATTTCTCTACCTCTATTAATTATTCCTCTTGGTGGATTAATTTTTTACTTTATCCGACTGAATAAAAAACAAGAAAACTTTTCACCTCAACTTGATTCTTTTCAATGGCTAGCTATATTTTTAATCGGCGGATATCTAACTTGCTCTCTCAATATCAACAAAGATTTTCGTTACACTTTGCCATTATTGCCAGTTTTATCAATTTTATTAGCCTTTGGTTTAATGCAGTTTCCCAGAAAAGTAGGAAAACAAATTCGCTACTTTACTGTTGGTTTAGCAATTATTTTAATGCTATTAAATCTCTGGCATGTAGGTGGAATTTTCCTCAGAAAAATTACTGCTTGGTTAAGTCCTGGTGCTAATTATTATGCTCATTTAGGTAAAGAATTTCCTCATAGAAAAGTAATTGCTGAAATTATCAAAATCGACCCCTATTTACGGTCAACTTTAGGAGTTTTACCTTCCACTCCAGAAATTAATCAACATAACTTAAATTATTACGGCGCTCTACAAAATTTACAAGTCTATGGTCGGCAAGTCGGAACTAATTTAAAACAAGTAGAACAAGATGCGCGATCGCTTTCTTGGTTTGTCACAAAAACTGATGAACAAGGTTCTGTTAAAAGAATTAAAAAAGCTCAAGCTGCTATTGTTAAACTCATCGAACAACATCCTAATTTCCAACTCCAAAAAAGTTGGCATTTGCCAGATAATAGCAACTTAAATCTCTATCATAATCAGTTTTTACCAGTAGAGGTTCATTCCCTGACTAAACCACAGAAAAAAGTTAAACTAGACTATATAATTTTATCGCCAAAAATTCGACCAGGAACTCCCATACCAATTACCTATAAATGGTCTGGTTCCTGGCAAGAACTACAGTCAGGTTTAGTCTTATTAACTTATCGCCGAGAAAATATTAATCAACCACAAACCGAACTCAGAAACCCGGTTTTTGGGAAAAACCGGGTTTCTTTGGCAGGACTTACGCAGAAACCGGGTTCATCAGGGAAATTTCCTGGTTTGAACAACAATAACCAGGGAAATAAACCCGGTTTCTTGGTTGAAAAATCTGTAACCAAATTCATTCACGATCGCGGTATCGGAATGGGAAGTTTACACCCCGGAATGTTTCAAGCAAATAAGTCTGAGGTTGGGTTTGAAGTCATTGAAAGAATAGGAATGTTACCACCAGCTAATATCGTACCGGGAACTTATCTATTAGAGGCGACTTATCTTAACCGAGAAACTGGAGAAAGTTATCCTATCACTGTACAACCTCCTGTGCGGGTAGAAGTTGACCCCCAGGCACCAATATTACCAGCACCAGAATTAGATTTAGTCACCCAGTTGCGGATGTGGGGTCAAAAGTTACCTCTGGGAATAAAGGGTTTGGAAACTGTGTTTGAGGAAGTGGGGCGAGTTAACCAATACGATCCAGTTCAAGATTATACTGAGCAAGCAGAACAAACTTTAACTTATCGTCTGCAACAGGAACCAGATAATTTAGAGTTGCTCTATAGTTTAGCTTTGGCCCAAGTTTTACAAAAAGATGCAGAGGGAGCGATCGCTACTTTAACTAGGATAACTGGGTTAGATTCTCAGAACCCCTTTGCTTATGCTTATTTAGGTTTTGTCTATTTATATGAGCTTAATCCTGGGGCAGCGGAAATAGCTTTAAAGTCTGCTTTGGAAATTGACCCCCATCAATCGGAGATTAGGTCATTAAATGGCATTGCTGCTTTAATGCAAGGAAATTTAGTCCTGGCGTGGCGAGAGTTGATAATTCAAAAGTCATAAGTCAAAAGTCAGAAGTAATTTTATTAAGAGCATAGGTTGGGTTGTTTGCGTTAGCATTGCGCAGCATGGAACTCCGAAACCCAACCCAAGAACAATAAGGTTTTGTTGGGTTTCACTTCGTTCTACCCAACCTACATTTTGAGGCGTGTCAGTCCAGTAGGGTGTGTTAGAAAGCTAAAATTTAGACTCTGAAAGGGATTTAACAATCTTTCGTAACGCACCATTGCATAAGTGTCAGTCCACTACTGACTTAATTCTAAAATCTTAAATTATATCATAATTTAAAATTTATGTCCATTCTTAACAGGTGTGGATTTCTATGGCTTTTTATTCAGATTACCGCATATCATTAACTTGACAGTCAAGGCAATAAATTGTTACATTTATTTACAGTAAGGTTAAAAAATGTAAAGGAAAAAAAATTATGGTTATCTTAATCTCATTATTCGTAATCGCTTGGGTAGCTGCTACAGTAATCGGAAGTCAAGCTTACTTCTTAGGTGAGCAAACAAAGCCTATCCACGAGCGCAACTGGAATTCTAAGTCTTTTGAAAACTTATCTGAATCTTTGACTGGCAATAGATTGGACTACAACAAGAGAGTTCCATCGTATAGTATGGATGCCTATGCTAGTCAGTCTATTAATGGTTGAAATGTTTAGGTAATAGTTAAAGCTAGTATCTCCTCATTGCAAAAGAAATGTAGTAGAAGGACGCAATATAATTAGCTTCAAGCTACTACAAAAAAATCATCACCCGATGATAATTCACAGTTGAATTTTTTTCTTCCTCTTGTTTCTGAAAGCTTGAATTATTTTATTTTCTCCCTAGTAGATATATTCTGTTAGGGCAATTTTTTTTTGATTCAATTTGGCTAGCATAAATACAAGTTGGCGTTGCTTAACCAAAGGATAAATCTTTGCAGAAAAGGTCATTTCAGTTATCAGTTATCAGTTATCAGTATCTCCTACTAAAGTAAGAGGCTTGAAATACTGAGTTGAATATTTTTTTCATCCCCTTTTAAGGGGATAATAAATAAAAATTTTCCTGTTCGTCAATCCTCTTCTTTTCAAGGAGAGGTAATTCGCGCATTCTAAATTCTAAATTCTTGAACTGTTCCCTATTCCCTGTTCCCTACTACCGGAAAAAATCTATATCTTTTTCACCAGATGTCTAATAGATATCTCCAGAAAATAAACTTGCCCTTTATTTAAAATAAGCAATAGTAGTAAAAGCTACTTACAGAATCATTTGTCGTACCTTTGGCGTGAAAATCTATTGCCTGTTGCCTGTTGCCTACTATTGCAAAAAGCAAAAAGTATATATCTTTAGTTCGGAGATGTCTAATACCAATTCCCAAAAGTAATGCTATACTTGAGTAATACTTCAGGTATTAAGTAGTCAACACTAGCTAAATAACTTTTTTGTTGATTTTAGTTATTTTACTGTTAATTTTTCTGATGTTTACCTCTCCTATACTCCCCTATTCCCTTACTCCACTGCTGAACAAAGCGTAGAAAAGTTTTTGAGAAATGGTATAATTTATCTCCCAAATATGCAACACTGCAAAGCCTATAGAATAGTCCAGGCATACTAGCAGTGATGCTATTTAATGGAATGCACCCTTGATTCAAAAATAGGGCCAAATATATTTGGCACTAAAGTAAATTTATGAAACGGAATAACTTTTTAACTTTTACAAAGTGCTTGGTAGTCAATACCATCAGGTTGAATCACATCAACTAATTTAGCACTACTCAAATCAGCACCATTAATATTAGCCTTAGTCAAGTCAGCACCAGACAGATTAGAACTATTAAGATCGACCAAACTCAAATTAGCATAAGAAAGATTAGCATTACTCAAATCAGTAACAATTAAATACGAAGCAGTTAAGTCGGCATTACTCAAATCAGCACCAACCAGATTAGCACCAATCAAACTCGCATACTTCATACTAGCCTGCATCAAACAAGCATAACTGAGACTGGCACTAAAAAGAAAAGCCTGATTTAGATTAGCTTGGGAAAGATTAGCACAAAACAAAAAAGCACGATTTGCATCAATTTGCGAGAGATTAGCACCACTCAAATTAGCATTACTCAGATTAGCTTCACACAATTTAGCACCTGTTAAGTTCGCTTCACTTAAATTCGCCCCTACCAAATTTGCCCCACTCAAGTTAGCATTACTCAGATTCACACCACAGAGATTAGTATTCATTAGGTCAGCATCACTAAAATCAGAATTACTAAAGTCAGCACCACTGAGATTAATACCTTCAAGGCCAACTTCTTGCAGTTTTGTAGCGATAAAATTTCTGTTACCATTAGTATAATCTTCTAGTAATTGCTTAGTATTATTCATTATGGGTGTCTAGATTATATTTTTTGCTCTAGCTACTATTTTCTCAAAATACCAATACTAATAGATGCTGATAAAGCTTAAATTTTTATTAAGAAAACCATACACTATATACTTAGAAAAAGATAATGATAAATTACCCATTAAAAATTGTTTCTCTAATTCCCAGTGCTACAGAAATTATTGCAGCGTTGGGGTTAACGAAAGCTATTGTTGGTAGAAGTCACGAATGTGACTATCCTCGAGAAATTCAAAATTTGCCCGTTTGTACTCAACCTAAATTTAATCCTGATGGTAGTAGTCGGGAAATTCACGACCGCGCTACGGAGTTATTACAATCTGCTTTAAGTGTCTAGTGTGTGGAACTAGAAACATGAGAAAAATTACCGAATAATTAATAATTAATAGTCAATAATTAATAATTAATAGTTGAAGCGTCAATAATTAATTATTCATTCAACAATTAAGGTTTACAGCCTCCCCTTTCAAGGGGATAAATAAAAAAAATTCCCTGAGCGCCAATCCTATCCCTTTCAAGAAGGGGTAATTATTAATTATTAATTGTTCATTGCTGAAAGCCTACTCATATTATTACTCAAGCTCAATGTGATGTTTGTCCTGTTAGTTTGGGGGATGTAGAAACGGCAGTTAAAAGTTTAACAAAAAGTCATCCTCAAGTTATTTCTTTGGAGCCTAATTTATTGGCAGAAGTTTGGGTAGATATGGAACGAGTAGCAAATAGTTTAGGAGTGGATGGGAATGAGGTAATTTCTCAGTAAAAAAAAAGGGTGGTAGCTTGTGCGGAAAAAACGCAAAATTTACCAGTTAATAATATTCCTAAAGTAGCGTGTATTGAGTGGAGTAACCCACTAATGGCTGCTGGAAATTGGATACCAGAATTAGTTAAACTTGCTGGTGGAAATTCATTATTTGGAGAGGTAGGAAAGCATTCTCCTTGGTTAAAATGGGAGGATTTATTAACTGCTAATCCAGATGTAATAATTTTTATGCCTTGTGGTTTTGATTTGAAACGTACTCAACAAGATACTTTGGAGTTAATTAAAAGTTCTGAATGGCAAGATTTACCTGTAGTTAAGTCAGGAAAAGTTTATATTACTGATGGTAATTCTTATTTCAATCGTCCGGGACCAAGGTTAGTAGATTCATTGGAAATTTTAGCAGAAATTTTACATCCTAAATTATTTAATTTTGGTTATCAAGGAATAGGTTGGGTGCAACTAATTAATAATTAATAACTGGAGATTACAAAATTCTTCTAAAAAATGATTTACTTTTGAGACTTAGAGTATTAAGAAAAAAAGTTTACAGCATCCACAGTTCTGAATGAATAGTTTCTAACCAAGAGACTCCTAAAAGCCTTAGCTCGTAATAGTTATTCCTATAACTTTGCACTGTCTAGTTAATAATTAAAAATTAATAATTACCAAAAAATTAAATTCAAATCCTCCTCTTTTAAGGGGATGACAAAATATTTAACTCAGTATTTAAAGCCTCCGATTTTAGTCGTAGGTTCACTGATAATTGATAGGGTAGCTCCTCTATAGGAAGCTAATTAAATAACTGATAACTGATAACTGATAGGTGATAACTGAAATTACCTCTTCTCCTCTATCTAAATTCTGACTTAGTTTAATTTTAATCCCACCAATAAGAAACAACAACAGCATCTCGTTGATAGGGTTTATTTTCACTCATCAATCCTTCTCTTAATCGAGGTTTAAGACACCGTTGAAGTCGGAAAGCATATTGTTCATTCATCCCATCAATAATATCTACAGCATCAGCACGCCATTTTTTCCCCAAGTCTAAAAGTGACGATACTATTGTTGCTTGATTTTCAGTAAGGATATAAAGTGTATCAGCAGGATAATATACAAAGTTAATTATACTTTCAGATGGCGTATGACGATAGTTAGCCATTGCCAAAAGTGTATCGATTAAACCACTAAAACTCAAGCCATTTTCATCGGGAGCAAAAATCGGTTTTGTGAATAAAAAACTTGCCCATAAAGTAGGATTTTCTATCAAATCTCTAATTACTTCTTCTCCATCAAATTGATTAAATTGACGTTGCCAAACAAGTGCAGCAAAAAGTTCTTGTGGAGAATAAGATTTGGCAATGGATTGGATTTTTTCGATTTCTAGCATAAATTTTATAGCGCTACGCGCTAGGGAATAGGGAATAGGGAATAGGGAATAGTACACTGTCAAAGAGTATCAGGATTTATTAGAGGTTGTTTGAGAAGTCATTGATCCCCCGCGCATCCCCCTTAATAAGGGGGACTTTACCTTGTATTTCCCCCCTTGAAAAGGGGGGCTAGGGGGGATCTAAATCAAAATTAATACTTTTCAAACATCCTCTTAATATCAAACACCTTAATGGGTAATACCATTTCTCAAAATAGCGCTACGCGCTAGGGAATAGGGAATAGTACACTGTCAAAGATTTTCAGGATTTATTAATGTCAAACACCTTAATGGGTAATACCATTTATCAAAAATGTTCCTATATTTGATTAGGTGGGGAAATGTGGGGAGTATGGGAGGTGGGGGAAAGGGACGTTGTATGCAACGTCCCTACACATAAGAATAATTAACATTAACTGGCTAATAATTAAGGAATAAGCTATTTTTCCTGTGCTAATTACTTAATAACTGAAGTTTCACCCAAGTAGAGCGTTACTTTTGCGAATTGATATAACGCTCTACTGAGTTAAATTCTTTGGTTGAATAATTTAATTTGTTGCTTTTATTTCATATATAAATCCTCAATTGGTGGTGAAAATTGTTATAGTTTATAACAGTTCATCTTAATTGTAGCAATTCTTATTTTCAAATGGTATTATCAATAATCTATGTTTTATTTTGGCTTTTCAATTATGACTTTTTACTCAAAAACTGAAGCTAAGTAGTAAAAAAAACTTGCTAAAAACAAAGAGATACATTAAATTAAATCTCAAATAATATAGCAGTTTTCATAATGGTGAGGTACAAAATTATAGCTTTAAGGGAACACTTAACTGGGAATAGGTATGGAGGGAATAGGTATGGAGGGAATAGGTATGGAGGGAATAGGGAGTAATGAAAAGATAAAAAGATAACTGTACTTCACGCTTCTTGGGAAACGCTATACTGTATACTGTTTATAGTAAAAAAACCTATACTCCTTATAATTCAGTCTGATGTCTTAATCTAAAACATTTAGGTGGTGTGTCATGTATAATCAACCAGCACAACAAAGAAGTCAACAAAACAAAAATTCAGACTTTGAGTTAATAAATATCTGGTTACAACAAATTCCTCCTATACAGCAATCTTCTCATTTATATATAGCCCAAATGTTTCTGAAATTTATCAGAAAACCACTAGAAAAAGTAACTTCAGCAGATGTTATAGCATTTGCAAATGTGCAAAGTATTAATTCTCACAATCGAGAATCTCATCAACAAAAACGACTAGAAACTATTAATTCTCTGCTAAAATTTGGTCAGCAGACTGGGATACTCCCTACTACTCAAAAAAAAACTACTACTCAAAAAAAAATATTGTCTCGTAATACTACAAACCTCAAAAAATCAGCTTCTTCTCAAGACAAAATTAAAAATTACCGCACTGCTCGGAAAGTGCAGAAAAAAACCTTAAACTGGTCTAAATTATTTAACCTCCAATTAGCTTCTTCTCTATTAATTATTTTAGGATTATTCATAGCAATCTCACAACTATTTAGGCAAGTGGGTGGGGTGGCAAATGCTGATAAAAAAGGGTCAGGAACATCAGTAGTTATGCCCAAGATAGATCCAACTAAAAATTGGGCTTATCCAGTAAATGTTTCCAGAATTAGAGCTTTTCTAGATACAATCTCTGTCACAGAAGGTACAACAGGTCCTCAAGGTTATTATCGTCAATATACAGGTAGTCATTTCTCTAGCTTTGAAGACCATCCGAGAGAACTAAAATGTGCCCTGAGTAATGGCAAGGAACTTTGCTCTGATGCTGCTGGTAGATATCAGTTTTTGAGTACCTCTTGGGATAGGTTTGCTCCTATGGTCAAGGCTAAGAATTTTGCTCCTACCTATCAAGACCGTGTAGCTATAGAATTGATTCGAGAAAAAAATGCTCTGGAAGATATTGAAGAAGGGAGAATAGAAGAAGCTTTTAGAAAGTTATATATGGTGTGGCCATCATTTGGGGAAACTGCAGCAGATGTTGAACGATTAATGCCGAAACTTGTAGGAACTTATGAACAGAAATTGGCTCTTTATCAACCAAATAGGGAGTAGGGAGTAGGGAGTAGGGAGAAGTAATTAATAATTTATAGATAATTATAGCAATGAGCGCTGGTATATTTACAAATTGCAGTAGGGGCCAAAGCAGCTCAAAGTCTTATATTCTCGGCAATTTATTCCCTAATAGTGCCTGTAGCAATAGTGCCTGTTGCCTGAGCACAGCGCTATACCTCAAGGAAAACCATAACGGAATTCAATTTAAGGAAATCTCCTAGCACTTTTTTTTATCTTGAAATAAAAGGCTTTAAACCGAATTGATTAATTATCTAATTATCGATTATCGATTGGTAAGTTGTGATAATAAAGGTTTTCACTAATTTTGATTAACAAAAAAAATTATGTTATGTCCTATTTGCGGTGCAGAATATGTTGAAATAGTGCCAGAGTATTGCTCTATTTGTGACTGGAATTTAAAATCAGATACTGCTTTCTTTGCTACAGCAGAAATTTACCAACAAAAAGAACAAGCAAAGTTGAACTGGGCTAGAAAAATGTGGCAAATTGTACAAGCTACGGAAAATCCTCGTCATTATAATAGCAATTCTGGTTTACCAATTCCACCAGCAGATGGAGTTAATAACAAGCAAAATTATAGGGATATAAAAAAGCAACTAGATGAAATACAAGCTCAGTTAAATCAGGCAGCAATAGAACGTTTTCAATTACATTCTCAGTTAGAGTGGGTTCTTTATCGTCTCGAACAACTTAACCCAGATACTTTGGCAGAAACCCTATATAGTATTGAAGAAAAGTTGAATGCTATGCCAACTCCAGAACCACCAATGTCAGAAGTAGGAATAGATTATAACCCATTAATAAATCTTTTGGCTGCTGGAAAATGGCAAAAAGCAGATGAACTTACTTGGGAGTTGTTGCTGCAAGTGACTCTGAGGGAAGAAGAAGGTTGGCTCCAGTTGGTAGATATTGAGAATTTTCCTTGTACAGACCTTTGCACTATTGATTGGCTTTGGGAATATTATAGTCACGGGTTGTTTGGCTTAAATACACAACAACGTATATGGGAAAGTGTGAGTGGGGAATATGGAGATTTTTGCGATCGCGTAAGATGGCGAGATGGAGAAAATTGGAAATATTATGATGAACTCTCTTTTAACTTGGAAGCTCCTGAAGGTCACTTACCGATAATTATATGGCGGCGACGTGCTTGTTATGGGGTAGGTCAGATGATGGCTCCTGAAACTTTTGTTGCTTTAATATCGCGACTAACAACTTGTGGTGTTAGTAAATGATTGACAGTATTATTGTTAAGTATAAAGATTAGACCTCGGCGTGAAAAAGATATAGATTTTTGGCAGTAGTACGGAACAGGGAACACTTAACTGGGAACAGGTAAGATATTTTTACGAAAAAGGCAGGAAAAAGGATTTTTTATGGTTACTTTTTCTTTCTTTAGCTAATATAGCAATCCTAAATGATTTATGAAAAGTAGCCATACATGAAAATTTTGGGAAAATCAAAGGTTTGACGATGTGTAACCAGCTCAAACAAACAGTCTCTTAGAGTATACCATTTCTAGCTTTTCACGAATGAAATAGGA
>JBCDJM010000041.1:0-34067 GCA_038747755.1 Cyanobacteria bacterium P01_H01_bin.35
ATACTACACTAGTATTATTTGTACCATGTAAACATACCAGCGCACGTTGCTATATTAAAAGATTTTTGCAAGAGCTAACACAGAAGTTATGAAGTTAGAAGTATAGGGGTAAAGTTTTGTAGCTTTTCTATTAACTAATAGCTTAATGCTTAGACTTGAATAATATACTTTGAATCAAGCAAAGCAACCTATTTAACAGAAGTCAGAAGTCAGAAGTATAGAGCTAGGGAACAGGGAACAGGGAAGATATTTTCAGTAAAAATGTACAGAAAATGATTTTATCAGGAAATTTTACCAAAAAATTAAGGTTTAAAGCCTTATATTTCAAGAGAAACAATGAATTTATTTTCCTTTTATTCAATCCAATCCGTTTTGGGGAGAGGTAATTATCAATTATCCATTATCAATTATCAATTATTGAAAACTCTAGCTTATGCTAAATAAAGGGCAAATTTATTTTCTGGAGATGTCTAATATAAATCCTAAATTAATCAGATTTTGGATAAAAAATCCGATCAAAATATCCATCATCGTAAGCATTTCCTGGGGAATGCGGAGCAAACAGCTATTAGCTGTCAGGTAGCCTCCTAGCTAGGTCGTAACTAAGTTAATAGCAATAATACTCTGCTTTTGTAGTAATATTTAATTCTGGCTCAATAAGACTTTATTCTTAAGGTTTGAAGTTTAAATAAAGCTTTTCTGTAAAAAGTAAACTAATAGCTGTTAGCTGATAGCTGACGGCTGTTTGCTTACCTATAATCTAATCAAAAACTTAAAAAATGAATGAAGAACAACGTCGAGCATACTGGCGTGCAAATACAGCATTAATTAGAAACTTGCTAATAGTTTGGGCATTAGTTTCTATTGTTTTTAGCATTTTATTAGTTCAACCCTTAAACACTATTCAATTTTTTGGTGTTCCCTTGGGTTTTTGGATGGCACAACAAGGTTCAATTTATGTGTTTGTCATTTTAATTTTTACTTATGCCATTCAAATGGATAAACTCGATCAAAAATACAACATGGACAAACTCGATCAAAAATCTAATACTGACAGGAGAGACTAAATGACTGTAGAAGTCTGGACATTTATACTCGTTATTATTTCCTTCATGGGTTATCTGTACATTGGATGGCGATCGCGAGTTAAAGATAGTAAAGGTTTTTTCGTCGCCGATCAAGGTGTACCTGCTATTGCTAATGGTGCTGCTACTGGAGCTGACTGGATGTCTGCTGCCTCATTTATTTCAATGGCGGGGTTAATTTCTTTTTTGGGTTACGATGGTTCGATCTATCTGATGGGATGGACTGGCGGTTTTGTACTATTAGCGCTACTACTCGCCCCATACCTGCGGAAGTTTGGCAAATATACAGTACCTGACTTTGTAGGCGATCGCTACTACTCAAATGTTGCTCGTCTCGTTGCGGTTATTGCTGCTATATTCGTATCTATGACTTACGTTGCCGGGCAAATGCGCGGTGTTGGTATTGTTTTCAGTCGCTTTTTGCAAGTTGATATTGGTACTGGTGTTGTTATTGGGATGATTATTGTTGCTTTCTTTGCCATCTTAGGTGGAATGAAAGGCATCACTTGGACTCAAGTCGCCCAATATTCTGTACTAATTATTGCTTATCTGATTCCAGCTATTGCTATTGCGACAGTTATTACAGGTATTCCTATTCCTCAATTTGCCTTTACTTTCAGCGATATCGTCGAAAAACTCAATCAGGTTCAGGTAGACTTGGGTTTCCAAGAATACAGCGCTGCTTTTACCAACAAAAGTATGCTGGATGTTTTGTTTATCACTATTGCGCTGATGGTGGGAACTGCTGGTTTACCTCATGTGATAGTTCGTTTCTACACGGTGCCTAATGTAAGAGCTGCTCGATATTCTGCTGGTTGGGCGTTATTGTTTATTGCTATCTTGTATACAACCGCTCCGGTGGGCAGAAGGGAGTATGCGTACCTAACCTGGAAATCCTTGTTATTAGGAGCCGTTGAAACATGAAACTCTCATGTACGGTTTTGTAGTAGAGGTGAGAGATAGCGATATCTCCATCGACTACATCCGAAACCCAACATAATAGATATACTATAGAAGTTCTTGTTGGGTTGCGCTGCCGCTTAACCCAACCTACAATCTCTAAAATATCCTAAGTTAAGTTAAACTGGTAATGTAATATAAAAGTAATTCAGAAACAAAAATGGCTACACTTCAGATAGAAAACTTACCTAACGACTTCAAAATCAATCTCTCGGAGTTATTATCTGGCATCAAACCTGGAGAAGAAATTATTATTTTAAATCAAGGGGTAGCGATCGCGAAGTTGGTTCCCATGTCTCCTTCATCTAAGCGAATAGCTAGTTTGGGGCAAGATAGAGGCAAATTTATCGTGCCGGAAGATTTTAACGAACCTTTACCACAAGAGATTATGGCAGCATTTGAGGGAGAGTAAGAGTGAAACTGTTATTGGATACCCAGTGCTGGTTATGGTGGTTTGCTGAACCTGAAAGGTTAAACGAAGAGGCAACCACCTGTATTGCTGATGAAAGTAACGAATTGTGGTTTTCTGCTGCTAGCGTGTGGGAAATAGCAATCAAAGTTGCCTATGGAAAATTATCTTTGCCAGAACCGATAGATACCTGCATTTATAGTCGTATAGCGTCGTTAAATATGCAAATTTTAGAAATTAGTGCTGGTCATGCGTTAAGAGCGGCTGCATTACCGTTACATCATAAAGATCCTTTTGACAGAATGCTAATTGCCCAAGCTCAGATAGAGGACATGACCCTTATGAGTAGTGATTCAATGTTCAGGCAATACAGCAATATTTCCCTTCTTTGGGCAGCAAGTTAGTTTTTGGAGAGCGATCGCTACTTATGTAGGTTGGGTTGAGGCACGAAACCCAACATAATATAGACAGGACGAAACCCGGTTTCTCCTAGACGTCTATTGCTCAAAACAACTATTTATCCTAGAAACCGGGTTTCTTTGCGTAAGTCCTGTATAGTTTAAGTTTTTGTTGGGTTGCGCTGTCGCTTAACCAAACCTACAATCTACAATCTGATGGTTGAATTAGGTGAAAGTGCCACCATCACCACCATCGCCACCAATACCTCCAATAACTGCGCCCTTTGCAGCTCCAACCTTGGCACCAATAACTGCCCCTACTGGCCCACCAAGTAGGAACCCAATAGCTCCAGTCACAACTGAGCCTACAACTGCAGTTGTTGCAACATTCACAGCCGTATTCACAGCCGTCTTTCCTGCTCCCTTAGCGAGTTCTGTTGAGTAATTATCACTCATAATATTATCTCCAAAATGATCCAATTATTAATTGGACTTTAAATGTAGTCCAATAGAGCTTTACAGAAGATTAAACAACAATCATCTAAGGCTTCTACGCTCTAAAATTTTTTCTATAATCGCCTATAAATTAATGTTTTGCCCACTCAAAAGCTTCCAATTTTGTCCGTTTTTTGTCTCTATTTAATCTACTTTTGTACAAAAATGTTGAAAATGTACTAAACTGTTCTCAAATGTCAATAATAATACAAATTAAATCCCATCCCTTAACCCCATGAGTCTAGAAGAAGCCTTAAAAATGGCCGATCAAATAGTCTTTGAGAAAACAGGCCAGCATTTAGACGATTTACAAAAAGCGGTATTGCAAGGAACTATAAAACATAAAAGATACTGGCAAATAGCTGAAGATTTTGACTACTCTGAAAGTTGTATTAGAGGCGTGGGTGCAGAATTATGGAAAATTATTTCGGAGGAATTAGGGGAGGATGTCAATAAATCAAATTTTCGCTCTACAATGGAGAGGTTTCATAACTCTAATGTTTTAAACTTTGCAGAAAATGTGAGCGGTAGTTTCAACATCTGTGAAAAAGAAAAACACCCCCCAGATACACCAAACCTACACCAACCTAACGAACAAACATCTCACCCCAGACAACCCGCAACGCTACATCAAGATTTAGACGAAATGCCAGAGTTAGGGGACTTCTACAACCGCAACACCGAACTCGAAACCCTAACCAACTGGATTTTACAACAACATTGTCGCCTCATCGCACTCACAGGTATCATTGGTATCGGCAAAACCACATTAGCAGTAAAACTCGTTCAACAAATTAAAGATAATTTTGACTATGTAATTTGGCGCAGTATCGAAACATCCCCCACTTTTGCAGAATTTCAAGCTGACATAGTTCAGTTTTTCTCCAAGTCTCAACCACAAAATTCACTGGAAAACACACAAAAACCTTTACCCCTAATCAAATATTTGCAAAAGTATCGTTGTTTAGTCGTCTTGGATAACATTCATCACCTTTTCAGCAGTGGGGAATTTGCAGGAAAGTACAAACCAGGATACGAAGAATATCACTCCTTTTTCAAACAGATAGAAAAACTATCCCATCAAAGTTGCTTCCTATTAATAGGTTGGGAACAACCAATTAAACTTCCTCAACTCAAAAGCAAAAAAACACCAATTCCTATTTTGCAACTGACTGGTTTAGATATCGACAGCGCAACAGAAATACTCAGAGATTATGGTTTAGCAGAAATTGATAACAGAGAAAAGCTAATTCACCACTATCAAGGCAACCCTTCATGGTTAAAAAGTGTGGCAACTCAGATTCAAGAATTCGGAAAAAATTTGATTGAATTATTGCCCGATGATGCCATCTTATTACCAGAAGATTTAAAAGATATTTTGCAGGAGACAAGCGATCGCCTCTCCCAACCAGAAAAACAAACCTTGTCACTCTTAGCAACAACAAATCAACCTATTAGTCTGGCGCAACTGTTAGAAACTACACAAATGTCACCATCAGAATTACTCAACACATTACAATCATTGTGTCGGCGTTCCCTCATCGAAAAACAAGAAAATCTCTACAGTGTGCCATCTGTATTCAAAGAATATTACAGACAGGACTTGCTCACCTAAACAAGAAACCGGGTTTATTGATCTAAATGGCTTTGTTGTTCAAACCAAAAAATTCGTTGATAAACCCGGTTTCTGCATAATACCAATTCTCAAAAACTTTGCTATACTTGAATTTTCTATTTCTAAATACTATTTATTAAAGCTCGTAGTATTGCTCTAGCCCTATTTATAGTTCGGGCTAGAGCAATACTACAAACAAAAACTTAATCATCCAGACATAATATAAATCAAATCTCAATATGGTATGATTACTAGGAAAATGAAATCCTTATTTAAACTATGAAAATTAGACAGATTCTACAACAAAAGCGGGAAGAAATTCTCAACCTAGCTGCTCAACATGGAGCATCGAATATCCGAATATTTGGTTCAGTTGCACGAGATGAAGAGCGAGAAGATAGCGATATAGATTTTCTTGTGGATATGGAAGGCGATCGCAGTTTACTAGATCGTATTGGTTTAATCCAAGATTTAGAGGATCTTTTAGGGCGAAAAGTAGATGTGGCAACTGTTAAAGGATTACGCGAGTCTTTCCGAGAAAGAATTATGAGCCAGGCAATACCTCTATGAAAGATGATAGAATATATTTACAAGATATCCTCGATCGCCTCAGTCGCATTGAGGTTTAGACAAAAGGAGGAAAAACAGAATTTTTACAATCATCTTTGATTCAAGATGGAGTGATTCGCTGTTTTGAAGTGATAGGAGAAGCAGTCAAACTGCTTTCTCCAGAATTAAGACAAAGTTATTCAGATATTCCCTGGCGAAGAATTGCTGGATTTCGAGATGTCTTGATTCATAACTATGCTGGAATCAACTTGGACGAAGTTTGGAATGTAGTAGAATATAACTTACCAGACTTAAAACCGAAAATTGTACAAATTTTATCGGAAATAAATAATGAGACTTGAAAATGCAAATCTATATACTGAATTCTATCCTCATTCTGACTCTTTCTTCTTCCTTTCATTCTGACTTCTGACTCCTGTCTCCTGACTCCTTCTTCCTATAACCCGTACAACCACTATTATGATGAATACAGAAATTTGGACATTTATTTTCGTAACAATTTCCTTAATGCTTTACCTCTACATTGGATGGCGATCGCGCGTCCAAGATAGTAAAGGTTTTTTCGTCGCAGATCGAGGTGTACCTGCAATTGCTAATGGTGCTGCCACAGCAGCGGACTTTATGTCGGCAATTTCATTTATTTCTATGGCAGGAGCACTGTCAATTTTAGGTTATGATGGTTCTTATTATGTATCAGCAGCAACAGCAGGTTATATACTCTTGGGATTACTGCTTGCTCCATATCTGCGAAAGTTTGGTAAATATACTTTACCAGATTTTATAGGCGATCGCTACTACTCTAATATTGCTCGAATCGTTGCGGTTATTGCTGCCCTGATTATCTCCATAACTTTTGTTGTCGGACAAATGCGAGGTGTAGGTATTGTTTTCAGTCGATTTTTGGGAGTCCCCATTGAAGTTGGTGTTGTCATCGGTATGGTTATAGTTGCCTTCTTCGCGATATTAGGAGGGATGAAAGGCATTACTTGGACTCAGGTTGCTCAATACTTTATACTTATTGTTGCTTATTTGATTCCAGCTATTGCCATTAGCAATATTCTGACAAATATTCCGCTTCCACAATTCGCTTTTACCTTTAGCGATCTTGTAGAAAAACTGAATCAAGTTCAGGTTGACTTAGGTTTTCCCGAATATACTGCTGCTTTCACCAAAACAACCATGCTAGATATTCTATTCATAACTATTTCTGGCATGGTTGGTGTTGCTAGTTTACCCCACGTTATTGTTCGTTTCTATACTGTGCCTAACGTGACAGCAGCTAGGTATTCTGTAGCTTGGGCATTATTGTTTATTGCAGTTTTTTCGACAACCGTTCCCGCTTTAGCTGTTTCTGCGCGATACAACTTAATTGATAGTTTACACAACAAAACTGTAGAAGAAGTGCAACAGTTAGACTGGGCGACAAAGTGGCAAAATACAGGTTTGTTAGAATTCACCGATAAAAATAATGACGGTAGTTTGCAGTTGACTCCAGATACAGAGACTAATGAAATTATTCTCGATCCGGATATTATCACTCTTTCTACACCAGAAGTAGCTAAACTCGCTCCTTGGGTAATTGCTGTAGTAGCAACAGGAGGATTAGCTGCTGCTTTGTCTACTGCATCGGGTTTGTTATTAGTGATTTCTAGTGCCATTGCTCACGATGTTTACTACCGACTAATTAACCCAGAAGCATCAGAGTCACAAAGATTAATGCTCGGCAGAATAATGGTAGTATTGGCGATCGTCTTTGCTGGTTATTTCGGCATCAACCCCCCCGGTTTTGTGATTGAGATAGCAATTTTGGGAATTGGTGTGAGTACTGCTACTTTTTTTCCAGTAATTGTTTTGGGAATTTTTGATAAGCGCACTAACCGGGAAGGAGCCATAAGTGGTATGATAGTTGGTTTAGTGTTTACAAGTATCTATATTGTTGGTGTGAGATTTGCAGGAATGCCGACATGGTTTTTTGGGTTGTCCGATCAAGCGATCGGTACAGTAGCAATGTTATTGAATTTTGTTGTGACTTTGGTAGTATCTCGGATGACACCTCCTCCACCATTGGAAATACAAGAGATGGTAGAAGAGTTGCGATCGCCTTTTGCTGCACCCGCTCCAATTAGCGATATTGGGGAGGAACAGTTGGATTAATTGGCATTCCTTAAGGAAGTCAGAAGTCAGAAGTTGTTTTTGTAAGGGGGATTAGAGCAACGTTACAAAAACATTTGAATGCATGACTTCCGTGAAACGGTATTAAGTTCCTAGTTAAGAGTAACTTTTTCATTCTAAATTAAGCAACAACTTCTACTAATTCGTAATATAATAGCATTAATTGATGATGAGGAACAGCTTCCATCGCATAAGTTGTTCCGTCATTATTAGAAAAATCTACTTCAAAGACATTGTTATCGTATTCCCTGACAATTGTTCTTACTTGTCCTTTATAGAGAGTAATAGGTGCTCCTATTTCAAAATGCTTTATTTGTCGCTCTTCAGTTAATGCCACTATATCTAATTCTTTTAATCTGGTCATCAGAATACCTCACTTACTAACAGGATAACAATTAGTTAATCTAGGAAAATATTCCCCTGTACGAATTATCCAAGCAACTAAAATTAGGGATTCTCCTACATTGGTTTTCAGAAAGAATTTCATATTATAGTGTATACCATATTCATTGATTTGACGAATAATAACTGATTCATTAAGAGCAGCTTGTTTAATTGCATTTTTTAAATATCTACATTTTCTAGAGTAATTCCTAGTTTACTTTGAAAGAGAGTTGCTTTATTTTTCCCTTTTTGATGATTAAAATTAAGACAATAATTTTCAATCTTATTACCTAAATTTGCCTTACTTCCATTGGGCAACTTCATATTAGCATTTTATTAGATGTTTTACAAAAATGATTATTTTAATATACTAAAATTTTACCCAATTAACAAACAAAGGAAATTTAACTTACTTATTATGAAGTTAAACATTCCCAAAAGCGATCGCTCTCTAATCAAATTATCCTGTAACCAACCGAATGGAAACACCTAATACAAACCAGCTAATTTTAGACTCTAAAAATCAAAATCAAGACCGCATCCCACGGGTAATATCAATTGACATTTTGCGCGGACTCGTAATGGTGCTAATGACATTAGATCATGTACGAGTATTTTTCTCCAATGCTAACTTTAATCCCTTAGACCTCACTCAGACAAACATTCCTCTATTTCTCACACGCTGGATAACCCATCTTTGCGCCCCTACATTTATTTTTCTAGCAGGAATAGGAGCTTATCTCTCCCTTAAACGTGGGAAAACTAAACAAGAACTTTGTCGGTTTTTGTTGCTCCGAGGACTGTGGTTAGTATTTCTAGACTTAACAGTAGTGCGTTTTAGCTGGAGGTTTGACCTGAATTTAACTTTTTCTGCTGCTGGAGTATTGTGGGCGATCGCTTGTTCGATGATTTTCTTGGCAGCAATAATTTATCTTCCTACTCGGACAATAGCAGCTATTGGAATTTTGCTGATAGTCGGACATAATCTTTTTGATAATGTGCAAGCAGAGCAATTAGGAAATATTGGTTGGGTTTGGACAATACTTCACGAACGCAAAATGATAGAACCAATTCCTGGTTTTCGCTTATTTATCCTGTATCCTCTGATTCCTTGGATCGGAGTAATAGCATTAGGTTATGCTTTTGGAACACTATTTGAAATAGAAAAATATCGGCGACTTCAGCTATTAAAAAAAATAGGTTTAGGTATGATTGTTGCTTTTATTATTATTCGAGCAACTAATATTTATGGCGACCCCAATCCTTGGTCAATTCAATCTAGCGTTCCTGATACCTTACTATCTTTTATAAATTGTGATAAATATCCACCTTCTTTCCTGTATTTATTAATAACACTGGGTCTAGCAATTCTATTACTTTATTTTTTAGAAAAATCAAACATACGTTATTTTAAGCCATTAATTAGATTAGGTCAGCAACCATTATTTTTCTATATTATCCACGTTTACTTAATTCATCTAACCGCTATTTTATTGGCCTTTCATAGATATGGTATAGAACCTTTTACTTTCTCCCAACTAGGCATCAGTTGGAAACCAAAAACAATTGGGTATGATTTACCAATTGTTTATCTAATTTGGTTATTAATAACTTTCCTCTTATACATTATCTGTGACTCATTTGGTAAGTATAAGAAAAAGCACCGAGGTAAGTGGTGGTTGAATTACTTGTAAAGAGCAGTTATTTACAAATATAGCAATCTTAAATTGGTTTTGATAATGTTTATAACAGTTTATTTTAAGTGAAAATATTTGAAATTATTACTCCTGACTCCTGTAGGAGCGAACCACGATTCGCTCCTACCACCAAAATATTACAACTTAAATAGGATTGCTATATATTCTGTTTTTATTAAGTATATGTTATGGTTTTTATTTTTATTCCCTATTGCTATTGCCTTAAATCCAAAACTTATATTAAGTCATAGATAGTAAGTAATTATTAAATTTATGATGATAATCATAGTTAACTGATATACTATCAGATTAATCAATTTAAGTTTTATTAGATTAACATTTGTCTATGGGTCATCCTTCTTATACTCCTCCGTGGTTCCTGAAAAATGGTTTAGCAATAACTCTTTATGCAGCGTTTTGGATACCCCGTTTTTGGGAAGAGACTACTACATTTTCTGAGCCTTCTTACCAAGATACAATTTTTATTGGTGCAAATGATGTGCCAATTTTTGGCTGGATGGCTATTCCAGAAAACCCAAAAGGTACAATTATTGGGACTTATGGAATTACAGGAGAGCTAGATAATCAATGGTTCTTAAAACTATTAGGACGCAAAGCTTATGGTCAAGGTTATGCAGTTATTTTATTTGATTGGCGTGCCCACGGAAAGACAGCATCACTATCACCAGCTCTAACTTCAGATGGGATTTATGAAGGACAAGACTTTGTTCATATTGCTGCTCAAGCAAAAGCAATGGGTTGTCCGCCTAATTTTTGGTTTACTGCATATTCTTTAGGGGGGCAACTAGCACTTTGGGGTGCAAAAGTAGCAGAAAATCTAGCTCCAGAATTAGGATTAGAAGAAACAGATATTGGTGGCTGTGCAGTTATTTGTCCTAGTCTAGAAGCTCAACGTTCTCTGTCTTATTTAGATAGTTCTCCTGTGGGAAGACATTTGGATAAAGGAATTAGTAAAAATCTCAAAAAATTAGCTTGGTTAATTCACGAGCATCATCCAGATTTTATAGATCCAGAAGCAATCAAACGGGCAGATTCTATCTGGAAATTTGATGAAGAATTTATTATCAAAGGATTAGGATTTTCATCAGTAGAAGCTTACTATAAAGCAACAAGTCCCCTATATTTTTTACCTCATCTTAAGAAAAAAACATTGATTATTTATGCAGAAGATGACCCCCTATTTGACCCAACAATTGTGCCAGATTTAAAAGCTGCCTGTAAAGATAATTCTGCCATTGATTTGATTGTAACTCGTTATGGTGGTCATGTGGCTCATATTAGTAATAAATCATGTCAAAATCTTGCTCAAGATGCCGATATTTGGTGGGCATTAAATCGAGTTTTTGAATGGATTAAACAACATGAAACAGCAAGAGTAACGACTGCAGTTGCTGTCTGATTTAATCATTAGGAATTGGGTGATTTTCCTAATTCCTTAAAGTTATTTTGTAGTCAATAGTTAGCTAATTAGGGCTGGCTGATTAAATATAAAAGTATTGGCAGATATAAGGTTTCAGGATTTTCAAGTCCGAAAAAAATGCGAGATTTTGGGCGGCTCAGGCTCAAAAATTTAGTATTTGGGTCATTTCAGTTATCAGTTATCAGTTATCAGTTATTAGTTATTAGTTAGCCTTCTGTCGAAGGAACTGCGCAATTCAATAGAGAGTGAACCTCAGACCTTAGTTAGAGGCTTGAAATACCTAACTACCAAGCAAAAACACACCAACCCCACCAACTACCAAAACCAAAACTGCAGGTACCAAGGGCATCACAAAACCAAACCCCAAAAATATCAAACCCACCCCATATAAAACCACAATATTACCTCCCAAAAATAACAACAAAACCACAACACGACGATAATGCCAACCCAATACCCCACCCACAGTACACCAACCAAAAATCCACAACCATTCCACCCACCAACTCCAAAACCTCATTAAAGGTCTACCATCCAACACTGCACTAATAATTTGACTAACCTGATGTGCGTGTAAAACAACCCCTGGCATTTGTTTCTCAGAAACAGATTGAATATAACTATAAGGAGTATAAAACTTATCACCAGCATTCCGGTCTGTAGTACCAATAAGAACAATCTTATCTCGAACTAAAAAATCATTAAATTCCCCAGACAAAACATCCGAAATACTAATATAATTTGCCACTTTATCGGCATTTCTATAATTAAGTAAAACTTGAAAACCACCAGAATCAAATTTTTGATAAAAACCTTCTCTTTTCCCAAGATCCTGAAAAAAAACATCACCTATTTTGAAATTTCCTACGGGAGCATTTTCCTTTTTAATTCCTAATGTTTTAATTCCTTGAGTTTCCAAATAATTAAAAGCCACCCTAGCACTTAAAGAATACTCTGTTTGACAAGGGTCTTTTGGGATTTTGTCCATAAACATTAAATGGCGACGAAGAACATCAATTTGACCATTATCAAGTATAAGTTCAGCAAAACCTAAACGTTTTTCAGGCACTCCTTTGGCAGGTAAAGTACCAGGTTGATTTTTGTTATCTCCACTAACACTACAAATAGCAACTATTTTATTATTATTTGCCAAATGTGTTAATAACTTTCGATAACCAGACACAGAAGTTAAAGGTCTTTCTCGAAAATAATCCAAACCAATAATTGCAGGTTGATGAGTTTCTAATTTAGCTATTACCTCAGCCAAGGTTTCATCTTTTAAATCACTACCACTGCCATATTTATTAATATCTGTCGCCGTAGCTTCAACAATTAAAAGACGAGGATCTGGTGGCTCTGAAGGTTGCCATCGCATCAAGCGATCGTATTCATTTAATTCTAAATTTTGTAGCAAACCAAAACTTCTGATACCAACAACTCCTACCCATACAAAACTAGCAACTACTAAACTCATTCCCAACTTTTTAGACTGAGGTTGAGGTAGTTCTAAATTACTTTCCAAACCAGCTAATTTTTCCGCCACCCAATCTTTATTAAAAATTGTCCGATAAATTTTATTAAAAATTACTAACTTATCCTGTTTTTTAATAACTATCCCAGACAACCGCAAAGCCATTTCAACCGGACTATTATTAGCTTTAACTTCACCCTGCAAAATAATTGTTTGATATAATCTCAATAATTGAGTCGCAAATTGACCATGATTAACCAAATAATCGTGCATATATTTTAAATGAGTCGGATTATCTTTCTCCTCCCAATAAGTCAAAATATTTTCTTCTACTAATTTATCAACATCCGGTTCATCATCATCCGCATAATCAAGAATAATTTGGCAAAGTTTCTGAGTTAAAAAAGGTTGACCTCCACTCCAATCAAAAACTTTCTGCAAAACTACATCTGGATCTGAAACAACTTCAACTAAACCCTTAGTTAAAACTTTTCCATCCTCAAAAGTTAACTCTGTTAATTCAATCGGATAACCAATATTAAAAGGAGTATGTTCTCCATCCCTAATTAAATCTTCTGGAGTTGCAACACCAAAAAAACAAAAAGTCAACCGACAATAATCAACATTTTCATCATCAGCACGACGATTATAACAAGAGCGGATAAAAGCCAAAAATTCATTCTTAAAGGGTAAATTTACTAGTACATCAATTTCATCTAGAAAAATATATATATTTTGATTGGGAAAATTAAGAAACAAAATTTCCTCAATAAACAGAGCCAAACGTTGGATATTTGTCAAACTTTGAGAACCAGCTATCCACTCTTGATAATTGATAGTATAAGTTAGACCAAAACCCCGAAATAATTCTCTTAAAAACCCCTCATACCAAGATTCTTTTTCAATGGAAAAATCACCCAACCTAGTCATATCAATAGCTGCACATTTAGCACCTTTAGAGCGTAACTTTTTCATCACCCTCACCCGCAAACTAGACTTACCCATTTGCCGAGCATTAAACACATAACAATATTCTCTAGCTTGGAGTTTTTCAAGTAATTCTTTATCTTGTTTTCTTAATACATAAGTAGGGTCATTAGCTGATAAACCCCCACCACTTAATTTGAAATTTACCATGATTTTTTTTTAATAAGGAGTCAGGAGACAGGAGACAGGAGACAGGAGTTTTTTAGGAGTTAGGAGAAAACAAAGATTTGAACTTAGAAATCATTTTCTTCAAATACGTTTTTCAATAGCAGTTAGATATGAATATAGTAATTTACTTAATTCTTCCAAATACAATATCAGTTCTGCAGTATCTCCATATTCAAGGTCATTTGCCAAAATTAAGTAATATCGACTTTCTTCTAATGAACCTTGTGCAATATTCAAGAATCGGATTTTATCTGCTAAACCTTTTTTTCTAAAGCCTTCTGCTATATTAGCTGGGACTGATACAGATGCTCGTCTTAACTGACTTGTTAATCCATAGGTTTCTGTTTTTGGAAAATTACTGCTAAAACGATAAACTTTTCAAACAAGTTGATGTGCTTTTTGCCAAACTATTAAGTCTTGAAAATTTTGAGCAAGTTCTCTTTTCATTTTGTGTAATATTGTTTGATTTAAACTGGTATTTCAACTACATCTTAATCATAATTATTCTGACTCCTAAAAAAAACTCCTGTCTCCTGTCTCCTGTCTCCTGACTCCTTCTTCTATTACCCCAGCCTTTCCTGAAAATATCGTCGATATAACTGACAACGAGGTTCAGCATCATCACCTTGAATAGTAATTAAACCCATCGCTTCTAATTGATGCAACTCTCGATTTTTCTGAGGCAAACGCACTGGAGAATTAGCTGTTAAAACTTCGTTAAAAACTGCTTTAATATTTGGTTTTTCTACGAGAGTTTCTAAATGTCTACTTAAATGTTCTTGATAAATTCCACTTTCTGTAGAAGCATATTTTAATAATTCTTCAATTGTTAATTCATCCTTAGACATTTTATATAAAGCTAACCTAACTAAATAAGGATGTCCTCCCACCATAGACATTAAAGGAGTCACTACTTCTGGTTCAAGTTGATGTAAATATACTAACTGAGTTACCTGCTCTAATGTAAATTCTTTTAACTCTATGGGTAGACCAACATTAAAAGGAGATTGATAAATGTCTAATTTGCCATGATACTCTGTCGAATAAGCAATTACCATCCTGAGATTTTCCCAAATTTCTAAGTTATTGCTTTCTTCATACCAACTTCTTAACATTGCAAAAAAATCTTTAGCTATCTCTGAATATTTAAAAATCTCATCCACTTCATCTAAAAGTAAAACTATCTCTTTCTCTAAATAAAATAACAACGCTTCAAATTCTTGAGTGCAAGAAATTTTAGCATTTTTATTATCCCAGTCTTTGATATCTGGAACATCAGTAAACCGACTTTTAATATTTTTATTGAATGCTTTGAGAAAATCATTGATATTGCTGATATTATCGGGTTCAATCAGATTATCAAATCTCAGATAGATAGGAAGATAATCATTTTGATTTGCTCTAGCTTGAATCCGTCGCATCAGAGAAGTTTTACCCATTTTTTTAGGAGCTTTAATTCTGACTAAAGAGCCTGGCTCTTCTATTTTTTCATAACATTCAGACTCAATAGAACGTCTTTTTACCCGATAACGCTCTATATAAAAAGGAGAATCGGGTTTTTCTGGTCTCCCAGGCAGGATAATTTTTATAGTATGAAAACCATAAAATTTCTGCAACTCAGCACTAACTAAATTAGCTCGATATTCACAGAATATTTCAAACAAAAACTCCCGAAATTCCTTGACTGATTTAGAGTTGTTAAATTTCGAGGCGATCGCTTTTAATTTTCTCCCTACATTTGAGGTATCCCAATTCATTGACTGAGCAATTTGTTCATATTTTTGCCCAGACAAAAACAAATGCAGTGTTTCTTTCTCATCATCTGTCAACTGGGAGTAAATATGATTAAATATTTCTTTATTCATGGTTCTTCGTTCAATAAAAATATCTGGTGTTGTTTCATCTAACACAACTTAGTAATACGGTTTCACTGAATTCATAATTTAGAATTCAGAATGCCAGATTTGATAGGCTAAAAACTTTGACACTCACAAAAGTTTCAGGCAATTATTTGACATTTAAAGTTTGAAACTATTTCTGACATCCTTAAAGTGGATTGGTATAGCAATCCTCCGCATATTCGTGTCAAAAATATTACTGCTTTTTGGGGAACAGCTTATCTGGCAACAGGTGGAAGTTTCAGTTTTTTTTTGACCAAAAAATAAGGTCAATAGCCTCCCCTTTTAAGGAGATGAAAAAAAATTTCGATTCAGTATTTCAAGCCTCTGGGTTTAGCCAGAGGTACTGTTAACTGTTAACTGATACTGATAACTGATAACTGAAATAACCTACTTTTTGATTTATTACGACCTATTTAGGATTGCTATACTTATATAGCAATCCTAAATGATTTGTGAAAAAAACTGTAGGAGTTTGGTATTCAAATCCCATTTTCGCCTGGGTTTGGTTTCCAAACCCCTACGGTAAAATATTATAACCTATTTAGGATTGCTATATTACAGCGTCAATATAAAAAGTGATAACATTAAAAATATAGTCAGTATATTTTAATATGTTATAACTAATAATTTTCTCATACTTAATTTATAAGATATTCCTCATTGATTAAAGAGAATGTGAACTATATTTTCATAATTTTTTCTGTTCAGATGCTGAATGTGAAAAAAAATTCACATTGAATATCTAGAAATTCATTTTGAGAGTTAGTCAAGATTCAATCTGAAAATAAGTGTCATTTTTCGTCAGGGCAAATAAATCTTCGTTAGAATTATGTGTAATCAAACAAGGTTGAAATACAAGCTACTTTAATTAACCTGTTTCAGCAACTAATCTAGTTTAACTATTTTTGAGGAGCAAAACAATGGAAACTCTACTAACAATATCCCCAAATTGTCTCAAGCTAATCAAAAAATGGGAAGGGCTATATCTTGATGCTTATTTAAACCCAGTAGGGATATGGACTATTGGTTATGGCACTACCGAATATCCTGATGGTAAAATAGTCAAACAAGTTGAGCTTTCTAAGTATAAATACTAAAACACCAAATAATTTTTTTTACCGGAATTGCAAGATAATTACAGAAATATTATGGTTATAGGTAGTTTCGCAAGCTTGAATGGGGTGTTGAATTCCTGAATTATTTAGACTCCTAGTGTAGAATGGCAGAAATAACTAACCAGTTACAAAATTCTCAAAGCCTTACCAATCAATAATGCTTGAATTTTGAATTTTGACTTCCGCGTAGCGGAAGATCAGGATAAATTGCAGGTTTTACTTGCTAGTTTAGGGTGAGCGAGGCGATCGCTACTATTATTGCCACATTAATTGTACAGAAAATTCCTAGTGCAGCAGGTGAAATAACTTGCTCTATGTGGCCAGACAGTTTTGATAAGTCTACTACCTGAAATTTTAGTAGCAAATATCTTAGTTTTGTTTGCTATTTCTGGACAGCTTAAATGATTAATCAATAAAAAAACGGATAGAGGAATTGAGATGAATTCAACAACATTATTTCCATCAAACAATTGGTCAATTTTTTCTCTAAAGGCTGTTTTAATAACTATTATGAATCAGCTTCAATTATTAACAAAAATCCCAGAAAATGCTAACTTAACTACTAATATTTTGCAGTCTCAGAAATCTTCAAATTCAGGTTCAGGTAACCCGAAGTCAGGAACTCGAACTGGAGGCAATCGAGGAGCTACAAATGGTAGACCGGAGCCAAAAAATCGAAGACCTGGAGGCAATCGAGGAGCTACAAATGGTAGACCGGAGCCAAAAAATCGAAGACCTGGAGGCAATCGAGGAACTAGAACTGTATATGCACTACTGGTTGGAATTGATGAATACACTTCTCCAGTAAATCCATTGACAGGATGTGTTAATGATATTACTGCGGTCAAAGAGTATCTAGAAGGTTCTATTCCAGCAGAAAACCTACATATACGGACACTCCTGAATGAAAAAGCTACCCGTGAGAATGTGATTAATGGTTTCCGCGAACATTTGTGCCAAGCGGGGAGTCAGGATGTAGCCTTCTTTTATTTTGCCGGACATGGCGCTCAAGAGGAGGCTCCCAAAGAATTTTGGCACATAGAACCAGATCGTAAAAATGAAACAATTATTTGCTATGATAGCCGTAAAGATAATTGGGATTTAGCAGACAAGGAAATCAACCAATTAATTGATGAAGTTGCTGCAAAAAATCCACACATTACCATTGTGATGGACTGCTGTCACTCTGGTGCTGGTTCTCGTGACTCGTCGGATACTCGTCGCGCACCGATAGATCAACGTCAACGTCCAATAGAGAGTTATATTAACTTCAAAGAAAAACTTGGGCAACTATCGACGTCTGGTAGTTTAGAGTCTAATCCTAGTGGTTGGAATTTATCAGCAGCAAGATATGTATTTATGGCTGCATGTCGGGATATTGAGGAAGCCAAAGAATACACTGGAGATGGAAAACGTCGGGGAGCTTTCTCCTACTTTTTAATCAAAACTTTGCAGGATGCCAAAGATAATTTAACCTATCGAGACTTATTCAAGCGCACCCAAGCAATGATTATAGCTAAAGTCACAGAACAGTCACCCCAACTAGAAGCCACAGTACAAGAAGATATAGAGCAACCATTTCTGGGTGGTGCAATTACTTCTCGTAGTCCTTACTTTACTGTCAGCCATCACCCTGATGATGGATGGGTTATTGATGGGGGAGCCATTCACGGAATAGTTAACCCGGTGGATGAGGAGACAACTACCCTAGCTCTATTTCCGTTTGACAGTTCGCCACAACAGTTATCAGAACTATCGGCAGCACTGGGAGAAGCACAAGTAACAGAAGTGAAGCCCCAACGTAGTAAAATCAACATTAGTGGTATCTCTAAACTCGACCCCGAGACAACTTATAAAGCAGTCGTCACCAGTCTCCCCTTACCACCAGTATTAATTTCTATTGCCGGAGACTCAAAAGGAGTAGAATTAGCACGGGAAGCTTTAGCTACTGCTAGTCCAGAAGGAAAACCTTCCCTATACATTCGGGAAGCTACCCCTTCCGAAACAGCAGAATTTCAATTACTTGTTCGTAATAGTGAATATGTAATTGTACAACCTGTCCATCATCGTCCCCTGGTTGCTCCTATTGAAGGTTATACACGAGAAACAGCAAAGCAGGCGATCGCTCGCTTGGAACATATAGCACGTTGGACGAATATTGCCAACCTTTCGAGTCCAGCAAATAGTCAAATTTCTAGTAATGCAGTGCGAATGGAGATTTGCCAAAATGGTCAGGAGATTAAGTCTCCAGAAATTCGCCTTGAATATCAACAAGAACAGGGAAAGTGGAAACAACCAACATTTCAGGTTAAGCTCACAAATACTAGCAACGACCCCCTCTACTGCGCCGTACTCGATCTAACCGATCGTTATGGTGTAAAGACTGGTTTATTTCAGCCAACAAGCGGAATTTGGCTGCCACCGGGTGAGTCAGCTTGGGCGTTAGAAGGTAAAACTATTTACGCTCTTGTACCAAAAGAACTTTGGCAACAAGGAATTACCGAGGTTAAGGATATATACAAATTGATTGTTAGCACGGCTGAATTTGATGCAAATTTACTGGCACAAGATAACTTAGATGCGCCTCGGACTCGTGCTATTGAAGGATTAGCAGGAAAACGCAAAAGCACCCTAAATCGGTTGATGAATAAAGTACAAACCCGTGATTTTAGTGCCGTTCCAGAAGAGGAAGAATTTTATGATGATTGGGTAACAAGTCAAATTCTTGTAACTACCGTGCGACCCCAACATAATACTCCTATTCCCCACGGAGAAGAAACAGTTGCTTTAGGAGCAGGTGTCACATTGCAATCTCACTCTAACTTACAAGCGAAAGCACGTCTAACCACAGTCACTCAATCAACCCGAAATTTAGGCAACAAGGTTTTACCTCCAATTCTACGAACTCAAGATAAAAATTTGCAACCATTTCAATTTACTAGCACCCGTGGAACTGACCCCGGTTTGAGTGCCTTAGAATTGAGTGAAGTTGAAAACCTATCAGCAGTAACACCAGAAACTCCCCTGAAATTAATGGTTGAGCAATCATTGGATCAAGAAGAAAAACTTTTGCCTTTAGCTTATGATGGTGAGTTTTTCTTGCCTTTAGGTTATGCAAAGACTAAAGCAGACAACACAACAGAAATTGTCTTGGAAAGGTTACCAGAACCTGTAAGTGATGGCAAGCGTAGTTTGGGAGGGTCAATTCAAATCTTCTTTCAAAAAGTCTTGAGCGAGAAACTACCTTTGGAGTTTCAATATCCGGTTTTAGCAGCAGTTGATGTCAGCTCAGAAAACTCAATTAACTATATAAAAGATTCCGAACAAGTCAAAGCCAAAGTTGAGAAAGCTGAAAAAATTCTGCTATATATTCATGGCATTACTGGCGATACCAAAAGCTTAGTACCATCGGTACAAACCGCAAAAATTGATGTTAATGGTAATTCTAAATCTTTAGCAGAACTCTATGATGTAGTTCTCACTTTTGATTACGAAAACCTGAATACTTCCATTGAAGAAAATGCACAGCTTTTGAAGCAAAGATTAGCAAGTGTGGGGTTAAAGGAAAATCATGGCAAAACTTTGCACATTGTTGCTCATTCAATGGGAGGATTAGTTTCTCGCTGGTTTATTGAGCGTGAAGGTGGCAACAAAATTGTTCAACATTTAATTATGTTAGGAACACCCAATGGTGGTTCTCCTTGGCCGAAAGTACAGGATTTGGCAACAACCGCTTTAGCTGTGGGATTAAATGGTTTATCTACCATTGCTTGGCCAGTAGAAGTGATCGGACAATTACTAAGTCTTGTAGGAACTGGAGTAGGAGCAATTGAAACTTTTGATGTAACTTTGGATCAGATGACACCAAACTCTACCTTTTTGAAATCTCTAGCTACCAGTCCTGATCCTGGCATTCCCTATACAATTATAGCAGGAAATACATCTCTAGTACCTACTGCATTGCAATCAGAATCAGAATCACGTCCTCCTCTAATTAAGCGGTTAATGCAAAAATTGTTTAATCAAGTCGTAGAAATGCCATTTTTTGGGCAGCCAAATGATATTGCTGCTACCGTACAAAGTATTAAAAATGTGTCCGTAGAACGAAAGATCCCACCAAATGTACTTGAAGTCTCTTGCGACCACTTAGTTTACTTTACACATCCAGAAGGGTTAAAGGGATTATCAGAAGCGATCGCTAAAGCTCTTTCATTGTAAATTGCTTATGGAAGTCTTATGGGTGAGGGTAGGAGACAGGAGACAGGAGACAGGAGACAGGATAAACAAGAGTTACAGAGGATGTGGTCGGAATGGTAGGGGCGAATGGCCATTAGCCCCTACAGGGTTTTGGTTATGACGTTAGGTCATCTAATCCGAAAAGCGCTGTATAACACTCTAAAGCAAACATAAGAAAGAGATTGATGGGTTTCGCTATTGCTCTACCCATCCTACTAGACCAAATTATACAATAACTAATTACCCGATTGGAGGTAAATAACCATGTCAGATTTTTCACGACGTTTAGCCGTAGTTATCGGCATTAATGAATACACAAATGGCATTGCCACCCTCCGAAATGCAGTCAATGATGCAGACCAAATTCATAATGTTTTCCAACAACAACATAACTATGAAACTCACCTGCTCTTAGACGCAAATGCAACTAAGGCTCAAATCACAACTCTACTCACTAAAACCTTACCCAAACAAGTCAAAGAAGATGAATGTTTACTCTTTTACTTCGCCGGACATGGCATCGCCCTAGACGGAGATGATGGACCACAAGGTTATCTCATACCTCAAGACGCAGTAGCAGGTAATAGCAGTACTTACTTACCCATGAATCAAGTACACGACTGGCTGACTGCTTTGCCCTGCCGTCATTTTCTCACAATATTAGACTGCTGTTTTGCCGGAGCGTTTCGCTGGTCAAGTACAAGAGATTTTGCCACAGCTCCAGAAGAAATTTACCTCGAACATTATCACCGTTTTCTGGAACATCCAGCTTGGCAAGTGATTACTTCTGCAAGTTATGACGAAACTGCTCTAGATGCTCTTTCCTCATTACAAAATGATACCAGAAGCACAAATGGTAAGCACTCTCCCTTTGCAGCAGCTTTAATAGACGCCTTAAAAGGAGGAGCAGATACCACTCCCCCTGCCCAAAATGGTAAACCAGCAGGTGATGGAGTCATTACTGCCACCGAACTTTATTCATATTTACGCGATCAGGTTGAAACTGCGACAATAGAAGCAGAAAAACGTCAAACACCAGGTTTATGGCATCTCAAAAATCACGACCGTGGGGAATATATATTTCTCACACCAGGCCATAAACTCAATCTCAAAAACGCACCACCCTTAGATGAATCAACAAATCCCTATCGAGGGTTAGAATCATTTAGGGAAAAAGACACTCAGCTATTTTTTGGTAGAACTTCCCTGGTAGAAAAACTATATGATTTTGTCGAGAGTAACTGCCTGACAGTGGTACTAGGAGCCTCTGGCAGTGGAAAGTCTAGTTTAGTCAGAGCCGGATTAATTCCACAGTTGAGAAAAAATCAACCATCTTGGAGGATATTAAAACCAATACGTCCTGGTACATCACCATTCCCAGAATTGAATAATGCACTCAAACAAGCCAAATTGCCAAAAGTAGAAGTTGTTGATACTACTTCGGCGCAGTCTGGAAATAATCTCAATCAAAGTATTAAAATTTGGAAAACTCAAAATCCAGGTTCCAAGCTGTTGTTGTTGATTGACCAAAGTGAAGAACTGATTACTCTGTGTCAAGATGAGTCGGAACGGCAAGCATTTGTCAGCCAATTACTTGATGCCATGACTAACCATTCTGATGAATTAAAAGTAGTAATAACAGTTCGTTCAGATTTTGAACCACAGTTACGAGATTTATTCCTCAAGTTGAGACCAAAGCTGGAGGATACTTGGCCAACAGCCAGATTTATAGTACCTCAAATGACGCGGGCAGAATTGCGCTCAGTGATTGAGAAACCAGCAGAAGCGAGGGTGATGTATTTTGAGCCCCAGGAACTTGTAGAACAATTGATTGATGAAGTGGCAGATATGCCTGGAGGATTACCACTACTGTCTTTTGCCTTGAGTGAACTGTATCTGAAATATTTACAGCGACAGACAAAAGCACAAAATCAAGGAAAGATATTAGACCGCAGTATTACTCAAGCAGACTATGAATCAATAGGGGGAGTCACTCAATCTCTGACTCAAAGAGCTGATGAAGAATATAAGGGGTTAGTCGATCGCGATTCTGGTTATGCTCAGATTATCCGTCATGTAATGTTGCGGATGGTGGCTCTTGGTAGCGGTGAATTAGCGCGGAGGCGAGTTCCTTTATCGGAACTAGAATATTCCCAACAGAAAAAAGGTTTAGTTAAGGAAGTAATTGAACGGTTTACCAAAGCACGGTTACTGGTGAGAGGAAAAGATGGGGATGGAAATTCTTATGTGGAACCTGCTCATGATGCTTTGGTGCGGGGTTGGCAAAAGTTGTTAGTGTGGAAGCAGGAGGATGAGGAAGGTTTAATCCTGCAACGACGGTTGACTCCGGCGGCACAGGAGTGGAAAAGCCAACAACAGGTAAGGTTTCTTTGGCATAATAACCCTCGTCTGGATTTGTTGAAAAAGGTATCTCAATCGGATGATAATTGGTTGAATAATTTAGAAGCTGAGTTTGTGGAGCGTAGTGTCAGGCGAAAAAACTTTAATACTCGTCGGAATTGGGGTGTGGCGATCGCTGTTATGCTGGGGTTAGGGACAGGTTTGGTATTCTCTTTGATTGGACAAAAAGATGCTTTGATAGGTCAAATTCGGGCTTCTCGGCAATCCGCAGAAGCAAACTTTCGTGCAGATCAAGGGATTGATGCCTTGGTGGATAGTCTCCGCGCAGTAAAGATGTTGAAAGACTGGCCTTGGTTTTTGAATTTACCTTGGTTTAAACCAGATAATCAGGTACAAGAAGATGTTGAATTTACCTTGCGAAAGATGTTCTATAACATCAAAGAAAGAAATCGCTGGGAAGCACCTCCAGGTACCGTATGGAGTATATTTTTTACTAGAGATGGCCAGCTAAGAGTTGTCACAGCAGATAATGATATAGTTACCTTGTGGGACAAATATGGCAAACAACTAGCCGAATTAAAAGGGCAATATCAACTAAGTCGAGGAGGCATCAGTATTAGTCCAGACACGAGCAAGATTGCTACTTTAACGGAAGAAGGGACAATACATTTATGGGATATGGAAGGCAACAAATTAAATAAATTCCCAGAAGTAGATCAACCAGAAGTAGATCGAGTAAATAAATGTCGCAATTGTTCGATCGATTTTAATCCGAATGGCGACACCATTGCTTTGAGAGAAAGCGACGCTATAAGTTTATGGGATATGAAAGGCAACAAATTAAAGAAATTTGTAAATAAGGAGTATGGGAGGGCTGAGTTTGGCTGGAATTCAGATGGTATAGTAATAGCTGAAAAAATACCTAAAAATCCAGAAGGCTATTGTCGGAGGATTACAAACTTATCTGGTAAAAGGCCACGGATACTTAAGAAGAATTTTCTTTGTCATCTCTTCTTTGAAATCATTTCTAATCCCTATGGCAAAAAAGTAGGAATCAGATATGGCGAAGCCTCTATGAGGGTTTTATTGTTCGATCTAGAATCTGGCCGAACAGAAAGCTTTACATCTAGTTTTCAAAATGTTGGTTTTAGTCCTAACGGTAAACAACTTGTTGGCACAGGGTTTGAGGGTAACATTGAAGTTGTCAACGATTATGAGAGTGCACGAGATCGACCATTTCGTAATGAGGATAAGCGAGAGTATAGCAATGAGGCTAGAAAATTATTTAAATTACCGAAGGGCACAGTTCAGGATTTGAATTTTAGCCCTGATGGCGAGCAACTGGTGACTTTAGGAGATGAGGGAACCATACGTTTGTGGGATTTAGAAAGACAACCGTTATCCACATTCAGATTGCCTCAAAGCGGAGTTGAAAGTATTAGTTTTAGCTCTGATGGTCAGACAATTGCTACAGTCGATTCAGAAGGAGTCATTTCTTTGTTGGATTTACAAGGTGAGTCGATCAAGAAATTTAGAGATATACCCAAGGTTACAAGTGTTAGTTTTAGCCCTAATGGTCAGATAATTGCTACCACAGGAAATAGCGGTATGGTTCGCTTGTTGAATTTACAAGGTAAGTTGATAAGGGAATTTCAAGCTCATTCCGGTAACGTCAAGAGTGTCATTTGGAGCCATAATGGTCAGAAAATTGCCACTGCAGGTAACGAGAGTGATGATCAGTTCCACCTTGATTTCCGAGTCTGGGACACCAACGGCAACCAGTCTAATGATCATAAAAAGCAACATAAGTCTGGGAAAAATATGTATCAAGCAAACGCATTCCAAAGCTTCAGTTTCGATCAAGATGGGGAGTTAATAATAGTTTCGACACCCAGAGCAGAAACTACTGAAGGTGTTTTTTTGAATGATATTTCAGGCGATCGCCGTAAGGAATTTTTCGGTTTGAGATCAGAAGTTGGGGAACCTATCAAAATCAGCCATGATGGTAAATTATTGATCGCTGTTCGAGACCATTCAGGCGCTAGTACAGTCGTATTCTGGAATCTGAACAGGGAAAAAATCATGGAATTTCCACGAGAATATATATCAATAAAAGAAATTAAAAGCTTCAGTCTTAGTGATGATAACAGTATGCTGGCTGTGATTGGAGAAGACGGTAAGACTGAGATATTAAGGCTGGCAGGATTAAATAAATTGCTCGTTGGAACTTGCGATGGCATTCAGAACTATTTGGAGAATAACCCTAATGTTGAGGAGAGCGATCGCCGTTTATGTGATGGTGTACCAGAACCAAATTAGTAAGGAATATCAACAAGCCATCAGAAAAATGCAAATGCAAAAACAGCAACAATATGAAATTGATTTATCCCATTATGTTACTCACCAAGTCCGACGACAGCTTAGTAAAGTTAAAAGCTCTACAGTTACTAAAGAATTACAATCCGTTAAAAATCCCACCTTATTATCAAATGACGAACTCTTATTATCTATCAAACAATTTGTGGGTAAAGTAGAAGGTAATGAAACTTATCGAAATTATGCTCAAGGGTTTTTGGCTTATACCACATTACCCCTAACATATCATTGTTTTAAAGACAGTTTTTATGAGTACCTAATTACATCTTTTGATGTTGCACCTCATCAGATTCGAGTTCAGTTTAAGGATAAACTATACAACTATTTACAAACTATTATGTCTGATAGTGATGATGAGCTATTGAATGAATCTTTAATGATCCAGACTTGCCATAAATTATTAAGTTTTTTAATTTTGCATAATCAAAAGCAACCAGAGCATTTCTTCTTTATTAATCTGATTGGTAATTTAGGACCGATAAGAACAATAGGACTACTACTAAAAATTATATTAGTTTGTCAACAAGTTAGACCAAGCTTAGAGAAACGATTTGCAATTTTGTTTAACCATTACAAATTTTCTACACAAAAAAAAGCTCAATGGTTAGTTAAAGCATTGGAAAATATGCAAATAGCCCTCAGTACAAATTTTGGTACAATAGATATTTCATTCATTCATTAGCAGGATTTTACTAAAGTGATACAAATTTTTTACCTATATTTTGGGCAATTAATTTCCATTTCTTTTTTTGGCTATGTTCCCTTATTTAACAATTGTGTTGAGGTGCTTGTCACCCGGTTAGGTTGATTAATTTTATTAATAAACCACATCGGCATTAACCCTATCCATTTTTCTTGAATCACCCCATTTTCCAAAAGAACCGCTGTAGGTACTACCTCTATCTTTAATTTTCTATAAAATCTTTTATCCACTGCAACAACGGGAAAATTCAAAAAATATCTATCTACAAAATCTTGCCCTACTTGAAGATTTTCAGTATCTATTAATCCTACTATTGCTGGTAAATCATCTTGCCATTGCACCAACTTCAACACACCTAACCAATGTTTACATTGAGAACATTCAATACTCATAAAAACTACAATTACAGACCCAGACATTAAAGATTTTGAATCTTCTCCTAGCCATTCTATTTGCCACATTCGGTTTTCTTGTAATGGGGTAAAATCAATAAAAGGACGACCATTTTCTTGGATATATTCTAGGGAACCACCAGCTAAAGCATAGCTAGTTATAAAAATTATTAATACTACTAGCCATTGCCACAAAACAGTAGGCTGATATTTACCAAAAAATTCAGCGAATATTAACAGAAAAATATAAATAGCATTCAGGATTAAACTTTGGGTAGGAGTAATTTCTAACCAACCGTTATAACAACCACAATCTTCAGTTTTACCAGTTGATGTACTCCAGTAAGTAAGCATTGATAAACCAAATAATAATAAAATACTTACAGGTATTATTAGGGTCGGAAAAATTCCTAATATTAAAGCAATTCCTAAAGCTGATTCAATGGCAGTAAATGTTAAACCAACAGGTATAATTAATTTAGGAGTTACTAACTTAAGTTTAGTCAGATGTTCTGTAAATTTCCAAGGTTCTATAACTTTAGCAATACCAGTAAAAATGAAAATACTACCTACTATAGTTGAAGTTGTGGAAGCTAAGGTGAATAACATCATATTAGTTATTAGTTATTAATTATCAGTGATTAGTTATTAGTATTTTTTTTAGGACTTATGCAAAGAAACCCGGTTTCTAGGGTAAATTTTTGTTTTTGACAATAACCATCTAGGAGAAACCGGGTTTCTGGGTTCGCATGGCTTTAGTCCTGTTGAATGTAAAATAACTCAGCAACGGTATAATATTACCGAAAAATAAAGGTGTAAAGCTTTCTATTTCAAGATCAAAAAGGTGCTAGGATATTTCCTTATATTCAATCTGATGGTTTTAACTAGAGGTAATTATTCATTATAAATTATCAATTAATGAATGCCATTTTGTCAGTTAAATTTTTCCCTAAAACCTATAATTTTGTGAATCACCAGTATAAGAATTGTGATAATTGATTATAAGCTAAGAATTTATAGCAATCGGCGCTTATGTTGTAAGATTCTATCGTAGGGATTTGGTTTCCCAATCCCATCTTAGCTTGAGGAAAGGAGACTAAACTCCGACAATTTTTTTTGACAAATCCTGCACGGATTAATATAGCTATAGGTTGTCAGATTTGAGGGTCAGCATTTAGTTTCCCAATCCCATTTTAGTTTGGAGAAAGGAGACCAAACCTCTACAATTTTTTTTGACAAGTCATTATTTATCTTTTTCAGTAGGAGGTACTGATAACTGATAACTGAAATAACTCCCTAATACTAATTTTAATTATTTTCTGTTTGCTTTTTTAACTGTTGAAGTAGTTGTTCAAATTCTTGTTTAGACTTACCATATTCTAACCAATTATCTTGTCGTCTTGCTGCTTCAGCTTGACCATAAACTTCCACTATTGCATTAATCAACTCAGAAATATTTTCTGTTTCTGACGTTTTTTCTGTAACTTGAATTTCTTGTTTTTCGACTTCCCCACCAAAAATTGCTGCTAAAGATTGATTCAGAGTTTCTGCCATGACAACTTCTTTGTCATAAGCAACTATTACCCTTTTTAATTCTGGTAATTCTCCTTGTTCAGCTCTGAGGTAAATTGGTTCTACATACATTAATGATTCTTCTATGGGAATTACTAATAAATCTCCACGAATTACTTTGGAACCTTTCTGACTCCATAGAGTTAATTGTTGGGATATTTGAGGATTTTGGTCGATGCGAGCTTCGATTTGACTAGGACCATAAACTAACTTTTGTTTGGGGAATTCATATAACAATAATTTACCGTAATTTTCTCCATCTGATTGTGCTGACATCCAGGCAATCATATTATCTTTATTGACTGGAGTAAATGGCAAAATTAAAACAAATTCCTCTCCGTTTTGTTCTGGCAAACGCATAATTAAATAGTAGGGTTCCATTAATTGTTTATTCTCTTCGTAAATTTCTGTAGGAAACCTCCATAAATCCTCTTGATTGTAAAATAATTGTGGCTCACTCATGTGGTATGACAAATACATTTGAGCCTGAATTTTAAATAGGTCTAAAGGATAGCGAAAATGTGCTTTAACATTGGCTGGAATTTCTGATTTTGCTGTGAATAATTGAGGAAATATTTTGCGGTAAGTATTCAGCACCGGGTCTTTTTCATCTACTACAAAAAATTTCATTGTGCCGTTGTAGGCATCAATCATCACTTTCACAGAATTCCGAATATAATTAACATTTCCTCTGGCTATGCGCTCAATATTGCCTCTATTTAATATTGCTCTGGCATTATTACTCAAATAAAGTGGTTCCGAATAGGGATAGCGATCGCTGACTGTATAAGCATCTAATATCCATTGCATTTTTCCATCAATTAGGGCAATATAAGGGTCATTATCAAATCTTAAAAAGGGTGCAACTTGCTCTACTCTTTCTTTTATATTTCGATAGTAATGAATTTTTGAATTATCAGTAAAGTAGCCGGAAATTAAGATATTAATGCTGCTTAAGTCATAAGCATAAGCAAGTTTTCGCCACAGAGAATTTATTGGAACTCCCCCCGTACCACTATAAAAAGTAAAGGCATTTTCACCACTCCGGGGATAATCAAATTCTTCGGTACTCATGCCCGTAAAAATATGAGTATCGGTTTTTTCTCCATAGTAAATAGCTGGTTCCTCCACCTGAAGATTTACCTGAGAAACTGGCGGAATATCTTTGATAAATAACACAGGCAAACCATCTGGTTTAACTTCATTTACCGGATTCATTACCAACCCATAACCATGAGTATATTTTAAATGTTTATTTACCCAAGTTTGTGCTTTTTCAGGAACCTGAGAATAAACCATTTCCCTAGGAGAAAGCATTACCTGTCTGTAATTTTCATCGATAGTATAACGGTCAACATCTACATCATTAAATCGATAATAAAGTCTAATTTCTTGGAGTTGACGATAGGTGCTAAGAAGTGGTCGATAATCCCAAAGTCTAATATTACGAACTGTGGTTTGATTCTTTTCTAATGTTTGACTATCTAATTCTGATTTAGCAGGAAAACTTTTGGTTTCTACACGATCTAAACCATAAGCTTCACGAGTAAATTTAATATTATTTGCTATGTAGGGTTTTTCCTTTTGCAGTTCGTTAGGATTGACTATAAATTTCTGCTGAAACCCTGGATATAAAACATTGAATAATCCAAAGATAACTATATAAATAACCACCCCATAAGTCGGCAAGAGAATATTATTTTTCCAGACAGAAAGTACACAAACTACTGCTAATAATAATGCCATTATTGCCATAACCCAATAGCCTAGAAGTTTAGCATGAACATCTGTATATCCAGCCCCAAAAACTACCCCATTAGAATCAAAAAGTAATTCATAACGTTCTAACCAAAATCCTACTGCAACTAAAATAGTAATTCCAGTAACTAGCAGACTAATATGGGTTTTAATTGAACCTGTTAAGAAATTTTGCCATCTTCGCTGATTAGTAAATTTACCTTTCAAAGCATAAACTACAATAGCAATAATTAACCCACCAACAAATAGAGTAAATAACCAATCTTTCATTCCTTCATATAAAGGTAATCTAAATAAATAAAAGCTTACATCACTTTGATAAATTGGGTCTTGAATCTCAAAATCTACAGCATTTAAGAATTTCAAAAAAGTCTCCCAACCTGGAGATGTAGTTGCTGCTGCACTTAAAGATATCAATAGAATATTTACAATTACAATTGCTTTGGTGAAAATATTACTATAGGGAGCTAATTCAGTTCCTCTCAAAAAAGTATATGAGCGATCGCTTGTCAATTTTTCAGCTATCCAATAATTACCCCAAAGAAACAAACAGTAAATAAAAAATGTACCCACCCAAAGAAATATTTGCCAACTTAATCTAGTCCAAAAAACATCGGTAAAATCAACAGCATTAAACCACCATACTTCAGTTAATAAATGAACTAAAGTTCGAGAAAGGGAAACAACAACAAAAAGAATTAAACCAAATGCAATTATTATGGAATTTTGTATTTTCATAATTCCTCATTAGTTTTGTATTAAAAAATATATTATACCAATTTGATAAATGTTTGCTACAAATATTTTGGGTAATTTTTTAGGATTCAGGAGGCAGGAGTCAGAAGAAATAGTTTAAATATCATTTATTAGGGTTAATCTCTTTTTTTGCTCAAATGGATATATATAGCAATTCCCATCCTGGTGAGGTACAAAATTCCTTTGTTTTAGGGAACAGGGAACAGGGAATAAGGAATAGAAAATAAATTAAAGATAGGTGTAACTCATAAGCTTGAGAAACGCTATAAGGTCAATTATTTAATCCTCCTTATTATTCGCAACATTATTTTTTAAAAATGGTATTATACTAACATCAGGTTTAGATAGAAGCTTTATTATAAAAGTGTCGATAAAAGTAGGGGTTTGATCACCAAACCCCTACAGAAGAATAGCTATATTTTCAGTTCCAGTTTCAACTCTCTTTGAAAAAATAGCTACATCTTCTTATCTCTTTCCATTCAATATTCAATGAAAATTTCACCACCAATAAGAGTAGGGGTTTGGTCTCCAAACCCCTACTGATAACTGATAACTGATAACTGAAATGACTCCCTAATCTTAAATATTCATTGGTTCTCGAATAAACTTAACAAATAAATGTTTAAAAGTAGACCTAATTATCCGTGGAACACCAAAATCAATAGGTGTCTTAGTTGTTGGTAACTGCCAATTTTCTACCTCCACTTCAGCAGGCTGTAATAATGGAAAATTAACCATCTTTAAATCAGAACAAAATCCCATTTCCTCAGCAACTACAACTGTTGGAATTTCTGCTGGATTAACCTTCAAAATTTCTACAAAAGTTCTATCAAGAGTAAATACATCTGTAGACGCTCCCAAAATACCTAAATTTTTAGGTTCTCCACCAATCGGACCATTACCTTCGTGACCGATAATACTATCAATAATAGTCAAATTTGGATTAATTGCTTTTGCAGTTTCCACCAGCATTTTTCCAAAACGATTAGCATCTTTACCCGCCTCAAAATGCCACCAAGCTTTCATCTTTCCAGGTACACAACCAAATAAGTTTTTTACCCCCATTGTCATAGTTAGTTGAACATGAGATTTAAGCTTAGGCAAATTAATTACTACATCTGCTGCCATTGCCTCTTTACTTAATAATAAATGATTAAATTCTTGACTAACTATATCGTAACGTTTCCCATGAAATTCAACTATTGGTAAATCAAATTCTTTGAGCAATGATAAATAACCATTTGCTTTTGCCACACCCATAGCACTACCAAAAGCTGGACTATCACCTAAAAAAGGTTTACCACCCGCTTCTTTTACCATTTTAGCTACACAATAAACTATTTCTCGCCTAGTTACGCATTCTTTTTTAGGACGAGAACCTGTGAGCAAATTTGGTTTTAGGAGGACGCGATCGCCTGGTTTGACAAAAGCATTAATTCCTCCTAATGGTTCTAAAAGATTTTCTATTGATTTTTCTAATGCGTTAATTTTATAAGAATTAGCTCGGATTAAACTTACAGTAGACATGATTTTTTATTTGACTAATAAACTACTCTATAAAGTGTATTAAATCGGTATTTTTAAACAGATGTCATTTTGATTAAATAATTATACCAATTTTAAATTAGGTTGTAAAATTTTATCGTAGGGGTTTGGCCTCCAAACCCAAGTGCATAATACCATTTCTCATGCATGAATCCTATGTTTGATTGTGTGGGGAAGTGTGGGGAGAGGTTAAAGGTAGGAAAATATATACTAACCTACCTTAAGTTGTCAAAAACAGGCTTTGAATCTTAGTAAATATTGAGTTTTTGAAGTCTAGCTGAAGTATATAGCAATCCGTGCATAGGTCGCAACAGATATAATAGTAAGAATAACATATCCAGTCAAAAGACAAAAAATGAACATTATAGATGAACTAGATGATTTTATCAGTCAAACAAAAGACTCCAAAGAAATAAAAAGAGCCTTGGCGGTTAAAATGATTTTGTCGGGAAAATCTTACCATGAAGTCAAAGAATTATTAAATGTTTCTCACAGTTTAGAGAGCGAATGGAAAAACCAAGTACTGTTTCATGGTGTAGAAAGTTTAAGACTTCAATATAAAGGAACACAAGGTTACTTAAAATCCGAAGAAAAAGAGCAAATAATTGAGTGGTTAAGGTCACAAGATTATCTAAGATTATCAGATTTACAAAACTATTTACAGAAGCAATATGATGTAGTTTTTGAATCTAATCAAAGTTATTATAATTTACTTAAAGAGGCGGGAGTAAGTTGGAAAAAAACTCAAAAAAAGAATCCCGCTAAAAATGATGAATTAGTGAAATCAAAAAAAAAAGAAATAGAGGAATTACTGGTTAAATGGCAACCAGAAATAGAAGCTGGAAAGCTTCAAGAGTGTTTATGATTGACGAATGTCATCTCCTCTGGGGAGATATATGAGGCTATGCTTGGGGAAGAACAGATGAAAGAATAGAGATTCCCATTAAAAATGAAAGAGAAAGACAGACTTATTATGGAGCTTTCGACTACCAAACCAAAGAATTTATTGTGCAAGAATATAAGAGTGGAAATACGGAAAATACCATTGAATTTATTAAATATTTGCAGCAGAAAAGGCCGGGGAAAAGATTGGCGATATTTTGGGATGGAGCAAGTTATCATAATTCTCAAGAATTTAAAGAATATTTGATGATAATTAATCAAGATATATCGGAGGATGAATGGTTGATAAATTGTACAAAATTTGCTCCCAATGCTCCGGAGCAAAATCCTGTAGAAGATATTTGGTTACAAGCCAAAAATTTCATCAGAAAATTTTATCATCTTTGCAATTCTTTTGAAGTAGTTAAGTGGCTATTTAAGTTTTTTGCGGATGGTCAAATATTCGATTTCCCAAAACTTTTTGAGTATGGAATTTTGCCACAACCAATTTAGGATTGCTATAGCATTACTTTTAGTAATTGGTATAAGGGATTTGGAAACCAAACCCCTACAGTTTTTTTTACCAAAATAATTAATAATTAAACAATTAAATAATTA
>JBCDJM010000042.1:0-33582 GCA_038747755.1 Cyanobacteria bacterium P01_H01_bin.35
GTTTCAGGATCGAGTGGTAAATTTTCTACATCTAACAGTAAAATAGCAATTCCTGGCTCTACTAATTTTGTTCCATTTGTGGATAAATCGGAAACCCCATCGTTAGTAATTTTATCTGATGAAACTAGAGTTATTTCTGGATAAATATGTTTGTCTATCTCAGCAATTAAAACATTATATCGAGCAGAATTAATAAACTCTGGAGTTAGAAGAATTTGGAGATAATTTGTGACTTTCAGCTTCAAAGCGTCGGAATTTTTAACGTTAGAAAGCCCTTTTGTCAACTTGTTAGTTAAAGTAGATTGATACTTGGGATAATGCCAAGGAATGCTCCTGTACTTTGGAGCTATCCATTCTGGATGTTGCTGTTGAATGGAAACAATAGTTTCGTAAATATAGTGGCTGATAGTGTTAATAGTATTGGAATTATTAGTAGCTAGCAAACCAGAATTATCTGACATAGCCTATTGCCTAATTATGTTAGCTTTGATCAAGCATTTTGAGAATTATATGCCACTACGGATTAGGCAAAAGGTAAAAGGCAAAAATTTCCTGTAACGTAAGGATTCAGATTCTACCAATGTTAAACACCTTAAATCTTAATTCGTAGTGCTATATAAATATAGATTATACAATAAAAGGGAACATTATACTTTGTTTGGAGAGAGTGGCGAGTTTAGGAAGTTTGGGGAGATAGAGGAGATATAATCTTGTCTGCCCAAAATACTAACTTTTTGCAGCTTTAGGAGCTGAAAACCAGGTAATTTTTTCCAGCAAAAAAAGGCTTGAGCCTTTGTCTTTCAATGCTTTGATATTTAATCAGCAAAGCAATAATTATCCATTATTAATAATTAATTATTAATTATACTTTGGCCTGCTAACCATCCAGTTGTCCATGCACTTTGAAAATTAAAACCACCTGTAATTCCATCAATATCTAAAATTTCTCCCGCAAAATATAACCCTGAACAACAACGACTTTCCATAGTTTTAAAATTAACTTCTTTTAAACTTACTCCACCACAAGTAACAAACTCTTCCTTAAACACTCCTTTTCCTCGAATCTCATATTTGCCTTGAGTCAATTCTAAAATTAACTTATTAATAGCTTTATTTGATAACTCTGCCCAACGTTTTTGAGAGTCAATATCCGCAGCAATAACTAAATGTTCCCATAAACGTCGCGGTAGAGAAAACGGACAACTATTTATAATCGCCTTCTTCTCCAAACTTTTAAATTCTAATAATTTAGTTCGTATTTCCTCTGGATTAATATCTGATAACCAATTAATTAATAAATCGGATTTATAGCCATTTTCATAGAGAAATCTAGCGCCCCAGGCAGATAACTTTAAAGTTGCTGGCCCACTTAAACCCCAATGAGTCACCAGCACAGGGCCAATTTGTTTTAACTTAGCCTTCGGAAGTTGCAAACAGACATTCTCAACGGAAATACCTGCCAAATCTTTGAGACGTGGATCGGAGATATTGAAAGTAAATAAAGAAGGAACAGGAGGAACAACTTTATGGCCTAATCCTTTTGCCAAACGATGGCCAACAGGACTACTGCCAGTTGCTAGAAGTAAGCGATCGCACTCCAGAAATTCTCCCGATCTTAACTCCACTAGAAATAAATTTCTCCCTCCCTCTGTTGTCTTACATTTAACTGAAACCACTGCTGCACCTGTACGAATATTTACACCCTTCGAGAAAGAAACCTTAGTTAAACATTCAACTATTGTGGCAGAATCATCAGTGGTGGGAAACATTCGTCCATCTGCTTCAGTTTTTAACTGTACGCCCCTACCTGCAAACCATTCCACAGTATCACGAGCTTGAAATCTAGTGAATGCTCCCCGAAGTGCTTTGCCACCTCTGGGGTAGTTTTGAATAAAAATTGCTGGATCAAAGCAAGCGTGCGTGACATTACAACGTCCACCGCCAGATATGCGTACTTTTGCCAGAGGTTGTCGCCCTGCTTCTAAAATGGTGACATGGGTGTGGGGGTTGCTACAGGCGATGTCGGCAGCAGCCAACGCTCCAAAAAAACCTGCTGCTCCTCCACCGACAACTATAATTTTAAGAGGTGAGAAAGACATTTTATATAATATGTATTTTTACGGAATCAAGATATGAATTTAATTTCAATTTGCGACAATTACTGATTGTTAACTGAAATAAGCTTTGATTATAATTTAATTATAGGATTTACGCAAAGAAACTCGGTTGCTAGGAAAAATCCTTGGTTTGAACAATAAACATCTACGAAAAAACCGGATTTGAGGATTCCGTTTGTGTAGCTCCTATTAATTATATAGGACTTACACAGTACAAGGTATTTGCGTCATTGCGACTAACAGGGTTTGTGGAGCAGTCCGGAACGGAAAGCAATCTCAAACCTAGTTTTTCTTACCTCATTGTAAATCTTGTATAAGTTAAAGAAATTTTTTAGAGGATCTAACAAATGGAAAACGAACTTACTCCTAATGGAAATCATTTACTCGCCAGCGATAATGCTGAGATTATAGCTCTCTCTCCTGGAGAACTAGCTGATTTTCCCGATGGGTTAGCAGCTCTTGGTGGCAACGATACAGTTACAGGCTCTTCAGACTCAGAGGTAATCATGGGAAACCGGAACGAAGATAGTCTCCACGGTGGAGATGGCAACGATACTTTGATGGCAGGAAAAGACAATGATATTGTAGACGGTGGTGACGGTGATGACTTAGTTCGTGGCGATCGCGAAAATGATGTTGTTAGAGGAGGAAATGGTGCTGATACTTTATATGGAGGCAAAAATAATGACCTCCTCTTTGGGGATGCAGGTAACGATGCTTTGTTTGGCGATCGTGACAATGACACTCTCAATGGTGGTTTAGGAGAAGATACTCTCACTGGTGGAGAGGGGAGCGATGTCTTTGTCTTAGAAATTGGTGCAGGTATTGATGAAATAACTGATTTTGAAAATGGCATCGATCTAATTCAGTTACCCGATGGTGTAAACAACATTAGTTTAGAAAGTAGTGGTGATAGTCAGCAAAACACTCTGATTATTGATAGTCTAACTGGAGAAGCGATCGCTCAAGTAAATAACATATCTGTGGGTAGTCTCAGTAGTGCCAATTTCATATTTGAAGGTAATTCTAATATTGGAACTGAACCAGATAGTCAACCAGATAGTCAAGATTTTATTGATAGAGTCGTCGAGCTTACCAACCAAGAGCGTACTCAGTTAGGTTTAGATCCCCTGACGGCAGATCCACTGTTAAATCAGGCAGCACAAACTCACTCCCAGAATATGGCAGAACTAGACTTTTTCGAGCATACCGGATTAGATGGTTCCTCCGCAGGCGATCGTATTGAAGATACAGGATATGACTTTTCAGCTTGGGCGGAAAATATTGCTGCCGGACAACAGACACCGGAAGCAGTAGTAGAAGCATGGATGAATAGTGACGGACATCGTGCCAACATTCTCAATCCTGATTTGGAAGAAATTGGTATTGGTTACTATTTCTTGGAGGAGGATACTGGTAGCGTTAACGCCAATCATTATTGGACGCAGGTTTTTGGTACGCCCTTTGAAAGTTAGGGAGTCGGGGAGCATCGGGGGTTCCATTCAACCCCCAGAAATTAGGAGTAGGGGTTTGATCTCCAAACCCATTCCTGTTATAGCGCTACACGCAAGTCATATCAAATCCGGTTGAATACTTATTATATAGTTGTAGGAGTGAGGGAGTAGGGGAGTGGGGGAGTAGGGGAGATTGAATATTGAAGTGTAGTTATAAACATATACTATATAACCGGATTCCATATCACCCCTACAAAATGTGGTGGTTATCCGTAAGTCCTCATCAAATCTCATTAATGAGCTATAATAAAAATTGGCGTTGGTGAACCGAGCTATGAGATCTAAATATCTGTTATAAGAAACCGGGTTTGTTGGAGGTAAATTGCACTATTTATCGGCATCTAACAGAAACCCGGTTTCTAGAATGCCAGAAAAATCATAGCCACGCATCACCAACACCTAAAAATTATATATAGCACTACGCATTAAGGTGTTTGACATTTCTAAATCCTAGAACCCTTGAAAAGTCTGCTACTCCCTATTCCCTACTCCCTACTCCCTACTCCCTAGCGCTATAGCTATTTAAGCGAGAATATTTTTTCGGTGCGGAATGAGGAGCTAATAAATTTCCACTTATTTCCTACTCCCTATTTCCTAAATTTTATATGATATAATTTAAAAGCAAAAAATTAGATTTTTCTATATGGTATTAGCACCTTTACTGCCGATTTTACATCCAATATTAAAGTCAGCTTTTCCCAATTGTTTATGGCAAGGAAACACACAAAAACCAGAAATTACTCTTACCTTCGATGACGGACCTCACCCAGAATATACTCCTCAATTATTAGAAATTTTAGATAAGTATCAGATTAAAGCAAACTTTTTTTTATTAGGTATATGTGTAGACCATTATCCAGAAATAACTAAAGCAATATATGAAAAAGGTCATCGGATTTGTTTGCATGGCTACGAACATATTTCATTTCCTAAACTTACTCCTATTCAACTTAAATCTAGTTTAGAAAAAACGCAACTTTCTATTAATAAAGCTTGTGGATTAGCAACAGAATCAATTTGTGATGTTCGTCCTCCTAATGGCATAGCTACACCTCAAACTCTCAAATTATTAAAGGAATGGAACTATAGAACTATTATGTGGAGTGTAGTACCCGTAGATTGGGTTAGACCAGGAATTTCAGTAGTTGTTAATCGAGTAGTTCAGCAAACATCTAATGGTTCGATTATTGTCTTGCATGATGGATGTTCTGGCGGTCAGGATGTCGCAAAAAGTGTTGCAGAAATAATTCCAATTTTACTAGAAAAAAACTATAAATTTATTACTATAGACAAAATGTAAGGAACAAACAACCCAATTTAAAAATTGGTATTGTTCAATATTAATTTAGTTTTAAATTCTTGTTGAAATTAATCTTCTTTCTTGTCTTAATTCCTGATTGTAATCAAGGAAGAGGGAACTAAATTGAATTTTATTTAGTCAACGACAGAATAAAGGGGCTAAAATAAGAAATTGTCAATCTTTAGTCAAAAGTTTTCTTCAGTTATCAGTACCAACTGCTGAAGTCAGAGACTTAAAATACTAAAGTTAATTTTTTTTGACTTTTAACTTTCTTCTAAAGAGATACTTGATTTTTGGTTCAGAGATTACTTTTGACTTTTGACTTTTGACTTTTGACTTTGTTTGGTGGAGGAATATTGATGATGAAAATTTATAAGTTACGTCCTATACTTGTTTTGATAGTAGGCTTAAGCACTATAATTACTCCGGAATTATTTGACCGGAATAAAATCACATCAGCACTTGCGGAAACAACCTTACAAGACATTGAAAATCATTTTGCTCAAGCTTGTATTAATAGTTTATCAGACAAAAAAATAATATTTGGCGACTACGAAAATCAGACTTTTCGCCCTAATGCTCCTGTAACTAGAGCCGAATTTGCTGCAATGATTACTAAGGCTTTTCCAGATACAAAACTTGTGCGGGATTCGATGAATTTTGTAGATATTCCTAAAGATTATTGGGCTTATAATGCTATTCAAAAATCTTATCAAATGGGTTTTCTCTCTGGCTATATTGGCAAAACTTTTAACCCCACTCTCAAAATTACACGCTGGCAAATTTTAGCAGCTTTAAGTGGAGGGTTAAATTATCAAGCAAGTGCATCTTTAGAACAGAATATAAACCAAATTTTTGATGATGCAGAAGCAATTCCTGAAGAGGCAAAAAAAGCTATTGCAGCAGCAACAGAAAAAGGCATTGTTGTTAATTATCCAAATGTTAGGCAGCTTAATCCTAATCAAGATGCTACTCGCTCAGATGTAGCAACTTTTCTCTGTCAAGCTATTGCCAATAATCAAAATAATAATGATGAAGTAGTTGCTAAAGTTCCCTCAGAATATATTGCAAATTTTTCCAGAGATACTCGCTCAACAACCACTGCGACTTTACCGAACAAGACTACACAAACAACAAAAACTAGAGAAAATGTTAACTCAGAAAATCCCGAACCAACTTCTACAAAAAGTACAACTTCACAAAGCACTACAGAAGCAACAAGAACCAGAGAAAATCCTAACTTAGAAAATGCTGAAACAACTTCTACAGAAAATACAACTTCACAAAGCACTACAGAAGCAACAAGAACCAGAGAAAATTCTAACTCAGAAAATCCCGAAACAACTTCTACAGAAAATACAAATCCACCTGGAATAGTAGAAAGGTTTGCTAATGGTAATTTACAGGCAGAAATTATTTATGAACAAGCAAATAATACAGATTTAGTCAGCGATCTACGTCTGAAAATTATCAGAAGTGGAGAAATTATTTTAAATGAACCAGTACCCGTAAAATCTTTGGGTGGTGAATCTGATAGTACGATGGCAGCATTAGCAGGTAGATTTGTGAAAGTACAATTACTAGATTTAGATGGCAATGGAGAATCCGAGGTATTAATAGATTTATTCACAATAAATAATAATAATGTTCCCTTTGCAGGCGGTACTTATTCCTTGATTTATCGTTATGAATTTACCAAAAATAAATATACAATGCTGCGCCATTACTGGGGAAATATTAATTATCGACTCAAAGATTTAGATAATGATAATCTTCCAGAATTTCAAAGTCTTGATAGTAGATTTGCTAATGTATTTTCTAATATTAATGATTCCGTATTTCCAGTTCGGATCTGGCAGTATCGTCAAGGAGAAATATTAGATGTAACTAAGAAATATCCAGCCCAAATAAATACCAGCGCCTCAGAAATTTGGCTGGAATTTTACAGGCGTTCAAAGCAAAACCAAAATGTTAAAGGAGTTTTAGCTGCTTACCTAGCAAATAAATATATGTTAGGAGAAAAAGAAGATGGCTGGAAATTAATAGAAAAGGTATATAAAGACAGCGATCGCGCAGAATATTTTGCCAGTTTGCGTCAATTTTTGACAGACAAAGGTTATGATACAAACCAACAAATTAGAGCTAATGTAATTGTACCAGAAAATTCTGCTACAGAAAGTCAAGAAACAGTTTCTTTTGCCACTAATGAAACCTCACTTCAACCAACAACAGAAAATACAGAAAATACAGGAACACAAATAACAAGACCACCCCAAAATTCACCCCAACCAACAACAGAAAATACAGAAAATACGGAAACACAAATAACAAGACCATCCCAAACCTCACCGCAAACAACAACAGAAAATACAGCAGCAAATGCTCAAACATTATCACCAGAAACTGCTATTCCCAGAAACTCAGAATCAGAAACACAGCCAAATATTAGTAACGATCTTATACTTGCACCTAGATTAGTTCGTTCCTTATCTAATCAGCAACCAGATTCTGCTTTACCTGTAGCGATCGCTTTTAATGGCCAAATATTAGCCAGTAGCAGAGGAAAAGATATTCAACTATGGAACTTAGAAAGTAGCAAACTACTAGAGACTTTATCAAGTCATAGCGCCAATGTTCGCTCAGTAGCAATTAGTCCAGATGGCAAAACCTTAGCAAGTGGAAGTGGGGATGGTACAGTAAAATTGTGGGATATTCCTACAGGAGAAATGCTCACCAGTTTTTTGCATTCTGGCGTCGTGACTGCTGTGGGCTTCACTGCTGATGGCAGAGCAGTAGTAGGATGCAGTGCTGACAGCGGGATGAAATTGTGGGATATTTACACAGGGCGACTACTACATAGAATGAATGGTACTCAACCTATTGCTTTTGGTGCTGATGGTATACGGATGGTAAGCAGTGGGGGACCGAGATATATTCGGCTCTGGAATTTTGCTGAGGGGCAACTCTTGAAAAATCTGTCTATACCCAGTACAAATAATAATCAACCAATAGAGACGATCGCTTTCAGTCAGGATGGGCAAACTATTGCTCATGCGATGCGGGGAGAAAATAAGATTTTAGTCTGGGATGTGGAAACTTGGCAAGTCCGTCACAGTCTAGAAAAACATTCTCAAGCAATTAAGGCGATCGCTATTAGTCCAGATGGGAAAATTCTTGCTAGTAGTAGTGAGGATGGTAAAATTAATCTGTGGGATATTGACAGTGGAAAATTGTTGAGGAGTATCAAAGGTTATGGTGCAATTGTTTTTAGTCCTGATAGTCAGCAACTTGTAAGTGTGGCAGAAGATAATATGATTCAGCTTTGGCGAATTTACGGGACGGCGATCGAGCAGTGAGTTATTTCAGTTATCAGTTATCAGTGGGAGCATCTTGCTCCCGTGCTTGGTGTTCCCAGTTATCAGTACATACCCTGAAAATTGTCATTGCGAGCGACAGCGTTTGCGCAGCATTCCGTAGGAAAGCAATCTCATTACACCCCTGAGATTGCTTCCTTCCACTCCGTTCCAGTCGCAATGACCAACAATACAGCGCTTTTCATTATGTAGGGACGTTCGCATTTTTGTTATGCAACGTCCCTACAAGGGAATTTGATACAAACCCGGTTTCTCTGCTTTTTTATACCGATACTACTCAATTAATTCCCCCTGTTGCCTCTTTTTAATCTAAAATAGAGGAGTACATTATATATAAAATATTATGACCGTAAATGTCAAAGCCTTCTTTCAGGCAACAAACCCTGGTAAAGCTTTATTCCAAGAGAACCAGGAAATAGAGCAAAAATACTACATTGACTTCTCCGAAGTACGGGGAGGACAAATAATTGAAGACCTCAAAGACAATATCGCTATGTGGTCTCCCGACGAACCTACCTGTCAACTATTCACCGGACATATTGGTTGTGGGAAATCAACCGAACTCTGGCGACTGAAGCAACAACTAGAAGAAGAAGGCTTTCACGTCATCTATTTCGAGTCAGACAAAGACCTAGAAATGGGAGATATAGATGTCAGTGATATTCTTCTAACTATAGCGCGACAAGTCAGCGAAAGTTTAGAAACATTAGAAAAGGTTAAATTAGAGGAGCCAAAAGGATTAAAAGGTCTACTTGATGGAGTAAGCAAACTACTACAGACGGAACTAGATATTTCGGCTTCAGCAGAATTAGGTGTACCTGGAGTTGGTCAAGTCACGGTTGACGAAGAAGGACTAGAATTCGTCGCCTTGGGAATAGGCAAAATAACAGCCAAAGCAAAAGCTAGTCCGGAACTCCGCAGCAAACTCAGAGACTATCTCGGACCTCGCACCAATGGAATTATTGAAACTATTAATCAAGAATTGCTCGAACCTGCTCACGAAAAGCTCAAGCAGCACGGCAAAAATGGATTAGTAGTTATCGTTGACAACCTGGATAAAGTAGATAGTTCCCCAAAACCTTGGGGGCGTCCTCAACCAGAATATCTATTTGTAGATCGCGGCGAACAACTAGCAGGTCTCCATTGTCATGTAATTTATACTTTACCTCTAGCACTGAGATTTTCTAATGACTATGGAACATTAACTCAACGTTTCAAAACTAATCCCCAAGTCTTACCAATGGTTTCCATACAGTCGCGGGATGGAGACAAATCAGAAGAAGGAATGGCACTACTCAGACAGTTAGTTCTAGCCAGAGCATTTCCCAATTTGGAACAAGAAGAACGTCTAGAGAAAATAACCGAAATTTTTGACAGTTTGGAAACTCTAGATTATCTATGTCAGATGAGTGGAGGTCATGTCAGGAATGTATTACGGATGCTAAATAATGCGATTAAAAAGCAAAAAGGATTGCCCATCACCCGTGAAAATCTTGACAAGGTAATTCAAAATATGCGGAATGAACGTACTTTGGCAGTGGAAGATGAAGAGTGGGAATTGTTGCGCCAAGTAGCAAAAACTCAAAAAGTTAGCGGTGATGATGGATATCAACAGTTGATTCGGAGTATGTTTGTCTATGAATACCGAGATGATGAAGGGTCTTGGTTTGATATTAATCCGATATTGAAAGATGGGGTGCAGTTGAAAAAATAAAAAGCTTTCTAGCTTTGGTTTTGTGCTGGAAAAATTAAGAAACCGGGTTTATTGAGGTGTTTGAAGAATACTCAAATTAGAAACTAGAAACCCGGTTTCTCAGACATTAGTATCGTAGTTGGGCTTTAGCCCTAAGATAATTATTTAAGGGGCTAAACCTTCAATGGTGAAATAAGTGTAGGTTGGGTTTTGTCCCTCAACCTAACAAAAATCTTTACTCCCCTACTCCTTAGTTTTAGATGTGTCGGTTCTGTAGGGACGTTGCATAACAAAAATGCGAACTTCCCTACAAGGTTATCATTTTTCGTAGCAGCCGAACCGGGTTTCCTTCAGAGGTACTGAATAACTGATAACTGATAACTAAATTATCTGATTATGACAAATTTTAATCACCAGGAAGTCGAATTATTGTCCGAGCTAATATTTGCTGTAGAAATGTCTCAAGGAGACTTTCGGCTATTTTTAGCCCGTTGTAATAATCTAACTCAGCGCGATCGCCTCATCCAACAACTCCAAGCATCTTTTTCTGGAAACTTGGCAAAGTTGCACTTGGATGAGTCGGTTAGAGAACTTTATGCTACTATTGGCCAACAGTTAAGGGAGCAACAACCAGATGCTTTTATGGTTTGGGGTTTGGAGTCAGTAACGGATGTAGATAAATTACTCGTATCCATGAGTTTAGTCCTGGACGAGTTTAGAAAAAACTTTCACTTCCCAATACTTTTATGGATAGATGCAGAGGTTTCCCGGAAGTTCATTCGGTTAATTCCTGATTTTGAAAATAGGGCAAGTTTAACCGTATTTGAAACTCCCACTCAAGAATTAATAGATTTTATTCAGCAGACGAGTGAGAGTGTTTATCAGTAAAGTATTAGAAAGTGGGGCCGGAATATTTTTAGATTATGCTGAGTTGGGTTTGGCAGAATCTACTTATCAAGAATTGTTAGATGCACAGCAAGAATTGGCAAATAGAGGCACCAGCTTAGAAACAGAATTAGAGGCAGGTTTAGAATTTGTTTTAGGAAGGGCAGCAGATAATTTAACCGAAGTATCATTAGAGCATTATCAAAGGAGTCTCGAACTTTGGCAACAACTTAATAACCCATTGCGAGTGGCTCATACTAATTATTATCTGGGTTTATGGTGGCGTTTTTATGCAGTTAGACATCGGATAGAGAAAAATATAGCTTGTGAGAAAGCTTGCTCATATTTTCAGAAGTCAGTAGAAGGTTTTGAGTCAGTTAACCGTCCCGACTTAGTTGCTAAATTTATCAATGCTTGGGGAGAAGTTTTGCAGACTTTGGAACGTTGGGATGAGTTGGAGAATGTTGCGAATAAGGCAATAGAAGTTTTAGATCCCCCCCAGCCCGACAGCAGACCTAACCCCCCAACCCCCTTCCCTGCGAGGGAAGGGGGAGTTTCAGAGTCTCTTCCCCCCTCTCCTGGTAGGAGAGGGGTTGGGGGAGAGGTCATATTTAAAGAATTGCCAAGCGATCGCTCCTCATCATTTAGACTAGCTCGTGCTTACGATTTTTTGGCAGAAATTGAACTAGCAAAAAGCCACTACCAACAAGCAAAAAAACTTGCTCAAACTGCTAGAGAAATTTTCCACCAAACTTTCAATGCTGCATCTCCTCCTACTTCAGAAAAAGACAAAAAAATTCTAGATTGGGAAAAGTATTCTCGTTTGGGTAGATATTTATTTTCTTTAGCTAAAGCTGAAAAAGGTTTGGGTGAAATTAAATCGGCAATAGCCTCTTTTGAACAAGCAAAAAATACAACTAATCCTGAAGATAACGCTGAATTTTACATTGATATTCTCACGGAATTACGAGAAATATATTACGAACAAAAAGCATATTTAGAAGCTTTTGAAATTAAGCAAGAGAAACTCAAAGTAGAACAACAATTTGGGTTTCAAGCTTTTATCGGTGCTAATCGTTTAAGAGATATAAAAGAAAATACTAATCCGGCTTTACCTCAGTCTAAACAAAGAATTAATCAACAAAAAGTTACTCAAGAAATTGCAGCACCTGGACGACAGTCTGATGTAGAAATATTGGTAGAAAGAATTAGTCGCCCTGACCATAAATTAATAGTTATTCATGGGCAATCAGGAGTAGGTAAAAGTTCAATTTTGCAGGCTGGATTAGTTCCGACTTTAGAGGGAAAATCAATTGCTACTCGTGATGTAGTAGTGGTGTTACAGAGAGTTTATGTGAATTGGATTTCTGAATTAGGAAAACTTTTAGCAGAAAAACTACAAATAATTGCTAATTTAACAGTTGATTCAGAGAGTCTAAATTCGACTGAGGCAATTTTTACTCAGTTACGAAATAATGCTAATGATGAATTAAATCTGCTCACGGTTATCAATTTTGACCAATTTGAGGAATTTTTCTTTGAAAATAGCGAACCAAAGGATAAACGAGAATTTGCTCAATTTCTCCAAGAATGTTTGAAAATTCCTTTTGTGAAAGTTGTTTTATCTCTGCGGTCAGATTATATTCATTATTTATTAGATTTTAATCGCTTGGGTAATTTAGAGGCAATTAATAATAATATTTTAGACAAAAATATTCTCTATTACTTAGGAAATTTTGAGCAGTCACAGGCGAAATTAATTATTCAAGGATTAACGGCAAATTCTCAGTTTAAAATAGATGAAAATCTCACAGAAAAGTTAGTAGAAGATTTAGCTCAGGAGTTGGGAGAAATTCGTCCGATTGAGTTGCAAGTAGTAGGGGCACAATTGCAGAGTGATAATATTACTACTGTGGAAAAATATCTGGAATTAGGAGATAATCCCAAAGCCGAATTGGTAGAGGAATATTTAGCATCAGTGGTGAGAGACTGTGGGGAAGAAAACGAAAAATCAGCCTGGTTGGTGTTGTTATTGTTGACCGATAAAAATAATACTCGACCTCTGAAAACTAAAGCAGAATTGGTGAAAGAAAGTAAGTTTAGGGGCGAAAAGTTAGAGTTAGTATTAAAGATTTTTGTAGATTCTGGTTTGGTATTTTTGTTGCCTGAAAATCCAGCAGATCGTTATCAGTTAGTACATGATTATTTGGTGAGGTTTATTCGGCAAAAAAAAGAAGTAGCAATATTAGAGGAACTGAAACGGGAACGGGAACAACGACAACAGTTGCAAAAGTGGCTGTTTAGAAGTTCGGTTATTGCTTCATTGCTGATGACATTATTGGCAGGGGGGATGATAATATTTGCCTTGAGGGAACAAAGAGAAGGTAGAGAAGCAAACAAGCAAGCTATTATTGCTCAGGCAAATGAGGCTAGAACGTTGTCTATTTCAGGTGAAAGGTTTAATTCATTAATTATTGCTATGGAAGCCAGGCAGAAACAAATTGATGTGAAACTTCAGCCAACAGGTGAGGTTAGTGGGGTTGCAAGTGCTCTACGACTAGCAGTTTACAAACATAAAAAAGATGATGAGTTTACAGAATTTAACAGTATTGAGGGGCATAAGAATTGGGTCAATAGTGTAGCCTTTAGTCCCGATGGAGAGACTATTGCCACTGCAAGTAATGACAAAACAGTGAAATTGTGGAACCGTCAAGGGCAATTATTGCAGACTCTGATCGGGCATGATAATTGGGTTAATGGTGTAGCCTTTAGTCCTGATGGAGAGACTATTGCTTCTGCAAGTGAAGACAAAACAGTGAAGTTGTGGAACCAACAGGGGCAGTTATTGCAAACCCTAACTGGGCATGAGAATAAGGTTAATAGTGTAGTATTTAGTCCTAATGGAGAGATTATTGCTTCTGCAAGTGAAGACAAAACAGTGAAGTTGTGGAACCAACAGGGGCAGTTATTGCAAACCCTAACTGGGCATCAAGAATGGGTCAATGGTGTAGCCTTTAGTCCTGATGGAGAGACTATTGCGACTGCAAGTGAAGACAAAACAGTGAAGTTGTGGAACCGTCAAGGAAAGGTATTGAAAACTCTAACTGGGCATAAGGATAAGCTTAATAGTGTAGCATTTAGTCCCGATGGAGAGACTATTGCTTCTGCCAGTAGGGACAATACAGTGAAGTTGTGGCACCTTCAGAGGAAAAAGTTGCAGACTCTCGAAGGGCATGATAATCTTGTCAGAGCTGTAGTATTCAGTCCTGATGGAAAAACTATTGCAACTGCAAGTGCTGATAATACAGTGAAGTTGTGGAACCGTGAAGGAAAGTTATTGCAGACTTTAACTGTAGATGAGGAAAGTGTCAATAATGTGGCATTTAGCCCGGATGGAGAGATTATTGCTTCTGCAAATGGTAGAAACCTGAAGTTGTGGAACTTTCAGTTAGAGTTGGCAACTCTAACTGGGCATGACAATTCGATTAGGAGTGTAGCCTTTAGCCCCGATGGAGAGACTCTTGCTTCTGCGAGTAGGGACAATGCGGTGAAGTTGTGGAATCTTCAGGGGAAAGAGTTGCACACTCTAAATGGACATAAGAATGCGGTCTGGAGTGTAGCCTTTAGCCCCGATGGAGAGACTCTTGCTTCTGCAAGTATTGACAGCACAGTGAAATTGTGGAACCTTCAGGGGAAAGAGTTGCAGACTCTAACTGGCCATAGGAATAGGGTCTACAGTGTAGCCTTTAGCCCTGATGGAGAGACCATTGCTTCTGCCAGTAGAGACAAGACAGTGAAATTGTGGAACCGTCAGGGGCAATTGTTGCGAACTCTAATTGGTCATAGGGATAGGGTCTACAGTGTAGCCTTTAGCCCCGATGGAGAGACTATTGCTTCTGCTAGTTGGGACGAGACAGTGAAGTTGTGGAGCCTTCAAGGGAAAGAGTTGCAGACTCTCGAAGGGCACACGAATGCAGTCTATAGTATATCATTTAGTCCAGATGGAGAGACTATTGCAACTGCAAGTGGTGACAAAACAGTGAAGTTGTGGAACCTTCAGGGAAAGGTATTGAAGACTCTCGAAGGGCACAGGCATTCGGTCTTAGGTGTAGCATTTAGTTCTGATGGAAAGACTATTGCTTCTGCTGGTTGGGACAAAACACTAAAACTGTGGAACCGTGAGGGGAAATTATTGCATACTCTAGAGGGGCATGAGAATAGGGTCAATGGTGTAGCATTTAGTCCAGATGGAGAGACTATTGCTTCTGCTAGTTCTGACAAAACACTAAAACTGTGGCCAAATTTGCAGATAAAAGATTTAACTAGACGTGGTTGCCAAAGGTTAAATGATTACCTAATTTCTCATCCCCAGAAGTTAGAGGAACTTAGAATTTGCCAGACTGACTCTCGCTTGAAAGCAGCAGCTCGTAGTTGGGTAGTACAGGCAGAAAAATTGGCAAGGGAAAGCAAGGGGGAGGCAGAAAAACTTGAGGCAGCAGTTGCAGCATTTAAAAAAGCACTGAAATGGAATCCCAATCTGAACCTTAACCGAAATTTCAAAGCTTGGGCAAAATCATTAGCTGAGGCAGAAAAACTGATGGAGGAAGGTACGAAATTAGCAAGGGAAGGAAAAATTGAGGAAGCAATAGAAAAGTATCAACGAGCTAAAGAAGTTGATAAAGTAGCATTTATCCCTACTCTGCAAAATATTGACCCAGAAGCTAAAGCTAAGTATCAGGCAGTAGATGGGCTACTGAATAAAGGAATTGACTTTCTCAGGCAGGAAAATTTTAAGGAAGCGATCGCATCCTACCAACAAGCAGAAAAAATTGACTCCACTCAAATTTCTGCTGATAATTGGAATACACTTTGTCGTCAGGGCAGTCTTAATAAACAAGCTACTGATGTGATGTTTGCCTGTGAAAAAGCAGTTGCCCTTAGCCCAAAAGATATTAGTATTATTGATAGTCGGGGAATTGCCAGGGCGTTAACAGGGGATTTTCAAGGGGCGAACGCAGATTTTCAGGTATTTGTAGAATGGACTGATGATGAGGAGGAAAAAGCGCAACGACAAGAATGGATAAAAGCGCTCCAGGCAGGGGCAAACCCATTTACTGATGAGCTGTTGCAGGAGTTGAGATAGTAGGATGATATAATTCAATTGCTCGTACCATAAAAATTATTTGTGTTATGATATTGTTCAAATAACTTTCAAGAAATTGCCCTAATATGACATTACCAAAATTATTAGAATTAGAAAAATCTATCCATAACTTATCATTAGATGAGAAATTATGGTTATTAGAAAAAATTGTTTGGCAAGTAAGACAAATAACTCAGGAAAAAAGCTCGAATTTCGCAACTAGCAAATCCCCAAATATCGGTAGTAATGAAACAGATATAAATCCTATTTGGAAAATTGCTGTAGAAATTGGCGCTAAAATCCCTGTAGAAGAATGGGAAAAATTTCCCCCCGACCTATCGAAAAACTTTGATTCATATCAAACACAAGGAGAGAAAGATTGAAAAAAGTTTTTGCAGATACAGGTTATTGGGTGGCTTTACTTAATCCTCGCGATGAACTACATCAAAAAGTACAAGAAATATCAATAGCAATTGCTCCAGTGCATATTTTTACTAGCGAAATGGTTTTAACAGAATTATTAAATGACTTTTCTAAAAGAGGTAATTTTTTTCGCCAAGCAGCCATAGAATTAATTGAAAATATTTATAAACACCCTAATGTTACGGTAGTTAAGCAAACAAGTAGTCAGTTTCAGGAAGGATTATTTTTGTATAAACAAAGAGCAGATAAACAATGGAGTCTTACAGATTGTGTTTCTTTTAAAATAATGGAAGAATACAATATTTTAGAAGCACTTGCTTATGATAAGCATTTTGAACAGGGAGGTTTTATTGCTCTATTGCGAAGTTAAAAGCTCCAGACTAATATTAAGAGCGATCGTCTCCCTATCTGACTTATGACTTAGGCGTAGGGCTATAATTCCGCATAGATAAACCTATCCGCTTCAACTTTTCATTTACTTCTAAAACCCGCACTTTTACTACTTGCCCAACTTTCACAACTTGCTTCGGATCTTTAACAAAATAATCTGCTAATTGAGAGATATGTACTAATCCATCTTGATGCACTCCCACATCAACAAATGCACCAAAATTTGCCACATTAGTAACTATTCCTTCTAACTCCATTCCTACTTCTAAATCCCTAATTTCTTTAATACCTTCTCGAAAAGTTGCATACTTAAATTCTGCTCTGGGGTCGCGCCCTGGTTTTTCTAATTCACCAATAATATCTTTCAGAGTTGGTTCCCCAATTTTCTCAGTTACATACTTTTTTAAATCCAGAGATTTGACTTTTTTTGATACCTCATTAATCTGATTGATCGAAACACCTAAATCTTGAGCGATCGCCTCAACTACTGAATAACTTTCTGGATGTACTGCCGTATTATCTAAAGGATTTTTACCGCTCCGAATTCGTAAAAATCCAGCACAAAGTTCAAAAGTTTTTCCACCCAGTTTTGACACTTTTAAAATTTCTTGGCGACTGTTAAAAGCTCCATTTTCATTCCGATATTTAACTAAATTTTTTGCCACAGTGGAACTCATACCAGAGACAAAAATCAACAGTTCTTTGGAGGCAGTATTCAAATCTACTCCCACATAATTCACACAACTTTCTACCGTTTCATCTAACTTTTTTTTCAACAATTTTTGGTCTACATCATGTTGATATTGACCGACTCCTATAGACTTCGGTTCGATTTTAACAAGTTCTGCTAAAGGGTCTTGTAAACGTCTACCAATACTAATAGCTCCCCGCACTGTAATATCTAAATCAGGAAATTCTTCTATTGCTACTTTAGAAGCAGAATAAATTGAGGCTCCAGATTCATTAACCATGACTTTGATTGGCTTTTTATCTAAAGTCGAAATTACTTCTGTGATAAATTCATCTGTTTCTCTTCCTGCCGTACCATTACCAATAGCAATTAGTTCAATTTTGTACTTTTGAATAAACTGTTTAATTGTTGTAGTAGCTTGTTGTTTTTGGGCAGCAGATTGATGGGGAAATATGGCTTGATATTCTAAGAATTTACCCGTTTCACCTAACACGGCAACTTTACACCCGGTTCTAAATCCTGGGTCAATTCCTAAAGTTGGTTTCATTCCCGCAGGAGGAGATAATAATAATTCTCTGAGATTCGTTTCAAAAGTTTTAATTGACTCAATATCTGCCTCAGCTTTCTTTTGAGTTCTCACTTCATTTATCAAGGAATTTTTCATCAAACGATTAAAAGCATCTTTGAGCATTTCCTGATAAAAATTTCTAATTTCTTTGGCTTTAGTGCGAATTTCTGAATCTGATAAATAAGATAGTACAAATTCTCGGTCAAAATCCAGCTCTAAATTTAATACTCCTTCCGTTTCTCCTCGTAACAAAGCCAACATATTATGAGGAGCAATATCTTTAATATTTACCTGAAAATTTCGGTACATTTCAAATTTAGTCGTACCTTCTGGGTAATCATCTTTTATTTTGGAAATAAAACCACCAGAGTCGAGAAAATATTCTCGAATATAAGCGCGTAACTCTGCTTTTTCTGCCACTGCTTCTGCCAAAATATCAGACGCACCTTGCAAAGCATCTTCTACATTTTTGACACCTTTTTCCTCAGCAATATATTTAACTGCTTCTTCTTCAATAGATATAATTTTTGCTTGAGAATTATTCAAAGATTTGATAAATTCTGCTAAAGGTTCTAAACCTTTTTCCCTAGCAATAGTTGCCTTAGTTCGGCGCTTTGGTTTATAGGGAAGATAAAGGTCTTCTAATTCTGTTTTTTGGAAACAAGACTCTATTTTTTCCTGTAATTCGTCCGTAAGTTTACCAGTTTCAGAAATTGCTTTTAATATTACTTTTTTTCTTTCTTCAAGTTCCTGAAGATAAGTAAATCTATCCCAAATATTCCGTAGTTGAGTTTCATCCAGGGAACCAGTATATTCTTTTCGATAACGAGCAACAAAAGGAATAGTTGCTCCTCCACTTAAAAGTTCCAGAGCATTTTTAATATTTTTAGGATTGATATTTAATTCTTGAGCTAGGGTTTTATTTATGTCCAGCATAAACTATCTAGATAAATATAACTTTTAATTATTTTATACCAATTTGAAAAAATAATTTTATAGCAATCCCCGTTTATGTTTTCATATTTTCCCGTAGGGGTTTGGTCTCCAAACCCAAGTCTAAATCTAAATAACTGAACCAAATTTTTCGTATGCTACAATTAATAACATTTATTCAAAATAGGTATAAGTAGGTAAGTGTTCTAAGAAACCGGGTTTATAGGAGATAAATATTAGTATGGTGGAGTATTTAATATAAACCCGGTTTCTGTGTAATGGCTAATTTAAAATTACGACGTTCGGAAAATATTAGTGGTGATATATACGTTGATAATACCTGTATAGATTGTGATACTTGTCGCTGGATGTCACCAGAAATTTTTCATCGAAATGGAGAAAAATCAGCAGTTTATCATCAACCTAAAAATGATACAGAAAGACTAGAAGTAATGCAAGCTTTTATTATGCTGAAACAAAAACTATGCAGCAAGAGTTACAAAAGTGTATTGCTTGGATGGAAAAATCTTGATCTACATAAGTAGAGAAATCAAATTAAATTGATGTAATTAACTAAGTTAATAAAAACACAATATTTGCAAGTAATTTTCTATAGCTTAGGATATAAACTGATGATAAATATTAGACTAGAAAATGTTTTTTCTACTGTTACTTTTTCCCTTTTACTATTAAATTTAGATTCAAAACCTCGTACCTTAGTAGAAGGTACTGTTAACTGATAACTAAAACTTCCTATTTCCCAGTATATTGTAAGCATTCAGCTATTAGCCATTATCTCTCAGCAAACCCAAGAAAAGCCTTGAAAAAGGCTTTCGATGAATATAACCTTTCAACTCGGTTTTGATAGTAAGATTCAATTTACCTCAACCAATAAAGCTTTTTTCTCAAAGTTCAAATAAATAGCTGACTGCTGAATGCTTATAGTATATTTGGCAAATTTGTCAAGTTTATGTTAAGATAAAAATGAAAAAAAACTAGATTCTAATTTTAAATTTCTTTATCGAAATTAGAGATACTTAACCTAAGCACTTCACAGTTACAAGAGGTTAAGTCATTATAGAAATTATGATAAAGAATAGACAATCTGTGCTAATATACAAAAGCCAACAAAATTAAATGTCTAAGAACTTTTGAAGTAGCAGCCCAGAAAAGGCTAGTCTTGGTTTATAGAAATGGCAGAGACTAATTAGTTTAACTTCAGAAAAAACAGCAAAAATCTAAATAATTGGAGGATGACACATAAATGACTCAAGTGATACTAGGAGAAAACGAGGGAATTGAATCTGCATTACGTCGATTTAAACGACAGGTTTCTCAAGCAGGAATATTCCCAGATATGAAAAAACATCGCCACTTTGAAACGCCAATTGAAAAAAAGAAGCGTAAAGCAATGGCATTACAGAAGCAAAGAAAAAGACGTTCCCGCTTTTAATTTTAATTTATTTTCAGCGATCCCTATCCTAAATTAGTGACGTTGTAGGTCAATGAGCGACGCTTTTAACTATTACTATAAATTGTCCAGAGACGCCAGGGCGCGTCTCCCTTCAACTTACCATCAAAAAAATATAAAAAATTTTAACTTACATTTATATATAACTGATTTTCTGCTAAATTTAATATTAATTTAATTACCCAATCTAACCCTATATTTTTAGAGAGAAAAAATCATGGCTGTAGAGCAGCCGGAAATTGATATTGCCCCTTTTATTGACCACTCCTTATTAACAATTACTGCTACTCCAGAGGAAGTGTCAAAATTTTGTACTGAAGCTGACAAATTTCGGTTTCCGTCAGTTTGTGTATACCCTTGTTACGTTAAACAAGTAGTAGATTTACTTCATAGTAAAAATCCGACCGTTTGTACAGTAATTAATTTCCCTACAGGTACAACCACAGGTAAGACAAAATTATATGAAGCTTTAGAAGCAGTAGACAATGGAGCTTCAGAATTAGACGTGATGGTTAATTTGACTCATATCAAAACAGGCCAAACTAACGAACTACATCGGGAAATAGCTGAAATATGTGAAGAAACTGGTAAAACAGTTAAAGCTATTCTCGAAATGGCACTGTTAACCAAAGAAGAAAAGGGGTTAGCGATAGAAGTTTTGATGGATGCGGGTGTAGCTTTTATTGTCACAAATACTGGATGGTATGGTGGAGCAAAAGTAGAAGATGTCAAACTGCTCAAAGAAATAACTAAGGCTAATGTTGGGATAAAAGCTGCTGGAGGAATTAAAACTTATGAGCAAGCAGCAAATCTAATTTTGGCTGGTGCGACTCGGTTAGGTACATCCCGTGGTATTGAATTGCTTAAAAGTCAAAATTCAAAAGTTAGAAGTCAAAATTAATAATGGTTGTATTTTTAACCAAGTATAGAAAAGATATATAGCATTATTTTTCATCTAATAAATATTAGTAAATAGTATTATGTTCAAATAATTAGTGATCAAAAAATTTCCTCCTCTTTCCTGCTTATTTATAAGTATTGAACCGGGCATGATATAATTAGTAAATAAGGAGGATTGAACATGACAAAAACACTTACAATGTCTCATATCTATACTAAACTTTCTAAGCTTGGTTTAAATCGTAAGTATGTTAGAGAAAATGGTTTACCGAGTTGGTGGAATGATCGACTTAATAGTAAACCATTTGCTGTTTTAGAAGGTGCAGGTTACATTGCAGATCGCCTTAATCTTGACTTAAAATCTTTATTCGATCAAGAAGAAGTTAGATTTAATCCTCTGCCTCATACTAACTTTAAGCAATGTAGTAGTAAGAATAAAGAACGCCCTCATGTAGCTCAAGCTTTAGCAAGTCGCATAGCTGACTTAATTGCATCTGCTACAGAGCTTAATTTTACTACTTTACCTAAAGATGTTAAAGAAATTAGGGAAGAAATTTTAACAAATGCTCTAACAATTAATTTAACTTCTTTGCTGGAGTATTGCTGGAGCAAGGGGATTATTATTGCTTATTTTAATCATTTTCCTACAAAAACAAAGAAATTTGCTGCATTAATTCAATGGCAATCTTCATCTCCTGTTATTATCATTAGTTCAAAATCTAAACATTCTGCTAGATTAGCTTTTAATTTAGCACATGAATTAGGACATCTAGCATTAGGACATTTAAAAGAAGGTGTCTTAGTAGATGAAGATATTCAGTCTAAATGTAATGATGAAGAAGAAAATCAAGCTAATAAATTTGCCACTGAGTTGTTATTAGATAACTATGATAATTGTTTAAAATATAAGAGGATTCATAACCACACACAATTAATTCAACAAGCTGAAGAAAAAGCTAGAGAAAATCCTACTCTTGAACCTGATTCAATCATACTAAACTATGGTTGGCATAATGGAAATTGGGGTTTTGTTAATACAGCTTTAAAAAAATTAGATTTGGAAGCTAATGGTCAACAGATTGTTAATGAATATTTAGCTGATAGGTTAGATTGGGATATATTTAATGATGAAAGCTATGAGTATTTAGAGAAGGTGTTAGGAGTTTAAATTTTGCAGGTTTCATTCTACTGTTTAGATGATGACATAATTCAGAAGCTAGCTACTTGTAATTTATTTTATGATACCTTAAACAGTCTTGATATTGAAGCTAAACAAGTTAAAATACTTGAGACTTTTAAGGATAGATGGGAAAATAAAATTAGGCGTAAAAGAAGTAATCAAGAACTAAGTCAAAAAGATATAAATAAAGCATTAAAAGTGGCTAGTAATTTATCTATTGTTTCTGCAAATAAATTTAATAGTAGTATGAACAATTTATATTTTAAACTGTCCGACTATACTAAAAAAAGTAATGATAAAAAAAAATCAATCGATTGGGGAGAAGCACTTTTAATCAGTTATGTCAGTATTCTGAATCAAAAGGGAAATAATCATTATTTTTTAACAGGTGATAAAAGGTGTCTAAAAGCTTTAAATAACTCTGGGTTAAGTGATGTAATAGAGTCACTTCAAGAAAAAGTTTGGTGCTTAGAGCAGTTGATATTAAAAAATATTGAAAAAATTGGTTTTGAAAATGTAAAAAATAAGTTTGTTCCTGTGAATTATTGCGATAAGGCTTTAAAAAAAGTTTTTTCTCAAGAGACAGAACAAGAGAGTAGATGTACTTTAATAAAGTATATTGAAAACTTGAGAAAAGATACTGGTAATCTATTGAATAGTTATGGCAATAAGTAATTTGTTATTCGTAACTAAAAAATTTAATCAGCAAAGATACTAAATAACTTCTATAATTAAAACAAGATAATTTTTTTAAACGATAATGCCAGCTACACCAGAAAGTATCCACGCTTTTCTTAACTATTGTCGAGAATATATTAGTGGTAGAGAAAGAAGTGATGGTCAGTTATTTTTAGATAGATTTTTTCAAGCATTTGGATATGCAGGTTTAAAAGAAGCAGGTGCTAAATGTGAAGAGGTAGTTCCTAATGGTAGTCGCAAGGGAAAAAGAGGATTTGCCGATTTATTTTGGCCATGTCAACTGATAACTGATAACTGATAACTGATATATGGCCATAACTTACAAAGCAACAGGAATAAATCTCAAAGCCATGCCTTTAGGAGAATCAGACCGTTTATTAACCATCCTAACTCCAGAATATGGTTTGATTCGTGTAGTAGCTCCCGGAGTCAGAAAGCAAAAGTCCAAACTGGGGGGTAGAAGTGAAATATTTGTAGTAAATCAATTATTAATTTCCAAAGGGCGATCGCTCGATAGAATCAATCAAGCAGAAACTATACTATCCTACGCGGGCCTAAGTCAAAACCTGGGAAAATTAGCAGCAGGTCAATATTTAGCAGAATTAGTCCTTCATCAAGCTCTAAGCGAACATCCTCAAACAGAACTTTTCTATCTACTAAGTGAACATTTGGGTCGAATAGAACAACTACAACATAAAACCGACCGACTTTGGCATACCCAACTCATAGCATACCTCGCTCATGGAATTTATCATCTACTGGCTATAGAGGGAATAGCACCCCAAGTCCAAATGTGTTGTGCTACAGGAAATGAATTACAACCAAACTTCAATTATTCCGACTGGCAAGTAGGCTTTAGTATAGACTCAGGAGGAATTATTAAAATTGATGATACTTCTGTTGTACAATCTTCTTATCAAAACTTATTAGAACAAAAGACTACTACTAAAATCAATACTTTGCTCAATGCTAATCAACTTTCATTACTTCAGCAGTTAGCTGAACCTCAACTAAAAGCCCTAGTTAAACTCACCTCTCATCAAGATTGGATCGTAGTAGAAAAACTTTTAAGAAAATATGCTCAGTATCATTTGGGCTACTCTATCCGCTCTGCGGAATTGATTGATACTTATTTAGAATCTATAGCAATTCACCCATAGGTTGTAAAATTTTATCTTAGGAGTTTGCTCTAAAAACACAATTTTTTTCACAAACAAATTATTTACCAATGGATAATTAATTATCAAAGGTTTTAAAGCTCTTTACCAATTAATAATTAGAGATAGTTTTTATTATCCATTATTCATTATCAATTATCAATTAAAATGCAACTATCTGATTCAAATTTACAAACAAAAAAAAGACAAGAAAAACAACCGAAAAACAAATCTATTTCGGCTGCATCATTAGCAGAAAAGAAACCAGAACTTGGACTTTTGCCAGTGCTGAAAAATAGTAAATTCTTAACCCTCTGGAGTGGTCAAGTATTTTCCCAACTGGCAGACAAAGTTTACCTAGTGTTAATGATTGCTATTATTGCTAATCAGTTTCAAGCAGCAGACCAAACTATCAGTGGATGGGTATCGGCAATTATGATTGCTTTTACTATTCCCGCAGTATTATTTGGAGCTGGAGCTGGTGTCTATGTGGATAGGTGGCCAAAAAAAGCAGTTTTAGTTGTGACAAATATTATTAGAGGTGGTTTGGTTCTAATTCTGCCAATAATATTGTGGCTATCTAATGATTTTAATCTAGGCAATTTACCTTTAGGATTTTGCCTAATGTTATTGTTGACTTTTTTAGTTTCTACCCTGACTCAATTTTTTGCCCCAGCGGAACAAGCGGTTATTCCTTTAATTGTAGAAAAGCGAAACCTGCTTTCTGCAAATTCTCTCTACACCACAACTATGATGGCTTCTGTAATTATTGGCTTTGCAGTAGGAGACCCATTATTAGAATTTGCCGATAATTTAGTAGCAAAAATTGGTTTTGGGGAAGCTTTAGGTAAAGAATTGGTGGTAGGAGGAAGTTACGCGATCGCTGGTTTACTTTTAATATTACTCAAAACTGGGGAACAGAAAGACCTTACAGAAAAGGAACAACCCCATATTCTGGCAGACTTGCGAGATGGCTTACGTTACCTGAAAAATCATCATCGAGTTCGTAATGCTATTATTCAGCAAATCGTTTTATTTTCTATTTTTGCAGCTTTAGCAGTCTTGGCAGTACGTTTGGCAGAAATTATTCCTGGTATGGAAGCTGAAGAATTTGGATTATTATTAGCTGCTGCTGGAGTAGGTATGGCTATTGGTGCTGGAATGGTTGGTCAACTTGGACATTGGTTATCTCATTTCCAACTCAGTATGATTGGATCTATCGGAATGGCAGTTTCTTTAGTAGGTTTATCTATATTTAACCAAGAGTTTTGGGTAGCTATGGGTTTGATTGGTATTTTAGGAATGTTTGGTGCAGTAGTTGGAGTACCAATGCAAACTACTGTTCAAGCAGAAACTCCTGAAGAAATGCGGGGAAAAGTATTTGGTCTCCAGAATAATGCGGTTAATATTGCCCTGAGTTTACCTTTAGCTTTAGTAGGGGTGGCAGAAACTTTTCTTGGTTTATCGACAGTGTTGCTTGGGTTAGCTGGAGCAGCAATAGCAGCAGGTATATTTTTCAGTTTCTTTTCTACACCGACTTTTGAGAAGACACCGTAGGGGCGGGTTTCATATAAAATCCGGATAATTACTATATCCAAGTCATCTGTCGCGGGCAAGATGCCCGCACTACAAGGTTTGCGCAGCATTCCGTAAGGAAAGCAATCTCAAAGGTTCGCGGAGATTGCTTCCTATCGTCGCAATGACGAATGTTCAACCGGATTCTATATGATGAAGTACAGATATTAATAATTAAATGTTACCAGTGCGATTTTTCGGGAACCGTGCATCTTGCTCGCGTAGGTGTACCTCACGCTTAGTGAAATCTGCTATATTCATTTAAACTTCTTCCTTAAAAGCAGCACTTATATCATGTGCGGATAAACACTAACTATAAAGTCATTGCGACTGGAACGGAGTGGAAGGTTTGCGGAGCATTCCGGAACGGATAGCAATCTCAAGGGTTTGAGATATCTCTTCCATCTATATCCTAATCATAACTATTCAACCGAACATGATATTATTGCTTTTTGCCTAGCATGACCCAGGAATAGCTGACAGCTAATACAGCGGTTTCCATTGTTATGAGGTACACCTGTCGCGGGCAAGATGCCCGCACTACAAAGATTTCTGATTAATACTCATAACTTCGGAATCTGCTGTACCTGTTTGCGGAGCATTCCGGTACGGAAATGCTTACTTCAAAATTAACGCAACTTCCTTAGCAAAATAAGTCAAAATTAAATCCGCACCAGCTCGTTTCATACTGGTTAAAGTTTCCAACATCACCTTTTTTTCATCTATCCAACCCTTCTGACCAGCAGCCTTAATCATGGCATATTCCCCACTAACGTTATAAGCAGCTACAGGTAGATTTGTTGTCTTTTTCACCTCACAAATAATATCTAAATAAGCGAGCGCCGGCTTAACCATCACCATATCTGCACCTTCGGCAATATCCAAAGCTACTTCTTTGATGGCTTCCCTAGCATTAGCAGGGTTCATTTGATAAGTCTTTTTATCCCCAAATTTTGGTGCAGAATCCAAAGCATCGCGAAAAGGGCCATAATAAGCTGAGGCATATTTGGCAGAGTAGGCAAGTATTCCCACATCAAAGTATTCAGCAGCATCCAGAGCTTTGCGAATCGCTCCAATACGACCATCCATCATATCTGAGGGAGCGACGATATCGGCTCCTGCTTCGGCCTGGGATAGTGCTTGTTTGACCAAAACTTCTACAGTGGGGTCGTTGAGAATCGCTCCATTTTCCCCCACAATACCATCGTGACCTTCGCTAGAATAGGGGTCGAGGGCTACATCAGTAATGACGACAATATCTGGTATTGTTTGTTTAATTGCCTTTACAGTTCTTTGTATTAACCCATCTGGGTTGTAGCTTTCAGTGCCAGCGTTGTCTTTTTTAGCTTCCTCAACTAGGGGGAATAAAGCGATCGCATTAATTCCTAAATTATAAGCATCCTCTATTTCTTTGAGCAGTAAATCTAGAGTATAGCGATAACTGCCTGGCATGGAAACAACCTCGACTTTTTGCCCTTCTCCTTCCATCACAAACAATGGATAAATTAAATCATTGACCGTCAACTGGGTTTCCTCAACCATACGTCGCAAAGCAGGAGTGCGACGGAGACGACGGGGGCGTTGTGCGCCGGGAAATTCTGTGGACAAATTTGCTTCTGTCATGGGTAGATTAGTTATCCTAATATAATTGATAGTCATTAATCATAATCAGAAATTTACATCTAGTCAATTACAGCGGTTTTTTTAGCAACCACAGTAGGGACGTTGGATAACAAAAATGCTTTTCATGTCGCGCAGCGTGTAGCGGAGATCTGCGTCAGCAAAACGTCCCTACAGGATTTTGCTATTGAACTTTCTCCCAAGTCAAATTCTCAGGAAAATATTAACAGGACTTACGCAGAGGAACCCATAAACCCGGTTTCTCGTATATATTTATTGTCAGAAACAATGATTTAGCCTAGAAACCGGGTTTCTTTACAAATACTGATATTTACTGCGAAATATAAATACTTTAATTAACTATTTACTATTATTGACTATTATGGTTTTTCCCTAACCCCTGTCTCCTAACTCCTTTATGACAAAATTTTTGAGATTTTCAGCTTTTGAAATTTTTTATCTGAGTTATTCATCTATACAAGTTATTTGTCGTGAATAATAAGACAATTGTTATTTAACTATAAGTCGTGAACGCATTATCTAAAGCAACTAATTAAAAAAGTGCAAGAACTCTACAAACTATCTCGTGTGGAACAGCGAACAACGAAAAAAAGTAGACGCGGGTGGCATCAAAAACATTGTTGATTATATTGGTTAATCAAATAAGCCTACATATTGTTATAACCCCCGATTTTTTCACTCTCAAATTCGGTATTAAAGACCACCGATTTTTTATCAACTCTCTGCTAAGACAATAAACTATAATCTCTATATATATCAAGTTTTTCCAGTTAAACAACTTAGGTATTATCAAACCTAAGTGGTTGAAAAATACTTGAAAAATAAACATAAAAAAAGGGTAGGAGGCAGAGGCAGATAGAGGAGGCGAGTAAACAGACGGAAAAAAAATAAAAATAAAAAACTTTAATAATGAATGAAGAATAAAAAAAGATTACGTTTTAGACTTGACACGAAAAATGCGCGTAAAATATATATTAAACGATATACAACCCAATAACAATAAACACCTACGAATATGGTCAACTATTTACATTCCAACAGTAAAAACGCGAACATTGATATAAGTATAAAGCATATCCTTGCAGCTCTCTGTGGTGCGACCCTGACCCTAGGAGCCACTAACTCGTTTGTGGGAGCTAGAGCCGAAGCAGCGACCATGTATAGTGGAAGTGTGCAATACGGTAGTATCGTCAAGCTGGAATGGGCTGCTGAATCGGATGATGACACAATTGAATTTGGGGAACTCAATAAATTGGTCTTTTTCCATATCAACAAGTTGGGCACATTTGACGAATACAATTTACTACCAAATGCTTTGCCCGAATCTTCTCACCTCTTTACTTTGGAACTCGAAGACAAAACTTTTACCGTCGCCGATTTTTCGATCCGGTCCGACGGTGGACGTTTTTTACGGTCGGAATCAGGAAGTTTTGACGCGGATCATCCAGATAATTACTTGTGGTTCTGGAATTTCGAGCCGGTTTTTTCGTTGGACTTTGATGGACAGGGTGTCACTGCTCGGGACGGAACGAACCATGTTCTAGGAAACCGTCGTCATTCAGAGTTCGGAGAGAAGGAATTGGTGGTGGTGGAGCCAGGTAGCAAGGAGCCAGCAGCAGAATCAACTCCAGAACCTTCGCTATCCCTTCTAGGTTTTATCACACTAGGCGGTTTTATGCTAGGAAGTAGAAAAAAGGAAAAAGCTTAAAAGACGAAAAAATCAAAGCTTTAGCCAAATATTTTTTTCTGCCCTATACCTGGCACGGGGGAAGGAGGAGTCAGGAGTCAGGAGGACAGTTATTGATAGGTTACACTTCTAAAGGAAACTGCATTAGTACCAGGATTATAAAGAGTATAGGTAGCATTTCAGGGCAAACTTCCCACATTACCTACCCCTATAACCTGACGGAGTGTCGTCAAAGTTTGAGTAGATGATATTGTCTAAATAACACCCACTTCAGCTCCCAACTGTGTCACTCCACTACTCACCGAACCATTTTCCAACTGATATTTAAAAGCTAAACCAGAGCGACCACAAAATAAAAATAAGATTAGCATTCTTCATTCCATTCTAAACTGAATAGGCAGTGTAAATAGTTTGTAAGGCTCTTTGCACAACATCTTCATCTGGAAGTGCCGATAAGGCTAAAGCTGGTGGCCCCCCATTTAAAACCATAATGATAGGTTCTTTAATGTATGGATAAAGATTAAACCATTGGTTAAACTGCCCCGGAGGAAGATCATTTTCTGGAGTTAATATCCAGGTAGTTGATAAATCCCAGAATGGCCGATCGAATAACAAATAAACTTTGTCTAAAGTCCCCATTCCGAGTCGATCGATAGCTCGCTGCTTATTTTTTGGCAATACGGGATTGAACTTGATATCTCCTCTTTTGAGTACACCAAGGGGGACTGTTACCAAAACCGCATCAAAAGATTGATTATTAATTTTCTCAAAATCCAGTGTCACTCCTTTTTGAGTTCTCGAAATTTCCTTAACCAGTGTATTCAATTTAATTTTGTAGTCACCCTTCAAGGCTGCCAAAATACCTGTGTATCCATCTGGGAATATGACATCGGGACCATCGTAGTCGTTCACGAAGAGATAAGCCCACTGATTGATTCGATCTTCATTTGTTCCAGCCGTGTGCTGGATGCTAACAACATTTTCCAACCATCCTGGGGCATCACTGTCCCTAATTTTACGCCCACCACGTCCTCGAATAATATAATCTTCTTTTTCCGTTTGGATAAGTCGCTGACCCAGCCCGTTGGCCAAATCCACAAGGGGGTTTCCGTTTATCCCATGAATCCAACTAGCTCCCAGTTCCAATGGTACTCCCAGTCGGTCATCTGTCCATATCCGTCCCCCAATGCGATCGCGTGCTTCAAAGACAGTAACTTCTCGACCATTTGTGGAAAGTTTATGTGCTGAGGCAAGGCCGCTCATTCCGGCACCAATAATTGCAATCCTATCAGCGCTACGTTCCAAAATTGAGTTAGCTGCCCCAAGCCCGGATTCGTAGGCAGCATGAACTGTACTGTTGTAGTTTGGAAAAGTAGCTTCACCAGCAAAAAATATCTTCTTGTCAATGGGCTGCTCCAGGGCACGAATGTCACTCCGCGAAGCTCCCTTTGGGATGTGTGAATATGAGCCGTATGTGTAGCGATCGCGACTCCAATTGGTTCGGATGTAGCCCAGAAGCTTTTGGTTTTTCGCCTGAAAACCTTGCCAGGGCAAGAAATTCAAAAGTAAGCTACTTGTAACTCCATGTAATAATAATCGTCGATTCATTTTTAGCTAGATTTATCAAAGAGTCATTAGTTACTTTAACATAAATAAGTATAGTAAAAAAATTGTTTGGGAAAGGTTGAGCGATCGCTTATCTGCTATAATTTTCTTTATTTAGATTCCACAAAATTCTCAATCTGTCAAACTACTGATTAGGGAGCTACAAAAAGTCAGCATTTTCAGCAGAGAAGGGCGGAAAAATCAAGGGAGAATGTTTTTTTCTATTGAGAACTTTGTACTGTCCAAGAAAATTTGTACAACTTATTTTTACATGAATTTTTTAGAAGAAAAAATTGATTATTCTTTTAAAGAATATTTCCCTTATAGTTGAACAAAGAAAACAAAAACCAACCGCACAAAAAGAAAGTCAAAGATGGCTTGATAGTCTCATCAAAACCGAGTCAATCATTCCTTCTGACTTGCAAGTAGGGGTAAATATAGCATATTTTTCTAGGCAAAGGCTTTTAAATCTTGCCAGAAAAGCATTATAAAATTAGTTGGCACGCTCATTCCAGCTTCTCTAGTTTTAAGCCAAGCTAGTTATTTGGTATAAATATAATAGAGTTGAAAGAGAGTTTAGATGATAAGATTGCTAATAAGGCTAATATGAATGATTTTTTAGTCTGATATTCTAGATTAGTAACGAAATAACTATATCCCCTAAGTAAAAATGTTAACTATTGGAACACAAAAAAGCGATCGAATTAGCACAATTACTAATACAACTTGGGCTGAATATATTAGTTTAGATTTGCCCAGTAAACGAGTCTCATTTCGCAATGGAGTTATTACTATTGTGTCCCCAGGACGTAACCATGAATTGATTGGTGATTATATTAGAGCAATTATTTGGGCTTACTGCCGTCAAAACAACCTTGCACTCTTTTCTTACAATCAAACCACTCTTAAGGAAGAAGGAAAAGAAGGGAAAGAACCTGATGTAGCTTACTGTTTTGAAATAGACAAAGACAAGCCAGATTTGGCAGTAGAAATAAATCTAACATCAGGGAGTATCGACGATTTAACTAAATATCAATACTTAAAAATTCCTGAAGTTTGGCTATGGGAAAACAATCAAGTTAGATTCTTTGTTTATCGTCATTCAGAATATTTAGAATCAACAATAAGCAATTATCTGCCTAACTTAAATAGCGATCGCGTGACAACAATTGTCAATAGTTGTTTTGGTAAAAGTGTTTTAGAAGTAGAAAATTATTTCCGTTAAAGCTTAATTTAAAAATCACAAAAATGAATCAAAACGAATCTTTACTAGCCTTAAAAATTGCCGTCCTAACAGTTTCTGACACTCGAACCGAAGCTGATGATAAATCTGGCAAAATATTAGTGGATAATTTAACCACAACAGGTCATTTATTAGCAGAAAAAACTATAGTTCCCGATAACATTTACCAAATTCGTGCTGTAGTATCTAGATGGGTTGCAGATGAATCTGTCCAAGTAATTTTGACTACTGGTGGTACCGGAGTTACAGGACGAGATGGTACACCAGAAGCCATTAAACCACTCTTAGACAAAGAAATTGAAGGGTTTGGTGAGATATTTCGGATGATTTCCTATCAAGAAATTAAAACCTCTACTATTCAGTCTCGAACTTTAGCTGGCGTAGCTAACGGTACTTATATCTTTTGTTTACCTGGTTCTAGTGGTGCTTGTCAAACAGGATGGAATATTATCAAAGAGCAACTAGATTCTCGTAATCGTCCTTGTAATTTGGCTCAATTAATTCCCAGATTGACTGAAACTTAGAGATAATAAAATGGTATTGTCTAATAGCCTGTAATTTGCTAGTGTACTTAATGTCTCAATATATAACCCAATCAGCTAAATTAATAGATATCTAAGGTCAAATCCAATGGAGGGATTAATGGTTACATTAGAAGATGCCAGAAGAGTAATTAGTGCCGCCGAAAAAAAAGCACTCGAAATTGGTCAACCAATGAATATAGCAGTAGTAGATGGGGGAGGAAATCTGGTAGCCCATGTACGAATGGATGGAGCTTGGATCGGAAGTATCGATATCTCCATTAAAAAAGCGTATACTTCGCGGGCCTTCAATCTGGCCACTAAAGATTTAGCCGAACAGAGTCAATCAGGAGGACAATTTTTTGGGATTCATGCCTCTAACAATGGCAAAATCATGATTTTTGCTGGGGGAATACCCCTTTACAGTGAGGGACAAGTAGTGGGGGCAATTGGAGTTAGTGGGGGATCGGGAGAGCAAGACCATGCCGTAGCCGAAGCTGGAGCCGCCCTATTTTAACACCCCCGGCGGGAAGATCCCGCGCTCTCCCGTAGGGGAGCGTCGTATGGGAAAGCCGGGTGTTATTTGTGTTGTTCATCGGGGATTTTCTTTTTGTAGCATTAGATAATTTGGAATCCTATTGCACATTATAGTTATTCTACGATAGCTATTGACAATTACAAATAATATAGATTACGATTTTTTTGAACACAGGGGGAGGACATCACCTCTGTATAGAAGCCATTTGGTATCTTGGCAAAGTTGCGAGTTTTTGGCTCAGGAGTCAGGAGTCAGGAGTCAGGAGTCAGGAGATTAAGAAATAAAATAGGGAAAAAAGGTAGAAAAATTCTCCCATCTCCCCACCCTCCCCACA
>JBCDJM010000043.1:0-33239 GCA_038747755.1 Cyanobacteria bacterium P01_H01_bin.35
AAGATTTTGGTGGCTTTAGGAGTCAGGAGTCGTAGGGGCGATTTTCGTTCCGGAATACTTTCCTTCGGAATGCTCTGCAAACGTAAACGCTTAATTAGGAGCATGACAAACGGAAATCCCCCATACAAGAGTAATAATTTTTAAGGTTTTTACCTCAAACTAACTATCATAAAAATTCTCACATCTCATTCCTGATTGCTATATTTACCTGATCAGGACTAAAGCCATGAGAACCCAGAAACCAGGCTTCTCGTAGACTTCTATTGCTCAAAACAACGATTTATCCTAGAAACCGGGTTTCTTTGCCTAAGTCCCACTTATGTAAGGTTTTTCCTTTTCTTATTCCTTCTCTCCTAAACGCTTTGCGACATATAAAGCGGAAGCTCTGCGTCAGCAAAACCTGCGTACAAGGGGATTTGATACTTTCCCCGGTTTCTCTGCTTTTTTATACCGATATCCAGCTACTTTCCCATATTCCGCTTCATTCTTTCCAACTCTTCATCTGTTTCCAGACTTTGAAACTGTTCCTCTAATGGATCGAATAAGTTACCAAAATTATAAGAGCTGGTTTGATTCCAGCCATCAGTTTCCCAACGTCTTTCATTCTTGGCAGCATAACGAGTAGCCTCAACTTCAACAGCTTTTGCTCGTACCTCCTCACGACGTTGTTTAATCTGATGATAGAGTTCTTTCGCCTGTTCGATGCGCTGCTTGCATCCTTGCATCTGTCCCCACTGTTGATTACCTTGCCGTAAAAAAGATGCTTCTCTTTCTTGGGCAGCCTGGACTAAATCTAGTCTGTTAGCTGTTTGTGCCTTTTCGACTCGGTTATGCCAACGTTTAACTTCTTGAGCAGTTGAGAGAATATCTTGCTCTAATTTTTTTTCCTGGCGCTGGAGTTCTGCGATGAGGCGCAGAGTGTCTTCTTCTTGTTGGCGTAATTGCTCTTCAAGTGCCTGTAGTTCTAAATGGGGGTTATTCTGTAGGAACTCTTCAAGTCTGTTTTCGAGAAATTGGCTGAAATCATCAAATAAACCCATAAGTCATTTCAGTTATCAGTTATCAGTTATCAGTTATCAGTTATCAGTTATCAGTTATCAGTTATCAGTACCTCTAGGTGAAACTAGAGGTTTGAAATGTAGTACCCATAAACTACTCGGCTCACGCTTACATTCAAGTTAATTGGTATAAGTTCTAAGGGTTATAGCTAAAATTGTTGCCCGACAAAAACAGAACGAACTTCACCATTACGACGAATCACAGCTTCCTGGTTAGCTACTTTCACAAGAGTCCAACCGCTACCGCCAATACTCTCTCCGACATATATCCGACGAGCCACACCATCAATTTCAAATAGAGCAGCAGAACGTTCGCCTAACTCCAAGATACCCACCAGGGTATTAATAGGGCTTTGAACTTGACTAGCTGCTATTGTTTCCGCCAGTGGTATTTCTGCTGGTGGAGGTGGGGGTAATGATATTGGCTGTTTAGGAGTTTCTGTTTCAGATTCTACTTTTGCTGTTGTTTCCGGTTCTGCTTCTGCTTCTGCTTCTGGTTTGTCTTCTACCTTTGTTTTAGCTAGAGGCTCTGGTTTTGTTTTTGCTTCAGCCTTCGCCGAGCTAGAGCTATCAACTTTAGCTTGAGTTTCTGGTTCTACTTCTGCTTTGGCAGTTATTTTGGCTTCCGATTTTTCTTGAACGTTTTCAGCAGCTTCTGTGGAAGCTTTAGATGCAGATGCTGCTGATGGCTTTGGGGAAGATGGCTCAGATTTTGGTGTAACTGCTACCGCTGTCGGGATAGGCGGAACTATTACTACTTTAGTTTCAGAAATAGTGACAGGTTCTTTTGCTATTTGTGCCTCCATCAGATCGACAAGTCGGTTGAGGGGTAAAAGTAGACTCGTATTTATGGGTGGGTTAGCCGATACTGGTACTTTGGGTAAATCGTTATTAGATGGAGCAGGTGGTATCCCTGGAAGTTGTTGTTCTTTCTGAGTAGCCTCTTTTTGCTCAATCATTTTCAGCGATCGCTCGATATAATCTGCAAATTGGGCATCTGCTGCTGCTTTAGGATTTAATGTTTCTGTTGATGAATCTGGCTTTTCTATATAACCTAAATAGCCTAAAATTTTATCGAATCCTCCTCTAGTTACTAACCATAAAGACAGAGTTACTAATATAGATGCAAAAGCTGCTCCTAAAAGCAGTTTATCTAATTTATTTTCTTTTTTGGCTACTTGTGCCTCAGCTAATTTTACCTTTTCTTCTTTCTCAGCATCTTGAGATGGAGTCTTTTTTTCAGGCAAAACTATTTGAGGTATTTTAATTGGTGTCAAGGAAACAATTTCTGGTTGAGTTACTTTAGTTGGTAAACGACTACCACCATCTAATACTCGATCAATATCATCGAACAAGTCTTCCATCAAATTTTCAGCAAGATTGTCCACAGAAACAGGTTCTTTAAACCTGGAATTTTGGGAATTTTCTGTAGTCGTCTGGTTCGTTGTCATCTAAAATCCTCCATTCATTAATTGATAATTGATAATTGATAATGGATAATTACCTCTGGTTAAAACCATAACGGAATTGAATATAAGGAAATACCCTAGTATTTTTTCCCCTACGATAAAATGTTATAACATAAGCCCGGATTGGTTTAATATAATCTAAAGTTTGTCTCAACAAGTTGGCCAAGTCAATTTTCTAACGTCAAAAAATGTAATTTCCCAAAATGATCGCCAGCAATAATTATTTCTCCATTTGCTGTAGCAGCACAACATAGAAACCCACTATTTCCATAAAAAGTAGTGATCGCTTTTTGACTGTTTAAATCCCACAATTTTAGGGTTCCATCTAAGGAAGCAAAAATAATTCGATTATTTGGCAGTGGGATAATCTCTAAAACATATTTATGATTGCCTTTCAATATAGCAACTTGGTCGCCAGTTGTCAAATCCCAAATGATAATTTACCCATGATAATAACCGGAAATAATATACTTATTATCAGGAGTTACTGCTACTGAATAAACTGAACCTAAACCAGCATTCAAAGTCAAAATTATTTCTTTTGTTTGGAAATCCCAAACTACAAAAGTTCCATCATATGAACCAGAAATTACCTTCTGACCATCAGGAGTTATTGCTAAACATAATACCTCTTCTTCATGTCTTCCTAAATAACCAATTTTTTCCTTTAATTCCAAATCCCAAACAGTCGTTCCAAAATTTCTCCAATATCCAGAAATAAAAGTCTTACCATCTGGAGATATTGTGATAAATTTTCCCAAATCAACAAGAGCTAAAAATGCAAATATTTCCTCTCTAGTTTTACGATTAAAAAATTTAATAGTTCATTTTTTACCACTAGGTAATGAACCACCACAACCCACTAATACCTCTTTACCATCTGGAGTTACTGCTAAAGAATGTCCTTGGATAGGGGATAAAAAAATATTTAACTCAGTATTTCAAGCCTCCGACCAAGGTCTGAGGTTCACTGATAACTGAATTGCGCAGTTCCTCCGACAGGAGGCTAACTAGATAACTGATAACTGATAACTGAAATGACCTACGTTCTTAATTTCAACATTTGTGCTGTCAATGCTAAACTCTCTTCATACAAAACATCCCGACCCCAACGTTGTAACTGTTGTGCCATTAAAGCTTCTGCCTTCTGATCGGTTAATGCTGTTACCTGCTCAGTCAAACAAGACTGCGCCTTACCACCAGACTCTAACCGCATACAACCAGTAGTTTCAGAACACAAAATTGTGCAACAATCAGCATCAGCATCTGAATTACTCGAACCTAAACGTAAACCAACTAAATCTCCAGGAATTTCACCAAAGTCAGCAGTAGGAATAGCTGCTAACTCAGCCAAAATTTCTTGATTGTTACTCCCAGTAAATTTTATATGGGCAATATCATAATCACCACCCACCTCTGTATAAGAAACTGGTTGCCAATTAAGACGACTGGCAAACCAACCTAAAAACATTAGCGCCTGAGCAGCATTTCCTTTTTCATAGTCAAGCGTAATAGTGTCAACTTCCCATAAAGCTGCCCTGCGTTTTGGAGGGTCAAAAGTTGCAGCAATTAATTCTTGCCAAGCTGAAAGACGATGCCAGTTGAGGTCGGCAATATAAGTTTCGTTTTCAATCAATTCTTGCATCTTTAAAAATTCTGATTCGGGGTCAGAAAAGTAACAAGAGTCCATAATGATGCAGTTGCTCGCCTCACACAAACTACGAAATAATTCTTGCTCTGTGTTAGGGGTTGCTTTCCACCAGACAAATTTTGGTAAATCAGGAATCATTAATGATTTTACTGTTTCATCTACCCTTTGCATTGCTAATTTTGTGCCTCGCAAGGTGACATATTCACTGCAAACTAAATTAGAGCTACTTTGTTTCTGAATTGGACAATAAGCAGATACTTGAGCTGTAACTCCTGTATCTTCTTCCCCAATAGTGGGACATAAGGTCATAACGCGACTGGGGTTTTGAGCAGCGATCGCATCTGCCATACTAAAACCCCTGAGATTTATATTTGTCACTTTTTGACGGTCTTCTGGTTGTTGTGCAAATTCTGAGCGTAATTTATCTAGGGTTTCGGGGTCTACTCTACCTGTAATTGGCAGTTCATAAGCTTTTTGTGCTTCTTTAACTCCATTCCTAGTTTTTGGCCCATGGATACCATCAATTGGACCATCATAGAATCCTAAAGACCCCAGCAACTGTTGAAATTCTTCTGGTTCATAAACTACCATGCTAAAGGTGGCAGCTCTTGTAGCAATGGAAGTTGCTTTACCTTGATTTTGACTCAACCAAATTTTACTTAGTTCTTCTTCTATTTCTCCTAGGGAGATATCTTTTGGTTGTTGTAAGGCAACAATTGGTGTAGTCATATTTTTGTTTTTCCTTAAGTGTTAATTTTTCTTTAAGTCTTCGGACAAAATTAAATTTAACTGTGAAGTTACGGAAGACGAAAGACTCTAACAGTCAACATAAAAGGAGTTTCAGCTTGGTTAATCGTTCTTAACACAGTGATATTTATTTATGTCCTGGTACTTATTAGATTGGGACTTACGCAGAGGTAGTATATAATATAGATCTAGAGTCAAAAACTATAACGTTATAGTTTTAAACGCTATATACATGGTCTTTGCCTAAGTCCTATAGATAATGAATAATTTAATAGGATAGTTTCTATTTTAAGTTATAGGGTAGCGTAATTTGGCAGATTTTACCTAATTAAAATAGATTATTTTTGTATTCCTGTAAGTTTTGCATTAGGAAGTTAGGACTGAAGTTATGAGATGATTGTTTAAAATATTTTTCCATTTCCTAGTTAAGTTATTTCTTTTACCGAATAATTAAGCTTTAAAGCGTCTACTTTCAATGACAAAAAAACAAGAAAATTCCTTTTAACCAATCCTCTTATTTTTCAGAATAGGTGATTATTAATTATTAATTTTTAACTAGGTATTAGATATCATCATTTAGCTTATCAGCTAAAAATCCAAGGGTTTAAATCCCCCACAAAAGTTTGAAAAATTAGTGGTGCCCTTTTTTGGGGGTTTTAATCCCCTATGATACACCAAGAATAAGCTGTTAAAGTAGTTCCTCCGTAGGAGGCTAGCTGAGTGCTGAGTGCTACTTCAATTATTGAACTCTTTTCTTCGCAAAACAAAAGCAGTCTTAGTCTATATAAGTTATTAATTTTTGAGGTTTTCACTATTTATTGTGTCTTTGCTTCCAATTAATGCCACTAAGCTATCGATATAACGGTCAGCTTTCATTGGCATTATTTCTATACCATGCAGCAGTTTTTGATTGAGGATAAAAGATACTAAAGAACCGACAAATATTATGGCTGTTGCTTCTGGATCGTCAAGGTTTAATTCTTGATGTTCTTGAAAATATTTTGTCAGAATTTCTACTGCTGGTTTAGCTATTTGAGTTAAAAATAATTTGGATAAATCTGGGTAATTTCCTGACTCGGCAATGATTAATCTCACAAATTCTAAATATTCTGGGTCATTAATATTTTCTGTGAGTATTCTATCAGCTAAGTTCCGTAATACTTGTTCAGGTTCTCCCTTTAGGGGTTTTGACCAAACAAGATTATATTTTTGAGTAGCCATTCGCTTGACTAAGGCTGCAAATAATCCTTCTTTATCTGTGAAATGACTGTATAGTGTCTGTTTGGATACTCCTGCTGCTTTGGCTACTTTATCCATGCTGGTACGGGTATAACCATTCTTTAGGAATTCTGGTATTGCCCCTCTTAATATTTGTTCCGCTTTGTCTACAGCACTCCGCTGTAATTTCTCCTGTCTTTTGATTTTGACCATTAGCTTTTCTCCTTGCGATTAGTTGACAGTCTCAAGCTTTTTGCTATACTAGAGATAATCAAACTGTACAGTCTAGTCTAAATATAATTTAGGTAGTTATGAATATAATTTGTCTAGCTATATTGACAAGCACAATTATGTTATCGGACGAAATTATCAACGGCAAACTAAAAGTCTCACAGCGACTATTCAACTGGATAGAAAAAATAGGTCGCTCCGAAAAAGAAAGTAATACTACTGCTGATTTCAGTTATCAGTTATCAGTTATCAGTTATCAGTTGTCAAGATGGAAAAATTATCTTTGAAAACCCTTCAATAATTAGTAAATTTCCTGAAATTGTAGAAAGCACTCAAGTTTTTAGTGGAACAAGAGTGCTATTTTCAGTTATTTAGTTATAGCGCTAGGGAATAGGGAATAGTAGACTAATAAAGGGTTTTAGGATTTAGAAATGTCCTAACCTTAATGCGTAGCGCTATATCAGTTGTCAAGATGGAAAAATTATGTTTGAAAACTCTTCAATAATTAGCAAATCTCGTGAAACTATGGGATGGACCCCAGTTTTTATTGGTATGAGAGTTCCAGTATAAACACTTTTTGACTATTTAAAAGCAGGAGAAACTATTGATGATTTTCTTGATGGGTTTCCTAGCGTTACTAAAGAACAAGTGATTGAATGATTAGAATAAATAGGAACACAAATTATACGATTTTTAGTTATCAGTTATTAGTGTTCTATATAGGTGTTAATTCGACTTTCTAAATTAGCAATATCTTCAGAACATAATTGACGAATGCGGTCATACCGTCGCGCCGCTTTTTCAGCTAACAGTTTGCGACCTTCTCCAGGAGTATCTAATAGTTTTTGCTGCTCAACTAAAGGTAAAAAATAAATTTCTTTAGGATTAATTTCTTGACGAATTTCTTGCCAATTATATTCTTTTGGTAAGTCTAAACCAGCTAAAACCCAAACTTCGATTTCCTGCCAAGCATTTTCTGCTAAAAATAACTGGCGATCGGCTAAAATCTCGGTAGCTTGTTTTTCAATTTTATCTAAAGCTACTTTGCGACCTTCCTTACCATCTCGATCTACACAGAGTAGAAACAGGTCAACCATTCGATATTGATTAATAATAGTTTGAATATTTTCCCATTTTAAAGCCTCACTTATTCCTCCCAGCAGAGGGTCTTGACAAATCCTGACTTTAGTAGTGCTACTCCCTTTTTTCAGAGCTTTCATCATAGCAGTGATAATAGGTTTGAGCATATATTGGTCTTTGCGAAAATCCTCTGGTATGACTAAAACTTTCATTCGTCTACCTCATCATCACTTATAAATTCCATCACATTTTCTAACCAAGCTGACTCGTGAAGGTGAGCTAAACTTTGTTCATTGAGAATACGCGGTGCATCTGGAATATCTAAAATACGGATAATTTTGGCATCGGGTCGGTTTTCTAAACGATAGATTAATGATACTGCTTCTAAGGTGCGTTGGCTCACCAGTCTAAGTAACTGTGAAGAATGAGTAGTTGCAATAATTTGGATTTTTCCTTGAGAAACTTGACTTTCAATAAGTTGAAGTAGGAGATGCAAACGGGTGGGGTGAATGCCATTATCTAGTTCTTCAAAAAAGTAAAATTGAGCTGACTCCGAACCGAGCAAAGCAGCAATTATTGCTAGAAAACGTAGGGTGCCATCTGATGCACTATAAGCTGATATTTTTTGTCCGTTTTCTTCGACTAAAGTTAGTAAAGTTTTGCCTGTAAAATCAGTCGGAAACTCAAAATCTTTAGCATCCATTGGAGTAAGTTCCCGTATCCATTCCAGCAGTGTTTCTTTTTTTTGGTTATTTTGACAAATATCTAACAGTATAGATGAAAGATTTTCACCGCGATCGCCCAAAACATTCTGTCCGGGAAAGGAGGGTAAACGTATCACTTCTGGGTTTAAATCTAGAAACCTCATATTGCTAAATGCTTGTAGGGTGGCTTTTAACTTACCTCTTAAGGAAGTTGTTAGTATATATTCTTCTCCTAGAGAAAAATCTAATTGTTCTAGGGCAGCTTTTAACTTCCCTGTTGACGAACTTGGTTGTATATATCCTTCTACTATAGGAACATTAGTTGTTTGTGCCATTTGTGAAAGAATAGGCTGGTAAATAGTTATAGGAATTAGGGGATTGTGGTAGGGTTTATTATATACTTTAACAATTAAACTTTTTCTTTCTTTTTCAACCTGTAATTTAGCCTCAATTAAACTTTCTGATTCTCCAGTAAATGTCAATCTTTCTGTAATAATATTCGGTGGTTGATTATCACTTCCTAAATTTACCTCAATCTGATATATTGCTTCTTTTTCAGTTTCCTTTCCTTGAAAATAATCGGGGATAGAAAATGTCACTTCCAAACCAAAATTATTACCCTGAAAACCAACTTCTTTTGTACCTCCCCTAATGCCACGCCATTGTAAAACACCACCTTCTACATATTTTTCCCCCATAATTTCGGCAAGGTTATAGCCACGAGAAATGCCGTGTAAAAATCGTAGGGCATCTCGAATGTTACTTTTTCCAGAAGCATTAGTGCCGATTAAAATAGTAAATGAGTCTAGATAAAGTTCGGCATTTTTGAAGTTTTTAAAGTTTTTTAATCGTAGTTTTTTCAGCATAAATTTATCGGCCTTTCTCCTGGAATTTTTTTTCCTCTGCTCTTTTGAGATTATCAAAATTTTTGCTACAATAAAATTATTCAAACTGTACGGTCTAGTTTAAACAATAATTTGGTAGTTATGAGTATAATTTGCCTCTCTATATTAGCCAGCACAATTCTCTTATTTTTATAAAGAAAAGGATTAGCTAAACTGTCATTGCGTTAACGCAGTTTTGCGACAGCAAGGCGGTGGTAGAAACAGTTAACCTCTAGGAACAACCATTACATTAATTTAACCCTAGGCGAAGCCTTCCCTAAAGGTAGTAATCTCCACAGGTTTATAGAAGAGATTCCTTCGGGGGGTGTTGGGTGATATAAATAAAATAATTACTTTTCCTTTCCCCCTCACAATGAAAGCAGGGTTTTTCCTCAACATTAATCATAGCAAAATACCTTTAATTTTATATCTGATAAACCACAGACTTTTTACCATAATTTTTCACAAAACCACGACTCTGCATTACCTGTTCAAATAATTCCGTAGACAAACTATTTTCCACAGACCAAACTCCCGGTTTATTCCATGGAAAATACCTTTAATTTTATATCTGATAAACCACAGACTTTTCACCATAATTTTTCACAAAACCACGATTCTGCATTACCTGTTCAAATAATTCCGTAGACAAACTATTTTCGACACACCCAACTCCCGGTTTATGCAATTTTTCAGATAATATTAATTCGGCAATACCACCAGCACCAATACCCGTAGCAGTTGCAGTATTTTTATGTAGAATTGACGAGCAAAAATCAACTTTTTTCCCTGACTTTTTACCAATAACTTTTGCTTGAATTGCTACACCAGTACCACTATATTTATCAGTAACTTGAGTCATTTTATAACTAACTTGAGACAAAAATTCTATTACCCTTGAATTCTTTAACCAACTAACAGGAAATAAATGAGCAGTCATCCAAGTCAGATAATTATAAAAGTCTGGAAAAGAACCGAACTTTGTAGTTACAGTTTTCACAGGAAAAGAAGTAGCTAAAGTCAAAGATTCTGGCATATCAAACCAATAAACTCCTATTTTTCCGTAGGGAGATGGAAAGTCAATAACTTGGTGATCGCTATAAGGTTTAACAGATTGCCATTTACCATTTATCCAGACATCAAAAGGATTTTGTAAACCTAAAAAAGTAGTCCGCATAACTGTGACTCCCGCGCCACCGGAACCACCTACTACATAACTTAAATGAATCTCTTCTGGTTCATCAAATTGTTCTACAGATTTACGGACTAAACTATTAGAAATTCCTGGAAAAATTCCTGTATTAATAATTGCAGTAACTCCAGCTTTTTTAGCAGCTTCATAATATTCTAAAGCTTTACGAGTAAAACCTCGATAGTCACTAAGATCGACATAATTAACACCAGCTTCGATACAATTTTTCAGAACATTAGCATCGCGATGATGAAACGGACCGGCACAATGAATAACTAAATTTCCAGAGAATTTACTGTAGGAATGAATAATATTTTTGACTCTTTCTTTATCTGCTAAATCTAGAGCTAAATATTTAACTCCAGAGCCAACTCTAGAAACAGGAATTTCTTTGATATTTGCCTCTGATTTACGTCCGGTAATAGTAATTTCCGAGTTGGTATAAGTGGCTAGGTCTCTGGCAACATTACTACCAATTCTGCCGTATCCACCTATGATTAAAACTTGGTTAGTCATCTTTAGTTAATTGATATTTAATTTAATCAAAAGTATCCAAATTTTTGAGCAACTCAACTGATTAGCTGGATTGATTTTTCAATAGTAATTCTTTGAAATTATCCTCTTCACTTTCTGGTTTAAGATACAATGTGCAAATTCGCTCGACATTATCTGGGGAAACTTTATTATTCTCGCACCAAAGCTCAATACAGCCATTGCTTATAGCTTCTATTTCATCGTAATTAACATTAGCTGTTGGGGTACTTTTCTCACAAGCAATTTTATTTAAAACTGCGACAATTTCAGGCTCAGTTAATTTCTTAGTATTAGGGTTGTAAAAAATACCATGATATTTGTTTTGATCAAACAGTAACATATAAAGTAAAGGTTCTTTATCTGAAGATGATTTACTACTAATTAAATCATCTGCCAAAGTCTCAGCGTAATCTCGATTGAGTTGGAGTTTAGCAGTATGTTGGTAATAGGGAGAAATTTCTCCTTTAGGAACTTCTAAATTTGCTAGAGCATTCAAATCTATTTCTCCAGATTTATTTGTGGGTTGAGATGCCATTTCTGAAAAGTTTATTTTTTGGATTTTTTTTGTTGTTAAAACAGGCGAATCCATTAATTTTTCTGATTCATAATGGCGAGACATTAAGTTTTCCCATCGATTTTTCATATCTACAAAATCATAATTAATTCTACTGACTTGATGTTGATTAATTAGTTTTGGTACAAAAGTGTAAATTTCTACACTACGAGGCGAATGCCAAAAGCGTAAAATTCTCCCTGCTCTTTGTACTGGTTTAATAGGAGTCCAGTCAATATCGTAGTTAATTACTACTGAAGCATCTTGCATATTTACACCAATACCATGAGTATCTGTAGAAATAAAGATGTCATAAGTTTCTGAATATTGATTAGTTTTTTTATTGGCATAAGGAGCAAATTGGTTAATCATCTCTTCAATTTCTCGACTATCTTTCATCTTGAATTTTTTTTTGAATTTTTCCTCGGTTTCACTTGTTTCAATAGTGGCTGCAATCTTTAAATCAGGAAATTTTAATTTTAGTGTTTGAAACAAATAAACTACAGTTGGTCTTCTCTCAGAAAAGATGATAACTTTTTGCTCATTTTTTAATACTTTTTCAAGAATTTTTGATAAAGCCATAATTTTATGATCGTTGCTGTAATTGAAATTTTTTAGGTCAGCAATGATTGGTTTTAAAAATTTTGCTCGTTGTTCTTGAGGAAATATAAAGTATAACTTCTTAAGTTCATAACTATTTTCCCCTTTAGGAGTATCAGCAATACTTTCTAGGATGTCTTGAAGTGCTAAAGGAGAACTTGCCCAAGAAATTTTAACTAATTGATTAAATAGGTATTTAGACATAGGATTTCCCGCAACTTCAAAATATCCTTGGGTTATGGCTGCAGTTAATTCTGCTTCAAAAATCAGTTGAAAATTGATAGTATGAAGAACCATATTAGGAATATAACGTTTTTCATCACTGAAGTTAATATAAGTTCCTTGCTCATCTTCTTGACCATAATATTGAGCAACGTGAGAAGTTGTTAATTGACTGACTACTGGCAGTTTGATAAATTCGTCTGTGCTTTCAACAGACCAAATTTTGACATCTTGATTTTCTTGAGGAAATAAATATTTCTGATCTGGCAAAACACTCAAAAAATATTCAACTTTATGGGGATTATTAGCTTTATGAGGCAGTAGATAAAGTTGATGATTAATATTATTAATATCTGTACCATAGGGAGAACCTGTCATAAGTAAAACTTTAGTATTACCTTTTTTTATTAATTCTCTAAGTCTAGTAAAAGCTGTTCGTTCAGAAGGATTTTTTCTCCTATTAGACAGGTCTTTTTTAAAACGATTTCTAAATTCGTGACTCTCATCAATAATTAGTAACCAACGTTGCTGTTCAACCACTTCTAAAATGTCTGTAAATTCCTTTAATTTATGCCTGGCATATTTAATATTTTTATCAAATATTTTTTGCACAAAAAATTGATAAGGAAGTGCAGCTTCTCGCATTTCTTTTCGCCAATTGCTCTCAACAGCTTTCGGTGCAATAATCATTACATTATCAATCAAATCTTCTGCTTTTAAATGTATAGCTACATGAACAGCAACAACAGTTTTTCCTAATCCAGTTGATGCCATTATCATTGAACCATTAAAATCTCGCATTTGCCGTAATGTTTGGGCAATCATATCAATTTGATAAGAAACTGGTTTTTTTGTATAACAAGTTTTAGGAGGTTGTTTATTTTCAAAAGCGGACACTAACATGGTTTTCAGATAAATATCCCAAGGTGTATCAAATTCTAACCATTTCAATAAAATATCTAGAAGTTCTTGAGTTAAATCTTGAGCCTTATTAAAGTAATCGTCAAATTCTCTAACTAAAGCAGTAATTTCAATTTCATCTGTAATAATATTCCCACCTTCAACTTGTTCCAAAAGACCTTTTCCTGTCAGATTAGAAGAAGTTTGAATGGCTGCTTTTTCGTCATAAATGTAAAGTTTGTTGTGGTGGTCTGCTGCTCTAGCATCAACAATTTCAAATTCCTGAGATTGTATTTTTTTTACTAGGTCAAAAACTGCTTTTCTTCTATCTTTATCTAATCCTGTTCGTAAATCTCGCATTATTTCTTGAATTAGAGCTATTCTTGCTCTTTCTGCTCCTGGATCGTCTAAACCAACTAAAAGATAGGTTTGTTTATCTGTAGTGTAACGGCGAATTAAATTCCATCCTTTAATAGTAAAAAAACCTGTAGCAATCCGAATTTTATTTTCAGCTTTTTCTAGCCATTCACTAATGTTTTGAAATGATTTACCAGGTTCAAACCAACTTAAACGTTTTTTGTTCATTATTCAACCTCTGGTTTTGGCATTGTCATATTTTTATAGTAGTACCTTTTTGGCTTAGAAGAATAAATTTTGTTTTCTTTACCCACCCTAGATAATTAAATAGCTTTCACAGGAATTGATAATAGCTTGATCAGGCATCCTACACGAATCAACTTGAATTAGACAAAACAAATGTTGTAATATTTTTGGGATTTTGACTATAATTATAATTGACTTAAATTTAATAGATATAATTTTAACAGTTAATTATGTTGCGTCTATTTGGTACAGCAATTGGTATTTTTGTTGTTGGTATCTCAGCTTATTGGGGAGCATTAGATTTTATGCGGTTAACTCAAGCGAATCAAAAAATTACAGAATCTTATCTAGAATTGTCAGATAGAGAATTTCAGTATTTATTAAGTAGAGAAAAAACTCACCGGATTAATGTTGGTTTTGAAGGAACTTGGATATTGATGGGAATTGGAATTATTTTGCTCAGTAATCAAAATACAAGATAATTCAATAATTAATAATTACCTATTCTCTAATATAAGGATTGATTAAAAGGCATTTATTTCTTTTTTTCTCCTATGGGGAGAGGCTTTAAACCTTATTTATTCGGTAAATTTTAAATTAGCAATTCTCTTGAGCAACTGAGAAATTTGTAGTAGTAAGCCAATATAAGCTAAGACTCTACACATACTTTTTCCTGTGGTTAATTGTTAATTATTTGGTTAGGTTTAAAGATGATTATCAAATTATCACAGAACTCACAGGTTAAAAAACTGTTTTTAAGAAACTTTAGTAAGCATTCAGCTATTAGCGGCTAGCTCTTTCTTTTAAGGGCAAGGTTTAAAAATGAAGCAAATATTCATTTAACTTCTACCACATTTTCATGCTCATTCTTGGAAATCTCCCAATTACTTTTCCCTTCTTTAAAAGTAATATAGCTGTTTCGCTTCGCGACATGAAAAGCGCAGCTCCTCCGCAGGAGGCTAGCTGACTGCTGAATGCTGAATGCTTACAAACTTTATTTTTTAACTTGAACTACTTGCAGACTACCTCCAGCATATAAAAGAGGTTTAACTGAGTTAGTATCAACTAAATTAAACCCTACTTCTTTTAATAAATCAAATAAATTTGTATTGATAAAATCCCAGCAAGTTTCTGTTTCAAATAACCAGAAAAATATTGCTAATCCCGGTAAAAATAGAGGATTAGTCGGACGATGAAAATCAACAAAAGTAAAAATTCCACCAGGCTTCAGAACTCGGTAAATTTCTTGCATAATTTGCCGTAATTGTTCATAATTCATTTCATGTAAAGCCGCACTGGTATGTACTAAATCAAATTGGTTATTTGAGAATGGCATATCCTCAGCAAATGCTTCAACATATTTAGCCGATGGTACATTTTTTTTAGCTCTATTTATTGATAGTGGAGAAGCATCTAATCCTGTAACATTTTGGGAGTGTTGAACTAGAAAATTAGTCGCTTGACCACTACCACAACAAAGGTCAAGCACCTCAGTATTTTGGTTAATGTTTAAACCCTGTAAAGCGAGTTGGCGAAAATTAGTTTCTCCCCCAACAGTAAGAGCTGCTAAACGGGAAATTCCGTCATACAACCATTGATATTTGTAGCTCCAGTCTCTTAAAATTGTTGCCATTTTTAAAGTCAAAAGTCAAAAGTCAAAAGTCAAAAGTTCAAAAAAATAAAAAGCGTATAAATTCAATTTATACTTAACCACTCAAACAAAATAGATTTGCCTTAGTAGTTGACTCTACATTGTTCAGAAAATATAATTAACAAAATATAAATATGTTAAATTTGATAACAAATATTAAAATGGGAGCCTTGTTAACACTATGAGTCGTGTAGGAGTATTATTACTTAATTTAGGTGGGCCGGAACAACTAGAAGATGTGCGCCCATTTCTCTTCAATTTATTTTCTGACCCAGAAATTATTCGTTTGCCCTTTCCTTGGCTACAGAAACCTTTGGCATGGTTCATTTCCACTCTGCGTTTTCAAAAGTCTCAGGAAAATTATAAGGAAATTGGCGGTGGCTCACCATTAAGATCAATTACAGAACAGCAAGCTCTGGCTATTCAACAACAATTAGAAAAAAAAGGATTAGCGGCTCAAACTTATATAGGAATGCGTTACTGGCATCCTTTTACAGAAGAAGCTCTTGCTAGAATTAAGCGCGACCAAGTAGAAAAATTAGTAATACTGCCACTATATCCTCAATATTCTATCAGCACGAGTGGTTCAAGTTTCAGATTACTTGATAAACTTTGGCAAAAAGACCCAGAAATACAGAAAACCGAATACACCGTTGTTCCTTCTTGGTATCAACGACCAGGATATATCCAGGCAATGGCAGAATTAATCGCTCAAGAGTTAGACCATTGTCCAAACTCAGAGCAAGTACATATATTTTTCAGTGCCCATGGTGTACCTGTCAGCTACGTTGAAGAAGCAGGAGACCCTTATCAGGCAGAAATTGAAGACTGTGTAGATAAGATTATGAAGGCTTTGAATCGCTCTAACCCTCATACTTTAGCTTATCAAAGTCGGGTTGGCCCGGTAGAATGGTTGAAGCCTTACACCGAAGATGCTATTCAAGGATTAGCAAATAGTGGGGTAAAAGATTTATTGGTAGTTCCTATAAGCTTTGTATCTGAGCATATTGAGACTCTGCAAGAAATTGATATGGAATATCGCGAAGTGGCAGAAGAAGCAGGAATTAGTAATTTCTATCGAGTACCTGCTCTGAATACTCATCCAGTATTTATCAATGATTTAGCAGATTTAGTTATGGAAGCTCTAGATGCTCCAAGTCGTGATTTTTCTGATGCCATCCAAATGAAAAAAATTATCAAAATGTATCCCCAAGAAAGATGGCAGTGGGGGTTAACTACTACAGCAGAAGTCTGGAATGGACGATTAGCAATGCTTGGCTTTATAGCTTTGTTGTTAGAGTTAATTACTGGTCAAGGCCCTTTACACTTCGCTGGTTTACTCTAATTAGGGCTTGGTGATTAAATCTAAAAGCACTGAAACGTAAATATTTTAGCCCTACTCCCCCGCTCCCCTATATCCTTAGACTTTTTCAGCAAACCCTAAATATAGGGGCGTTTGGCATATAGCTATGCCCCTTGGTTCTAAGTTAGTCTGAATCAGAATTACTGCTATAAATTTCTGGATGAATACTATTACTTTGTTTTGTCTTTCCTAGATATAGCAATGAGCGCTGATATATTTACAAATTGCAGTAGGGGCCAAAGTAGCTCAAAGTCTTATATTCTCAGCAATTTATTCCCCCTGTTGCCTGTTGCCTGTTGCCTGCGTACAGCGCTATATAGTATTTTCAGCAAAGGGTGTAGGCATTTATAAATGCTCATACTCAGTTAGGCATTACTTTTAACTTTTGACTTGCGCGTAGCACCATACCATCGATACCAATCTTGATAACTACGAATAGCTAGCCATAACAATAGTAAAGCAATTAATCCTCCTTGTTGTGGTGCATCGAAGGCAAAAATTACGAGGCAAATGCAGAGAATGTCTTGAGATAACAACATCCAAACAGGTAAACCGCGCCACCGAAAAAACCATCCCACCTGAACCAGTTGCAATACTAAAGCAAGTAAACCCCCCACAACTCCAATAACAATAATTAACCAACCTTCTATATTAGTAGCTTCAGCGATCGCCATACTCATAATTGTGCCTACTATTGGACTAAATATGAGTTGAACTAAATTAAGAATGCGTTGGCCCAATAGTTGTTTTGAGGCAAAGATTTCAAATAAAGACCAACTGACTAAAATTCCTACCACAATTTGGGGAGATATTTTAGAGAGCAGAGGAACTTTTGCCCATAGGTCGTTTTGCAATAAACCTATTAGCAGTAGGGGTAGTGCTATTCTAATACCTGCTGCGGCTGATGCAGACAGGGCGGCGAGGACTTCTACCATAAGGTACAAAACAAAGTATGATTACTATCTATTCTATATTTTCTTTTGTGGTGTCTAGGAGGAATCTAGATTTATAGCAGTTTTGATTTAGGTAGACTAGAGAAATTTTGGTTTAAAGGTAGAAGGCATAACTTATTTAGGTAGTTTTATATAATAATTGTTTTTGACGAAAATGGGGAGTCGGGTGAGAGGCTTAGGAGTTATTGGAAGTGTGGGAGATGTGGGAAGTGTGGGCAGTATAGAGTGATTTACTATAAACAAATAGACATCTTTTAAAATTAATCTTATTAATGTTTGCTAGTAAAAATTAATAGGGAGATGGGTAGATTCTTCCTCTAATTAGGGTTTGCTGAAAAAGTCTTTTTTAAGGAGTAGGGACGTTGCATAACAAAAATGTGTTTTCCGTTCCGGAATGCTGCCTCTTACAGAGGAGCTGCGCTAACGCAAACGTATTTCGGCTGTCGCCGACATATAAAGCGGAAGCTCTGCGTCAGCAAAACGTCCGTACGGGAGTAATTTTTTTGCCCAACTCTTGCTATAAATGCTAACTTTTTGATTTTTCGGGAACCGTGCATTAAGAGCTGAAAAGCAAGGTATTTCAGACCTAAAAATGCTCAAACCTTTATCTGTGAATGCTTTTATATTTAATCAGCAGAGCAATAATTATCAATTATCAAGGAAAGGCTTTAAAATTCTGTAGATTAATGATTAATTATCCATTGGTAATTAGCATAATTTTTAGTATTTTATAGCACTACGCATTAAGGTTAGGACATTTCTAAATCCTAGAACCCTTGAAAAGTCTGCTACTCCCTAGTCCCTACTCCCTACTCCCTACTCCCTAGCGCTATATATATAATTTAACAACTTTTAACTAACTGTGGCTATCGGTGCAGATTTCAAATAAAATCTTATTAATTTTTTTTAACTATTACACTCAATTAAAAGAGAAAAGATTTATGATCGAAATATAAAAATAAATTCTGTTATAACAATAGGTATTTATGTCATATTCTTTGTTTGATGATGCTAGTCGTAGGTTAGAAAAAGCTCTAAAATATGTCTCTCTTTCAGAAGATACAAAAGAGCGCCTCAAATATCCTAAAGCGACTTTAATAGTTTCAATTCCTGTCCGCATGGATGATGGTTCATTGCGAGTTTTTCAAGGTTATCGAGTTCGTTATGATGATACAAGAGGACCGACAAAAGGTGGCATTCGTTATCATCCCAATGTGTCTATTGATGAGGTAAAATCTTTAGCTTTTTGGATGACTTTTAAATGTGCTGTTGTGAGTTTGCCTTTTGGTGGAGCTAAAGGGGGAATTACAGTTAATCCTAAAGAATTATCTCGCATGGAATTGGAACGTTTGAGTCGCGGATATATTGACGCAATTGCTGATTTTATCGGTCCTGATGTGGATATTCCTGCACCTGATATGTACACTAACCCGATGATTATGGGTTGGATGATGGATGAATATAGTATTATTAAAAGGCAATTAAGTCCGGCAGTTATTACGGGTAAACCTGTTACTATTGGTGGTAGTTTGGGGAGAAGTACAGCAACGGCAATGGGTGCTTTTTTTAGCATTCAAACTATTATGCCGAAGTTTAAATATATCCCACAAAAAACTACAGTAGCAGTACAAGGATTTGGTAATGTTGGAGCCGTTTTAGCAGAGTTACTTTGTCAAGGTGGTTATAAGGTAGTTGCTGTTAGTGATTCTCAGGGAGGTATTTATTCCCCACAGGGTTTAGATATTCCGAGTATCCGTCAATATAAAGAGTCTAATAAGGGTATTCAGGCGGTTTATTGTAAGGGTACTGTTTGTAATATTGTTGAGCATAAAGTTTTGACTAATGAAGAACTTTTAGCTTTGGATGTTGATATTTTAGTTCCTGCTGCTTTGGAGAATCAAATTACTGAAGAAAATGTCAAAGATATCAAGGCAAAATTTATTTTTGAAGCAGCAAATGGTCCGATTAATTCTGCGGCAGATAGGGTTTTAGAAGAGCGTGGAATTCATGTATTTCCTGATATTTTGATTAATGCTGGTGGTGTGACAGTAAGTTATTTTGAATGGGTACAAAATCGTAGTGGTTTGTATTGGAGTTTGGATGAGGTTAATCAAAGATTGAAAGAAAAAATGGTAGTAGAAACAGAAAAGATTTGGCAAATATCTCAAGAGTTATCTATTTCTATGCGAACTGCTGCTTATGTGCATGGATTAAATAGATTGGGAGAAGCAATTAATGCTAAGGGAACTAGAGCTTTTTATGCCAAAGGTTAGTAAATAATTAGGGTTTGCTAAAAAAGTCTTTTCGTAAGGAGGAGGAGTCAGGAGTCAGGAGTCAGGAGTCAGGAGAAAATGGGAACTATACAGTAGGTAGCCAGAAGGATATTTCCTTAATTTTTCTACCATAGTGAGCAAAAAATACTAAATTTTTGAACCTGAGCAACTTAAAAGGTGGCACTTTTTCAGGACTTAAAAAGCCTAAAACTTTTATATGTGAAGGCTTTTATATTTAATCAGCAAACCCTAATTATAGCAATAATTTAACTTCTAACTTTTAACTTGAAAGCCTCCAGCACCTGGAGTTTCAATCACAAATACATCTCCTACATTCATTTCCACAGTAGCAATACCCCCCAACTCTTCAACTTTTCCATCACTCCGTTCCACATAATTTTTCCCTACTAAACCATCACCTCCACCATTCAAACCAGGGGGAGAAACGACGCGACGACCTGATAATATTCCGGCAGTCATTTTCTCTAAAAAACGCATTTGCCGAATTACTCCATTACCTCCTTTATATAAACCTTCACCCCCACTACCAGAACGTATAGCAAAACTTTCGAGTAATACCGGAAATCGCCATTCCAAAACTTCGGGGTCGGTTAACCGGGAGTTGGTCATGTGAGTATGCACTGCATCGGTGCCATGAAAGTTTATACCTGCACCGGAACCTCCACAGATAGTTTCATAGTATTGATATTTACTATTACCAAAAGTAAAATTGTTCATGGTTCCTTGAGATGATGCCATTATTCCTAAAGCATTGTATAAAGTATCAGCGATCGCTTGGGAGGTTTCTACGTTTCCTGCTACTACTGCTGCTGGATATTTGGGGTCTAACATACTACCTTGAGGGATGATAATTTCTAATGGTTTAAGACAACCTCCGTTGAGGGGGATATCATCATCAACTAGGGTACGAAAGACATATAATACTGCTGCTTTACAAACTGCGGTTGGTGCGTTGAAGTTGTTGGTAAGTTGGGGAGATGTACCTGTGAAGTCTATTTTTGCCCTGAGATTTTTTGGGTCGATACTGACAGAAATTGATATTTTATTACCGTCGTCTAGGATACAGGTGGCAGTTTTATTGGTGAGTGATAAAGATAGTTTTTTGATGGCTTGATGTAGGGAGTTTTCGGCGTTATCTTGAACAAATTTCATGTAAGCTTGTACGATTTCTAAGCCATAATTTTCTGTCATTTTTTGCAGTTCTTGTACGCCTTTTTCATTGGCAGCTACTTGTGCTTGTAAGTCGGCGATATTTTGATTGGTGTTTCTGGCAGGATATTTGCCGGATGTAAGGATTTCTAATAGTTTTGTTTCTTGGAATTTTCCGTTTTTGACGAGTTGAAAATTGTCGATTAATATTCCTTCTTCTTCGACTGTTTTGCTGTGGGGAGGCATGGAACCTGGAGTAATTCCGCCAATGTCTGCATGATGTCCGCGAGAGGCGACATAAAATATGGGAGTTTCTATTTTTTCTTCTGTTTTTTGAGGGGAAGTTAGAGAAATATTTGTCTGATTCTCTGAAGTTAAATTTTTATTGTTAGGAAGGTTGGGAGACTTTAATTTTTGAGTAGTAGATTTATCTTCTAAAGGAATATTTGTATCGGATAAAGTTTCTTCAGTAGAATTAGTTTCCAGAGAAATATTATTTTTCTGATTTTCCAAATCCTGCTTCACAATAACAGAAGAATCTTTTGTGTTTTCTAGAGATGGAAATACAGGAGTAATAACTGTTATGTCTGGCAGATGAGTACCGCCATTGTAGGGATTATTTAAAACATAAACATCTCCTGGTTTGAGGGTGTCGCCTTTTTCAGAAATTACGGCATTAACACTTTCGCTCATAGAACCTAAATGTATGGGAATATGAGGAGCATTGGCAACTAATTCACCATCTTGGTCAAATATTGCGCAGGAAAAATCTAGTCTTTCTTTGATATTTACTGAAGAACTGGTATTTTGTAATGTAATTCCCATTTGTTCGGCGATCGCTCGAAATAGGTTATTGAATATTTCTAGCATTACGGGGTCTGCTGAAGTTGGAATTTTGTCTTGAGACTTACTGGTTGTCTGTACAGATTTTTCTGTAGTTTTACTTTTGGTTAAAATTAGGTGATTTTTAGCAGTTAATTCTGCTGCCCAACCAGGTTCGATAATATTGGTTCCGGTTTTTTCAATTATTAAGGCAGGACTATTAATTTTGTCTCCTGGTTGTAAATTTTCTCGGAGATAAATAGGAGTATCATGCCATTTTCCGGCTGTATAAACTTGTGTTGTTGCAGTTGGAGTTTTCGGAGATTTTTTCGTGGAAAATTTTTCTATTTCTTCGGGAATTTCCATTTGCTGAATAACTTCTAGAGAAACTGCTTCAACTATTAAAGATTTTTCTGCCATGAGAAATCCATATCTTTGTTGATGAGCTGTTTCAAATTCGGCTTTTATTGTCGAAACATTTTCGGCAAAGTCTACTATTAATGTTGAGTCACTACCTTGATATTTGACGTGAACTTTTAATAATAAGGATGTAACAGAAACATCTTGCTTATCAAAATTCTTCCTTTCTGAAATTAAATCTGTTGTAGATTCTAAATCTTGATTTTCTAAAGAAAAATTTTCAGAGATTAACTCTTGTTTAGCTTGAGTTTCTGACAAAGATGTAACAGCAGTATCTTGATTGTCAAAATTCTTCCTTTCTGAAATTAAATCTGTTGTAGATTCTAAATCTTGATTTTCTGAGGAAAAATTTTCAGAGATTAACTCTTGTTTAGCTTGAGTTTCTGACAAAGATGTAACAGCAGTATCTTGCTTATCAAATGTAGATTCTAAATCTGAATTTTCTGACGAAGAATTTTCAGATATTAACTCTTGCTTTGCTTCACTTTCTAGCTTGGTAAAAATTTCCTTTAAATCTGGTAATAATTCTGGAGTTAATATTTTTTCAACTGCCTTTTCTTTCATCACTCGAATATCTGCCAACCCCATTCCATAAGCTGATAAAACTCCGGCGTAAGGATGAATAAATATTTTTTTCATGCCTAAAGCATCAGCAATTAAACAAGCGTGTTGCCCTCCCGCTCCGCCAAAACAACAAAGAGTATATTCCGAAACATCATAACCTTTTTGCAGAGAGATTTTTTTAATCGCATTTGCCATTTTTTCGACGGCAATAGCTAAATATCCACTAGCTACTTCTTCCGGTTTTTTACTATTACCTATTTCTGCTGCTAACTGAACAAACTTTTCTCTAACAATCTCCAAATTTAAAGGTAAATTTCCATCTTTACCAAAGACTTTAGGAAAAAAATCTGGCTGTATTTTTCCCACCATTAAATTACAATCTGTCACTGTTAAAGGTCCGCCTTTTCCATAAGCAGCAGGTCCGGGATTTGCTCCAGCAGATTCAGGTCCGACACGATATCTAGCACCATCAAAAAATAAAATTGAACCTCCACCAGCAGCAACAGTATGTATCGACATCATCGGAGTTCGTAACCTAACTCCTGCAATTTCTGTTTCAAATTCTCGTTCATATTCTATTGTTTTATTTGCTGCTCCAGCGTAATGAGCAACATCGGTAGAAGTACCACCCATATCAAAACTAATTATCTTATAAAAACCTGCCATTTTACTTGTTTGAACGGCTCCAACAATTCCACCAGCAGGTCCAGATAAAATACTATCTTTGCCTTGGAATTTTTGAGCATCTGTTAAACCTCCGTTCGACTGCATAAACATTAGTTTTACTCGATCTATTTTTGAGGTATCTCTACTACTCAAACTATCTTTTGCTAAGTTCAAATTTAAATCTTGTTTCTCCTCTTTTTTGTCTCCTAACTCAATTTCTACTTCCTCCCTTTCAAACGAAGAATTTTCCGGCAAAACTCTATTGTCTGTTTCGGACTTTTCCAAGGATTCTAAAGAACTACTGACTTGCTCAACATATCGTCGTAAAATTGGTGATAAATAAGCATCAACTACAGTAGTATCTCCCCGACTAACTAATTTCATTAAAGGACTAACTTCGTGGGAAACAGATACTTGAGTAAACCCAATTTCTTGAGCAATTTCTTTAATTTTTTGTTCGTGCTTCGGGTAGCGATAACCGTGCATCAATACAATAGCGCAACTTCTAATTCCTTCGTTGTACGCTGTTTCAAGTTGAGGAATTAATTCTGTTGTTTGAAGTGGGATTATTTCTTCCCCTTTAACTGTATAACGTGACTCAACTTCGATGACTTTTTCATAGAGCATTTCCGGCAAAATAATTTGCCTGGCAAAAATATTAGGGCGGTTTTGATAACCAACTCTTAGAGCATCTTTAAAACCCTTATTAATAACTACAACTGTGCGATCGCCTTTCCTTTCTAATAAAGCATTAGTCGCAACAGTAGTACCCATTTTAATAACTTCTATTTCTTGAGAAGGTATAGGTTCATTTTGAGAAATTCCTAGTATATCCCGAATACCTTGAACTGGTGCATCAGGATAGCGGTCTGGATTTTCTGATAGTAATTTATGAATAATAATTTTACCGTCGGGAGATTTAGCAACTATGTCTGTGAATGTACCGCCACGGTCAACCCAAAATTGCCAACGATGGTTAGTAATTAATGTGTTAGTCATATTTATATTTGTTTTAGGTATGATAATTATAATTTTTTTAGTCAAAAGTAGTAAAAGTTATATCTATACTAAATTCTCAAACATAATTTCATAGAATTTTTTATAATTATTCATACATACCAAGTGTAGTTTGTCAAAAGAGGCTGATATAGCTGAAGTTAGAAGTAATACTATTTTTCAATGATGTTGCACTTAATATAAAGATAACAACTATCAGTACAATTCAAGTCTGGGTAAGAATTATTAAGTGCATTGTTCCAGAGAAATTACCTAACTTTATTTTGATTGATGATTAATTCAACTATTGCGATACAATTTTTAGATTTTAGATAAAGTTGCTAGGATAGTGATAGTGCTACGCATCCCTAAGCGTTTTCCTTATAATTCTTACTCAAACCTGAATTTTACCAATAGCTGCTATCTTTTATTAAGTGCAACTTCATGGATAAATGGTATGAATTATCGCTCGTAACTACCGCCAAATATTATAACTCAAATTAGGATTTATATATAGCAATCCTAAATAGGTTGTGGCAAAATTCCATACTGAAAAAGTTTAGGAAAGTCAAATATTTGACTATCTGCAAAAAACTTAAATAGCCACTTAACTATTTTAAAAGAACTGTAAAGATGATAAAATTGTTTGATGAAATTTTTGGTTTGTAACCAAATATCTTCTACGGGGTTTTGCTCTGGGGCATTCGGAGCAAATAAGGAAAAAGTAATTGGGAGATTTCTAAGAACTATTTGAAAATGTCATAAAAGTTAAATGAATAGTTTCATTAATTTTTATGGCTGAGAGCTGACCGCTAATAGCTGAATGCTTACTCAGAAATTGCCATTGGTTCTATTTCTATTTCCAAATTTTCCTGATTACCCATTTCTCGTATCCATTTCAAAAGTGTATTTGCTAGCCTTGTTGCTACAACAGTTCCTTCAAAGTTAAAATCGGGATTTTGTAAACCTTTCCCTAACATTTGTTTACCTATATCTGTAATAAAAACTAATACCGCTCTATTTTTCACCTCAATTCTAATTGCTCCTAAATTTTCTAATTCCTCATATACCCCTTGATACTTACCTATTTTTTTACCGTATTTTTTCCGTTTAACTCTAGTAGTTAATTCACTTTTTTTTACTCCTATAGCTGTTTCTCCTTCTCCTCCTAAATCCCACAAAGTAAGTAGTAGACGAGTTTTATTTATATCCTCAACATTTTCCTCTCCAATAGTTTCATTATTATGACTTAAATTAATATTTGTTCCTGTTTCTAAACTCTGATTTTCTGTTGACATCTCCAGATTTCCTTATGTGTATGAAATCATTAATAAACGCCATTTGGTAGACCCATCTTTTTGTTTATTAAACCTGCCCACTACCAGTTAAATAATTAACCAATTTTAATTTGAAATTGAAGTAAGTATTCAGTTGGTTGACAGCTAAATTCTAATAGCTGAATGCTTACAAATTGAACTATCAGAAAAGACTCTAATGGCTCTTAATTTCAAAATTTAGAAATGCTTGTAGAGAGACAAAGCTAAATATTGAGTATTTTCTCTGCCATCTCTATAGTTTGACGCATCTTCCGTTCACAATTAATCAATACAGAATGTTGTGCATCTGTCAAGTCTACCTATAATACCATTTCTCAAAAACTTTTCTACATTTTGTTGAGGAGGGTCGGAGGTAGGGACGTTGTATGCAAAGTCTGTATAAATAATTAATATTAAATTAGCTAAAACTAGCAAAAAAATAATTTGATATGTACTAATTAATTGAGAACTGAAGTATTACCCAAGTATAGGATTAATGCATGGGAATTGGTATAATACTTTTCCAACTCCCTCACTTCCTAACAAACAGGGAACTCCTAAGAAAATATTTTCTCAACCATATTGTCCTTGAAAATAGGTACTACAAGGTATAGCTGAAGTCAGTCATATTACTTTCGCGTAGCGCTATACCTGCCATTCCCATAACTAGGTTTTTAGGTATTCCCATAGTTTTTAACAATTTGTTTGCAAAGGGTGAAGATATCTTATTTGGTCTAACCCAAGAAGATATAGTAATTCCAATTTGGTAAATGTTTGCTACAAATAGTTCGGGTACTTCTTAGAAGTCATAAGTCAGGAGTCGTATATAAATAGGTTTTATATACTTTTTTGTATCTTAAATTATCTTTTTCGTCAAATATAAGTTCGCGATAAAATCTTTTAATCCTGCTTATTATTCGTAAAAAGGTGTATCTGGATCGGAGATATTTAATCAAGAGCTTCTCCAATTCATTTTAGAAAGCTATATCTATCATTTTTACATTTTTTTCTTCAATATTTATTCCTTATTGCTTCTTCTTTAACTTCTTCTATTTGTAACAAAAATTTATCAAGTTGGTATAATACTTTTGAGATATGGTACTACTAAGCTAAGAAAGTTAGCAGGAGCCTCCTGTTTAAATTTCTGATTTAACAGAAGAATCCTGCTTTTGATATATTCTTAAAGTTTATGGAAAATTTTACTCAAATTTTTCTAATTGGTCTAGTCGCAACCAGATATTCGGAGTAGGCACTTTGCCAAATTTGACAAAAGCATAATCTCCCCTAGTGTCAACAATTTCTCCCTTACTTTCAAATATGTAAGGAGGGAACCTATTGTCACTTGCTTTAGCCTCTAAACTATTTTCTAGTTTTTCTCGGACAACACGAACTAAACTGCCTTTTTTAATATCTGCCATATATGATTTCCATTTCTTCTATTTTCTGTCTTAAATTCTATAGCAAATAAAGAGTTGTTTAGGAAATAGACTGATAATAAACCTTGGAAGAGAAATGTTTTTACCACTATTACTTATTGCCTATTACCTGCTATAATTGTGAATTAGCTTAAGTTCATTTAATTATGAAAAGATTATACCTTGATTTGGTTTAGGCAAATAACTTCTTCTTTGTGACTAAACAAGCAACAGTTAATTAGGGTTTGCTGATTAAAGCTCAAAAGATTGACATATAAAGGTTTGAGGATTTTCAAGTTCCGAAAAAGTACGATATTTGGGGCAGATAGGGCTTAAAGAGTGAGTATGGTAGTAAGAGTTGTCCGGTTCCATCAAGGGATAATTTTTCTTTTTACCTCCTCTATAGCTCCCTTTTTCTCTTGACTCTGTACGGAAGTTCGCATTTTTGTTATGTAACGTCCCTACCTACTCCCTACTCCCTACTCCCTGCTTTCTCCATCAGACTTATTCAGCAAGCCCTAATTAATATTTTTCCTTCCTCATTATTTTTGACATTGAGGACAAAAATGAGTAGATCGCCCCCCTAGTTTAATTTTTTCTAAAGATGTATCACAAATTCGACATGGTTTACCAGCACGATTATAAACCCAAGCTACGCCCCCATAATTACCATTAACTCCCTTAACATTAAGAAAGTTGCTGAAAGTTGTACCACCTTCATCTATAGCAGTTTGTAATACTTTAACTATGGCTAGATGTAGTTGTTCTATTTGGTTTTCTGTCAAATCTTTGCATATAGTTGTTGGCATAATACCACTAAGGAATAGGGCTTCATCCGCATAAATATTACCTAACCCGGCAATGGTTGTCTGGTCTAAAAGGGTTGTTTTAATTGCTCTTTGCCTTTTGTACAGTTTTTTACTAAGGTATTCGAGAGAAAATTCTGGAGAAAATGGTTCTGGACCTAGTTGTTTCAGACCAGTAATAATGTGGGATATTTCTGTTGCTGGTGGTACTCTCCACATCTGACCAAAGGTACGTTGATCTACAAATCTTAATTCATAGGTGGGATTTTTGTTGTCCTCTCTTGATTGATGACTAAAAAATAATCTAACTCGCGTGTGTTTGTGTAGACTTTCTTCTTGCTTTACCCATAGAAGTTGACCTGTCATTCGTAGATGTACTCCTAACCAACCATCCTGGTTTTGTTTTACCTGGGTAAGTTCTAGGTCTTTTTTGCCCCATTTGTAGAGTTGGGCGAGTAAATATTTGCCTCGTCGATGCCATTGGGCGATCGCTTTTCCTTCCAACCCACCTAAAAAATCATCAACAGAAACAGGGTGAGCAACTGTGCGTTCTAGCAACACCTCCCCACCCAATATTTGTTTATTGAGAGTCAGTTGATTTAGACCTCGTTTTACTATTTCTACTTCTGGCAGTTCTGGCACAGTGCTAACTATTTCCTACAGCTTTCTCATTATTATAGATACTGTAATAATTTTTTTTAGTTAAGCATTTAATCTAAGATAGTTTTTACCTATTTTTGCTTGTTTAATTTAGATTTGCTAAACTGAGCTTTTTCTATAGCTTTAGGTTCCAAGAACAGTTTGAAGCTAATTATTTACCTTTGGGTGCTTCTACCTCTACAACTTCATTCATGCCAAAGTTATTAGTATTAACACCACCTGCACTACCACTGTAACCGTTGTAATTTACTTTGTCAAAGCGAACAATAACTGGATACTTAATGCCGCTTTTATCAACAGAGGCAACTGTACCAACTTCCTGATACCAATAGGATTCTTTCCGTAAAATCCGAACCTTAGAACCACGTTGAACCATGATGTTTTTCCCTTAAATTAAGTATAGTAAAATCGTCTTCTTATCCTATCTCTTTTAGGTCTAATAATTTTTTAAGTTTTGTTGCAATTAATTGATCCAGGATATTTGAACAAAATGGGCAGGACGACCCCATAAATCTTGAGTAACAGAAATATCAATCGGTCTCAGGTTAAAAGGAATAGCAGTTGTGAGATATTTTTGGGCTAAACTACCCAATTCTGGTGCTAGTTCTGTAGCTGCCGTAGCTGCAATACCTAGACCTAAAAGTTGCTCGATTGGTCTTGGGGGTAAAAGCATATTTATACCTAGAGCAAATCCAGCAGTGAGAGTCATTGCCACTGATAAATTTGTGCCACATCTAGGATGTACTGCTAAATTCCATTCTCCAGAGGTAATTCGTTGTAATGCTGTTTCTACTGCCTGGTTCAATTGAGATGTTTTTACTGGACCGTAAAGGTAAAACCCTTGTGGTGTGGACATCCCTCCAATTGATTCACTAGAAACGGTTGTATGTCCTGAGTTGGCTAATTCACTAAGTACCCAAACTGTAGCGTGTTCCAAAGCATGAACTTGTCTAATTGTCAATATCTCTTTTATACCAGGAATAAATTCTACTTGATTAAGAAAATCCCTATCTTGTGTAGGATGGGGGGAAAAGTAAAAGGGAAACTGATGATTTACAGAGGCAGTAGAGGTAGTTGTTGTCATAGTATTTTTTCTTCTTGAAAATTGTCTATTTCCATAACAATCCTATTGTAGTTGTGCCAAAAATATTCTGATTTAGCAAATACTCTTAATTAACAAGAATAGACAATTATTAATTGTTAATTGTTAATTATTGATTGTTGAACATTCAAATACTTATAGCTTTTTTTTATTAAAATAAAGTGTCAAAATCATCGCCTTTGCCTGTCTTAAAAAAAACTGCAATTCTAACAGGCTTAGCCTCAAAAATATCAGAGTTTTTTTTCTCACTCCTGTGTATTCCCCGTTCCTTCTAACTCAATCATCTTATCCATCTCCACAATACTTATACCATTTATAAAAAACTTTTAGACATTTTTTTGAGTATGGGAGTAGGGGAATTGGAGAAGAAGTAAACATAATAATAATTAACATTAACTTGAATCGAATCAACAAATAATTGATTAGACCTATTTTTATTAGTTAATAACTGAAGTGTTCCGCAAGTATAGGGTTAATGCATAGGAATTGGTATGATTCATTAGACAAAAATTATTTTTTACCTTATTCGCTGTTGGTAATTAACTTATTTTATAAACAGTTAATGCAGAAACAATCAACAGTGAATAGGTAGAAGAAAAAAGATAAATATACCTAACAAAGGGTGATCAAGGCTATATTATGTTTCTTCTTGTCTTTGACCATTACGAAATACTCCAGGAAATCGCTTTCCTTCGGAATCTATAATAATCCCTACACCATGAGGTACTCCACCCCTTAATTCTCCTTCATAGCGAATTCCATTAGGATATGTACAACTTCCTTTGCCATCTAGTGCCGCATTATAAAAATTTCCTTGACACCGTATTCCATTAGCACGGGTAAACACTCCAGGGCCAAAAGGAGACCCGGCAAAGAATTCTCCCTCATAGCGATCGCCATTAGCGTAAATAAATTGACCTTGACCCGTAGGCTGACTACTAATCACACTACTAGAGAGATTTTCTACTAGATTAAAATCTCCAACAAAGCGATCGCCATTCTCAAAAATAATTGTCCCAGATCGAATTTGTCCATTTTGGAAGACTCCTGTCACCCTAGCGTCATTAGAGAATATAAAAGTACCTTGTCCATTAGGAAGACCATTCCGAAACTGTCCTTCGTAGCGATCGCGATTAGCATAGACATATACACCACTGCCTTGTGGCCTTCCATTAACAAAATCCCCATCATAGTTATCTCCATTAGGGTAATTACACTTAACTCTGCCTGTAGGGGGGCTGCCTTGACAAAGAGGTGCTTCTGTTTGTTCTTGTGCCATTAAGGGCTGAGGATGCGACATTACTATAATGTATCCTAGGCAAGAACCTGTTAATATTGCTTTCCTTAGTTGTTTGATTAATAGCAGCATGGTCATTTCAGTTATCAGTTATCAGTTATTAGTTATCAATTATCAGTACCTCCAGTAATAGGAAGGCTTGATCTGAAATTTCCTTTTTTATCCCCTTGAAAGGGGAGGCTATTGACCTTATTTCTTGGTCAGTATCAACCTTACTTATATGTATAGCAATCCTAGAATAGGTTGTAATATTTTATCGTAGAAGTTTGGTCTCCAAACCAAGGGTGAAAATGGGATTTGGAAACTAAACCCCTACAGTTTTTTTCACAAAATAATTTACGATTGCTATATGTAGAGTTTCTATTATTTCTGATTTCATTATAATGCTCTATTCCAAATCTTTAGGAGTTTGTGGGCATTCTTAATGATAAATACCTAAACTTGCTGAAAAGCAGTTATTTTTTATGAGTCCTCAGTAGTTATTGGTTTACTTCCAACCTCTTTGGTAATTTCCACACCACTTTGCTCAAATACAACAACTGGGTCAGCTCCCTTCTTCAAGTCAACTCGCTTTACCAAAACCTGTCCATTAGCCAGCCTTTGCCCAACCTTCACATATCTACTGGTAGGTTCCGTAGGAACTTTAACAATAATCTGCTTTTGACTTCCCACTTGTACAACCCCACTAACTTCTATGCCATCAGCAATAGTAGTATCTGGTGGTGGTGGCGGTGGTGGTGGCGGTGGTGGTGGTGGTGGCGGTGCTGGTGGAAAACCAGGCCCTCTCCACTGAGGAGGTGGACTTCCTGTTATTGGTAATTCAGGTAAACTTGGTACTTGTTGAGTAGATGCAGTTGGTAGCTCTGGAAGTTTTGGTAATGAAGGTGTTTCTGATTCTTCCATAGGAGAAGGAGGTGTAACTGGCGGAGTTGGGGTGTTACTGTTGTTTCCATCTCTTGGTGGTGGAGTTTTCCTTGGTGGGTCTCCAGGTTGGGGTGGATTTCCACGTCGGGGTGGGTCTCCAGGTTGGGGTGGATTTCCTGGTGGGGATGGAGTTACCCCTTGCCAAGAGGGGGGGGATTTAGTTTCCGGTAGACTTGGGATACCTGGTACTTGTTGACTACTTAATTCAGGAAGTTGGGTAAATATGGAATCTCCCGCTTGCTCAGATTCCTGACGCGGGACTGGGATAGTTGGTAAACCTGAGAAAGGATCTTTTGTATTTGGAATTACTGGAATAGAAGTTTGTGTTTGAGAGGTTGTGTTAGTTTGAACTTCTTGCTTGAGAGATTTAGTTCTTTCATCGGGGTCTGTAGACAGAATTAAATCTGTTGCCGTTTCCAACGTTTGGGGAACATCTGGAGATGGAAATGGTTCATCGGTAGGTTCTGGAGATGGAGATTCTGAAGCTTCTAATGTTGGAGTAGGAGAAGCTTCTGGAGTATTCTCGGTAGAACTGTCTCTATTATTAAGAAAGGGAATAGAGTCACATCCACTTATCCATAGAGATAATATACCTATTCCTACTGTTAGTATAATTTTACGCATTGCCAATTCTGAAAAGCCTAATATTGCATAGGATAGCTTAGAATTTAGAATTTAAAATGTAGAATTTAGAATTATTCAGTTTTGTAAGTCGTTGTGCTTTTAGGAATGTTCTAGTTGAGAACAGGAACAGGGAACAGAGAACAAGGGAATAGAGAACAGGAAATAGGGAATAGGAGCTATTCAGTTATTAGTTATTAGTTATTAGTTATTAGTTATCAGTACCTCCAAGTAAACCATTGGGATTGAAATAATGAACCAAATATTTTTTTGAGGGGAGATTAGGTCAAGTTCTGCTTTTTCATCGCCTTAAAAAGAAGAGGCAAGAGACCTGATTTTTTGGTAACAGAAAATTCAAAATTCGATACTTATTAAAATTTATGTTTACAGAGTTTAGGATTTCTGTGCAACTAATTAGGGGTAATTCTCTTGCCAAAAATTCTTAGAAGTTTATTATCAATTTATCAATTAAAGATAAAATTAGTAGCAATTTAATAAGAAAATTTTATAATTTTCTTTATTAAGATATTATATGACTTTTTTTTCAATAAAATAAATCCAAATTATAATATAA
>JBCDJM010000044.1:0-33001 GCA_038747755.1 Cyanobacteria bacterium P01_H01_bin.35
GAAGCTTCACCTTGTTTAAAATCACTATAATTACTTGTTGTTAAAGAAATAGGATCGATTAACAAAGCTACACCCGTTACATAACTAATAAAACCCTCTCCAGTCAGATTTCCTTGAGATATTTGCCATCCTCCCAAAAAAAACAAAAAAACCACACTCATTGCTTCCAAAAAACCCACCACTACAAACTGAAGAGCTTTAACCTTCTCGGCCATATATTTTGCTTGTCGGTTTTGTTCAGCTTCCACAGAAAATTGAGTAATTTGATACTCCTCAGCAGCAAAAGCTTGAACTATTCTAATACCACTAAATACCTCTGTTATTAAAGCCGATAAATTAGAAATGTGATTTTGACTTTTGTGGGAAAAAGAAAGTAATAACTCTCCAAACCAACCTATTAATAACGCCATCAAAGGAGCAATAATTAAAGTTGCCAGAGTTAACTGCCAATTCAGATAAATCATGTACCCTAGCACAACAATTAATTGTAAAATGCAAGGAACAAATTGGTGAAAAAATTTATTAATAACCTCTCCCGTTCGGTCAATATCTTCTGTAATTCGATAAGAAAGATCTCCAGTTTTTGACTTTTCAAAATAACTAATATTAAGTCTTTGTAGATGAGAATAAACTTGTTTACGCAAATCTAAAGCAATAGTTAAAGCTGCTTTTGCCATCAGGGTATCTTGACCATACTGCACAGTACCCTTGATGAGAAAAATGATAGCCGCTAGACCTGCAAGTTGAGCGATCGCCCCCACATCTCCCCTGCCAATATAACCTGCCATTTCACCCATGAGCCAAGCTAAAATCGGCCAGAAAATAGTAAAGATTAATGTACAGGCCAATGCCTTGACAATTGTTGGCCAATAATTATAAATGTAAGGTAAAAGCTGCCAATAATTGGAGCTTGATTTTAATATGCCAAAGTTAATTTGATGTTTCAAAATATGAGATTTCTATATTAAAGATAAAAAAAACTGGCTTTTAGTGATTTAGCATGATAAAACCATTCTAACGTCAACTTTACTTGAAAGTTTGGTTACCTCTAATCGTCCATTCTACAGAGTAAAGGCCAGCTCAATTTGATTTGGCAGTTTTATCGAAAAATTGGGGTAGATGCCTTGCCAATAATCGGGCAACTTTTTAGTTGATTAAATAGAAGGACATCAGGTATAGTATTGTTGTCGGGGGTGGGCAATCCGAGACATTAAACGGACGGAGAGGGAAGCGTCAGAACTACCGTCAAGGTAGCAGCACCCGATGAAACGTCAACTCACCGAGGCCACTCAGGCTTGGTAGAAATCTCCGTTGGTAACAGCCGGAGAGGATGTCAATTAAGTTATATAATTTTTGTGATATTCTGTATATGCCAATTTAACAATTATCTGTTCGATTGTTGGCATAGACTGGGATTACATCTACCTAAACCCCAAAAACAATATTTACATCTAGTTTAAAGTCTCGCTGCACAGGCATCTTTAGAATTAGGGTGTAATTATTAATCAGGTAAAATCCTGTTTGGAAGTAGTTCATTTAATTTGATTAAACAGAGGAAACATAGGAATTTATGGAAACATTAGCATTTTCCCATTTAGCCTGTAGCGCAGAAGACTCTGACAATAAAGAGTATTCTGTTTGTGTGGACTTCAAAAAGCTATCTACAGTTGGTGCAATGGGTTTAGTATCTGCTGCTACTTTAGCTGGAGCAATGAGCCTAACTGCTGATTCTGCTTCTGCTTATGGTGGTTATGGCTATGGTAGCTATGGTAACTATGGTGGCTATGGTAGTTATGGTCGTTCTCGTAGCTATGGTCGTAATTCTGGTCACTACTATAAAAAAGTTGTTAGTAGCTCCTACAATCGTTCCTATGGTCACTCTCGTGGCTACGGTAGCTATGGTCGCCGTGGTGGATACGGTAGCTACGGTAGTGGCTACGGTGGTGGCTACGGTGGCAATGGCTGCTACTAAGTTAAATTATTATAAAGTCCACAAATACAAAGTAATTGAGGACTTTGATAATTTTTTTGAATATTGTGCATAAACAATCTACCTAACATGGTAGCCTAGTAATGCGACTAGGGAAATCATGGGATTTCCTTAGTTAATATTCTAAAATTCAACTAAATCCGTTGGAGTTGTATACTTCACGGCATTCCCAAAAACAAAATTTACTTTTATTGAGTGTCGCACTGCAAAAGATACCCAGAATGCTATAACTATAACGCAAGTGGGTAGGCACTCACAAAAAAATGTCAAATATTACTCATCCGAGGAGTTATGGAAACATTAGCATATTCTCATCTAGCTACCGCTGAAGAAAATTCTACAGTTGAACCTACCTTTGAAGGAGTGAACTGGAAAAAGTTCTCTAGCTTAGGTATGATGGGTCTTCTATCAGTCGCTACTATTTTAGGTGCTCTCAGCGCAACTGCCAATTCTGCTGCTGCCTGTTATAACCCTTGTCGCGGTTATGGCCGTGGCTATGGTCATCGTTCATACGGTAAGGGCTATCATCGTCCCCGCTATCGCCATGCTTCTTACCATGGTCATCGTCGTCACCGCCGTCATGGATCTTATCTTCACCATGGTAGCCGTGGACATAGAGTTGCTAGGTTGCAACACCAACTAGGAGTTATGGGCTATTTCCACCATCCCCGTGCAACTGGCTATTTTGGTCGTAAAACTAAGCATGCAGTTAAAGCATTCCAACGCGATGTTGGCTTAAGACCAGATGGTATTGTTGGACCTCGTACCAGAGCAGCTTTAGGTTTTTAAAGATAAAAATTAGCTTTAGTGCTGATGGGGTTGAAGAAACTAAGAAAAATCATAGTTTTTCACCTCACAGTTATTCAAAGTCATCAATGTCAGACCAGGAGCAACAACCTAAATAAATTGCTCCTGGCAATTTTCATAAGCTTATATAAAATACTCCTCGTCAACTTTACAATATGGCTTTGACTTCTAGTCCCGATATCCTAGTTTTATATCTCTGGACTGGATTCTGAACGTAAAAAAAATATAATCCAACTTATGAGGACAAGAATTATTCCTGTCTGATATTGCCAATAACCCCCATCAAAGTATCATGCTTTTGGAAAAAAACAGTTGTCCAAGGTATTCAAGCAGTAGTTAACACAGGTTGACTAACTTCTATAATGTCCTTATTTTCAATTTTTTGCCAAGGTGGATTAGCAATGTACTCACCGTAGAACAAACTAAATTTCCAAAAAATTTTCAGCCAATGGAGAATAGTTTGCCTAATATATTGAATAAGTGTGTGGTATCCATCAATCCCAAATGCAGGAGTTCTTAACATATTTCCTACTCCTCTATCTAGTGGAAGGTAGTTCTATATATTATTGTAAGATCCCAACTAATCATTCAGGATAGTCCTCTTAATTAAAGTTAATAAAGAATAGGTTACGATTCAAAACAACTATATTTTTATCACCCTACTGGACTTTTTCATCTAAAAATGTTGCAATAAGTGTAGGTTGGGTTGAAGGACATAGCTTGCTTCCCGCCTGGTCATTTCAGTTATCAGTTATCAGTGAACCTCCGACTTAAAGTCAGAGGCTTGAAATACTGAGTTAAATATCAGAGTTGTTGGGAAATAACTTAGGTGAGCGAAAAATCAAAACTCAAACTAATTAATTTTGGTTAGTGATTTTATTATTTATGCTGCCATCAGGTACAAGTTCCATAGTCCAGTTGCTGTTAACATTAATTTGTCATCAAAATCATCCTTATGATTACGGTAAATCTGATTGACAGCCCCATAGCGCTTGACACCCGCGAAGGCGTTTTCACATATCAATGTTTGAGGGATTCTTCCAATTAGAGGTTGTTTGCTATATTTCCATTATATATAATCTAAACTAAACTATAAAAAATATTATTGATATAAATTCTTATTTATTAGATTAAATTGTGAAAATATATGTTACTATTCACATACCCATAAATCAAGATTATCAATATCTAGATATAGTCATTTTAGTTTAGACTGAGACGAAAGTTTCAGCTCAAAAAGTGTATCATTCTTATTTAAAATGACTATAATTCAGTATATTTATCTATACTATAACAATACACAAATTAGGATAAATTTTTGATAAATATATGACTCACTTTGGTATTATTTGTCTTCCTGCTAATGGTCATCTAAACCCATCAATTGCATTGGGATATGAACTAAAGAGTCGCGGTCATCGTGTTTCCCTTGTGGGAATACCTGATGTTAGAACCAAAGCAGAAGAAGCAGAATTGGAATTTCTTCAAGTTGGTGAAAGAGAGTTTCCTATAGGTTCACTCAAAAAGGGTCTTTCTCAATTAGGAAAACTAACAGGACTTGCAGCAATACGATATGGTACAAATCTGTTAATCAAAGAATCAGCTATGGTTTTGGATGAGGCACCAGGAATAATTAAAGGAGCAGGAATAGAAGCATTATTAGTAGACCAAGCATCAGTAGGTTCTCTTGTAGCAGTAACTCTAGATTTACCTTACATCAGTATTTGCAATGCGATACATTCAAATAGAGAAATTAGCATTCCTCCCTTTACTACATCGTGGCAGTATAACCAAGCCTGGTGGGCACTTTTACGCAACCAATTAGGTTATATGATTATTGGTATTCTTTTGATGCCAAATCCAAAAAATCTTATTAAATATCGCCAAAAATTCAATGTAGCTAAACGCTCTTATTACTCTTCACTGGCAATATTAACTCAAATGCCTTCAGAACTTGATTTTCCTAGAAAGAGGTTGCCTAAACGGTTTCATTTTACAGGACCTCCTATCTATAAGGCTGGTGTACTTTCCGATATTCCTTTTCCTTGGGAAAAACTAACTGGACAACCATTGATTTATGCTTCGATGGGGACAGCAGTAAATCAATTAGCTCATATATTTAAACAAATTGCAACTGCTTGTGAGGGGTTAGACGTTCAGTTAGTTATATCTCTCGGTGGCGGTTTAATGCCAGAGGAGTTGCCAGAGTTACCAGGTAATCCAATAGTAGTTAGTTATGCTCCACAACTAGAGTTGTTGCAAAAAGCTACTTTGATTATTACTCATGCAGGTATGAATACCACTTTAGAATCTCTAAGTTATGGAGTGCCAATGATAGCTATTCCCATAACATACGACCATCCAGGAATAGCCGCCCGAATTGTTTGGACTGGAGCAGGTGAGATGATACCTCTGAAACGCTTGAATGTATCTAACTTGCGCAAAAAAATTACTAAAATTTTGACAGAAGATTCTTATAAACAAAATGCAATTAGATTGCAGGAGGCAATCAAAATATCTGGTCGATCTATTCGTGCTGCTGATATTATTGAACAGGCGATCGCTACTGGCAAACCTGTACTATCAACTCAATTTCAACAAAATTAGCAGACTACTTGAAATGAGCCTATAAATTTTCGGCGTTTCAGGCTCAGAAAATTTCTGAAAGTTTGTCTAGACAGGGTAAAAAGGTTGGAGATTTAAAAATCTATGAAATATTAAGTCAGTCCAGTATTTATACTTTTTGACGGCTTTGTTGGACAAAGAAAGCAAATGGGGTAAAAATAACACTGTGTGGCACAATCAACCTACAGCAAAGTAGATATGAGTAATACCGATTACCATGCATTAGTGGTATACTTCAGCTATACTTCAACAATCAAGTAGTTACCCAGGTTCAAAGTCTGTTTTTGGCAATTATTAGCTAGTTCGTGATTATTACCACCACTTTTCCTCTCCCCCCACCTCCGTCTCTCCCCACACTTCCGCATCCAAGCAAATATAGCAATATTTTGGAGAAATGGTATAAGTCCAAGTCCAAGTACCGAGTCAGTAACCGGTCCGAGTATCATGCTTCCTTAAAGCAAAGGGGGAGTATGACATTTTGGCTCACTGATGAAGTAATAGAGCAGTGAAACCAACGGAAAACTGGACGTAGGGGAGCATCAAATACCTATAGTGACACAGCCATCGAGTTGATGGTGACTATACAATCATTGTTTAGTCTGGCAGGAGGGCAGAGCGAAGGTCTTGTGGAATCTATATTTCAATTGATGGAGTTAGATTTACCAATACCAGACCATAGCACTGTATCCCGTCGCTTGCATGCATATGAATGTTCAACTGCCAGTTATACCAACGCTCTGAAGCTATTCATCTGGTAGTAGACTCGTTATTGGGTAAAGGTTTACGGGGAGGGTGAATGGAAAACAAGAGTTCATGGTTGTCGCGTAAACGGCGTACATGGCGTAAATTAGTGCGATTCGTTCCTATTAGGAGCCTCTAGAAACTAGAGGGGTATGAATAGGGTTCAACGAGGCCACGGCGGAAGAGCCTGCAATAAACGAGGCTACTAAAGAAGAGCCTGTTGGATAACTGAGTTACGGATGCTGGTGAGAATCCAGCCCGTTAGGGGACAACGGACTCCCGACCTGGCCACGCCGAGTCAGACCTTTTCACTGACAGAGCGAAGCTGGCATCAGGCCCCAACCAGAGCGTATAGTGATAGGCACACTGGGGGTAAAGGGGAGACGGCATGGGTACCAGGGCGGAATGTCCTGAAAAAGCGTCTCACGCCACGGCAGGAGTCACACCAAATCTCTTGACCGGACACGAGCAAACCCCGCGCCAAAGTAATTTATTAGACGCATCCCTGGGGGTCGTGTAGGCGAAGTGGGCAACCCTAAACCGTCAAAACAATCTGCAATTCGGAACGAAGAAAAACGATATACAAGTCTAATCAAAGCAGGTTAGTTGATTAGTAGGCGGGAAAGCGCGGAAACCTTGTTATCGGGTAGGATGGGGGAACGAAACTGCCCCCGGCAGTCGAGAAACTGCGAAGAATGGGTGATGATGCTTAGACACATTCTAGTGAAGCTACCCAAAACTATGCGTACAGGGTGAAAGCCTTCAGCCTGAAATTGCCCAGGCCAGAGTCGAATGCAAGGCGATAAAAAGGTAAATAACTCCAAGGCGGTAGGTAAAGGCACACCCTGCCTGAAACAGTGAAAGATTAAGAGAACTAAGCTCTGACCAAGTGCAAGCCTTACAGCACTTTTTAGGATGGTGAGGTACACTTTAATTAATTATCTGTTGCCTCTTGCCTATTGCCTGTTGCCTAAAGTCTTAAAAATTTGTACCTCACTAACTCCGAAACTGCTGTAATCAATGGGTTTGGTCTTAAAACTGAGACGTTACCATAAACTGCTAGGAGCCTTGTGCGGTGAAAGTCGCACGCAGGGTTTTGAAGGAGAGGTGCGGAGAGTCATATCTCCCATCGACTCTAACCATCTAAAAATAAACGAAGCCACAGGGGAGATGCGGAGCAAGTGCGGCAGCTATATCGCTACTCCACTACATAAATGTTTTCTTTTGTCAAACCTTAATGTTAAGAAAGATGTGGGTAATGGATAGATCCAAAGATAACAGTTCATTATTTCGAGCCTATGAGTTCAGCCAGAGGCGGATGATAACTGATAACTGATAGGTCTGTCAGTCCACTAAAAAGGCTTAAGGTTTTGTTTATAAACAGTCTCTAATAGGCCGACTTGCGCAGGACTAAAACAGGACAATGGGAATATCTGACAATCCGTTCAGCAACAGATCCCAATAAAAATCGACCAATACCAGTATGTCCGTGGGAAGGAATTATAATCAACTCCACTTTTTTTTCTTGAGCATAGTCCAATATTTCTGGAGCTGGAGTTCTGATCGCCACAGTGAAATTAATACCCTGATATTCCTGTGCTGAGAATTGTTCGTGAAACGCCTTTTCCACCTGCTGTTTACGACTCTGGTCATCAACAGTATGCCACCTTACTCCTGGTTCAATAGGATTAAGAGGGGCTAAGACATGAAGTACCCATAAATGAGAAGTATCTGTAACAAATTCTAGAGCCACATTAATTGCCTCAATAGATTCATCGGAAAAATCTATGGGCACAAGTACGGAGTTTTTAGGAAATATACTCATTGCTTTTTTGATAGTGGAAGAAGGAAGAATTCAACAATTAATTATTAATTATTAATTATTACCTCTTCTTATAAAGAAGAGGATTGACTCAAAGGAAATTTTTTTGTCTTTTCTCCATCAATGGAGAGGCTTTATACCTTAATTTTTCGGTAAGAAGTAAGAAGGAAGACCGAAGTTGAGAAAATTGGATAGGGGTATTTTATCCAACTCCCTCCACAAAGTTTTACTTAACAGGAACCATCTCTCCTTTTCCGAGACGACTCATATAATTTTGTAAATCCTTTGCTACTTGACCACACAAAAAATAACCACCCAAAATATTAGGAAAAGCCATTGACAGTAAAGTAGCATCACTAAAATTAATTACAGAAGATGGGTTAGATACTGAACCGACAAAAGCAGCAACCAAAAACAAGATTTTGTAAATAATTAAACCCTTACCACCAGACAAATAATCCCAACAACGTTCGCCATAGTAGCTCCAAGAAATCATGCTGGAAAAGGCAAAACAGAAAACAGCGAGCGCCAATAAAATTGGAAACCATGTCAAAACAGTACCAAAAGCAGCAGAAGTTAACTCCGCCCCTTTCTTCGCTTCTCGCAAAGCAGCAAATTCTTCAGCATTATATACATTAGTAATGACAACCACCAAAGCCGTCATATTGCATACAACAATAGTATCAATAAACGGTTCTAAAAGTGCAACCAAACCCTCACGAATAGGTTCATCAGTTCTGGCAGCAGAGTGAGCTATCGCTGCCGAACCCACACCTGCTTCATTAGAAAAAGCAGAACGTTGGAACCCTTGAATAATTACACCAATAACACCCCCTTCTATTGCTTTAGGAGCAAAAGCACCAGAAATAATAGTAGCGATCGCTCCTGGAATTTCGGTAATATTAGCCAGGAGAATAAATAGGGAAGCCAAAACATAAACTAAACACATCAAAGGTACAAGAGTACCTGCTACCATACCAATACGCTGAATACCACCAATAATTACTAACCCCACCAAAACTACCAGCACTAAACCATAAACCCAACTAGGCAAACTTGGTAAAACAGTAGCAACCGCCCCGTAAGACTGATTTGCTTGGAACATATTAGCGCCACCAAAAGAAGCAAAAATGCAGAATACAGAGAATAGTACAGCAAGAACTCTGCCTAAATTTCTCTGCCCCATTTCTGCTAAACCTGTCGATAGGTAGCGCATCGGTCCACCAGAAATAGTACCATCAGGTTTAATAATGCGATATTTTTGAGCCAGGGTACATTCAACAAATTTACTGGTCATTCCAAAAAAACCAGCGATCGTCAACCAAAATGCAGCCCCAGGTCCGCCAACACTAACCGCTACAGCCACACCTGCAATATTGCCTAATCCTACAGTTCCCGATAATGCTGTAGCCAAAGCTTGAAAGTGGGAGACTTCTCCTTCATCTTCGGGGTCATCATATCTGCCTCTGACAATATCAATAGCGTGTTTAAAAGCACGAATATTGATAAATTGCATTCTAATAGTAAAAAAAATTGCACCAATAATCAGCCATAAAACAATTAAAGGAAAACCACCGATACTAAAGAAAAGGATGCTAAATATTACATTTACAAAACTTAAAAAAGCTTGATCTATGGTTGTGATGAAACTATCTGCTGTTTCTGGTTCTGCTGCTAAAGCAACAGTTGGTATTAACAGAAACAGGAACATATAGAGCCAAGTTAGTCTTTTCATTTTTAACTTTACCAGCTAATCATTTTTCTTAACTAAACACTTATACCATATAAGTAGCCGTGTAAAAATAACTTGAACAGTTTTTTTGATGGAAGCTATATTTCACAATTTATCCCAGACAAAATTTGTATAACTTATTCTTACATGGCTCCTAAGTATTAATATTCAACCATAGTTAAAGAAAGCATTAAACTTTGTTATGATAAGTACCTTGGCAAAATTAATTTAATTTTTTTAAGGGAGCAGGGATTAGGAGAAAAAATATACTTGTCTTTTATTAATCTTAATGAAGCAGTTGGAGGGGAAATCAATGAGGTGATCGCTACCCAATCATAACGATCGCTTTCATTGACGCTTTCACACTTGCTGGAGACAAAGCGCTAGCTCTTCAGCCAAAAAAACTACATCCGGTTCACGCATAATGGAATGATTGTCGCCAGTAATCTCATAGGCTTCTATTTTGCCTTTTATCCAATCTTCCCAACCCAGTTTCTCATCAATGTCAATTTCGACCGAAGGTTGACTGGCATTGAACAGGTTAATTGCACCTACATAGGGTCGCGCCTCATAGTTACATGCTGCCTTTGCTGTCGCATGATAAACCTGATACAGGTCTTGCATATGCTGCACTCCTACCTCTGAGGGTAAAATATTATGCTTCTTTGCCTGCTCTAGGATATATTCCAACTGCTCTTCCAACTTTAGATCCTCCAATTCTTGAGGAGATAGGGATAATTTTTTACCCGAGGTAGCGCTGAGTTCTTCAACAAAGCCAATCGCATTATAAATTTCATATCCTAAGCTTTCTGCTGCCAAGCGATCGTTGATGATTTTGTACACTTTGGGGGATTGGGTTTCTATCATTCCGAGTAAGGCTGTAGTTTCGCCTTCTAAGCTTAACTGTTGGGCAATCTCAAACGCCAAGAAACCTGCTACGCAAAAACCGACAATATGGTAATGACCGGTCTGCTGAATCGTTTTAATGGCTTTGATATAATATGCCGCTAGTTCCGGCAAGGTAGTCAGGGCTTCCCGTTCTCCGTTTAAACCAGGCGCTTGCAAACCGTAAATCGGTTGTTTCGTGTTCATCTTACGGGCTAAGTCCATATAAAATAAGGAATTGCCACTGCTTGGAGAGATAAAAAACAGAGGGAGTCCGTCATCTCCAGACTTCATTTTTACCACGGGGGATAAAAGCTGAGACTCTTCGTAGTCTTTGAGAAGTGTAGCTTTTTCGGAAATCGTTGTACTTTGAAAGAGTGTTGCCAGAGGCAGCTTTTTCCCAAACTGCTGTTCGATCTGAGTCATGATATCATGTCCGGTTAAATACTTACACTTTGGAGAAAGTAAGGCAGAAGGCAGGAGGCAGAAGGATTTTACCATTACGACTTAGATTCTATACACAAACGATGCTACCGGACATGATATGAGTCGGACTGCTAAAAGAGAATGACCGCCCAACAAATAAAAGTTGTCCAATACACCGACTTCATTAATACTCAAAAGTTCTGCCAAAATGCTTGCGAGGATTTCTTCTGTGGGATTTCGCGGTGCCACCAGTTCCACATCCAGAAGCGGACGGGATTTATGCTGAAATCATTTCTCCTGTTTGTAAACGCTTCATATAATTTTCTAGGTCTGTTGCCACTTTACCACAAAGGAAATAAGCACCGAGCAAACTAGGAAAAGCAAGAGTTATTTTCAAAGCATCAGCAAATTGAATTACAGCTTCTGGATTAGTAACTGTACCCACAAAGACACCTACTAAGAACAAGATTTTATATATAATCACACTCCGATCTCCAAATAAATATTGCCAGCAAACTTGACCATAATAACTACTAGAAATCATGGTAGACAAAGCAAACAAAAATATACAAACTGTCAAAACAGAAGGAAACCAGCCAATAACAGTAGTAAAAGCAGCTAGAGTCAATTCTGAACCACCAAGATTAGCAAATTCTGGATTATTGTAAACCCCAGTAATAATAACTACTAAAGCAGTCATGTTACAGATGACGATAGTATCAATAAATGGTTCTAGTAATGCTACAATACCTTCCCGAATAGGTTCATCAGTTTTCGCCGTAGCATGAGCGATCGCTGCCAAACCTAACCCCGCTTCATTAGAGAAAGCAGCGCGTCGGAACCCCTGTACTAGCGCCCCAACCAAACCACCTGCAACAGCTTGGGGAACAAAAGCACCATGAATAATACTAGCTAAGGCATTAGGAATATCTGTCAAGTTAGCCAAAATCACCCAGAGAGCAGCCAAAAAGTATACGGCACACATGGCAGGTACGATAGCAGCAGCCACTCCAGCAATGCGCTGAATACCTCCAATAATCACCAACCCCACTATTAATACTAAAACTAATCCATAGATCCAAGTTCTTTCGGCAACAAATGGTAGTACATTAGCAACGACTACTTGAGACTGGTTAGACTGAAATATACTCGAACTACCCAGTACCGCCAAAATATTGAAAAACGCAAACATTCCTGCTAAAATTTGACCAAATTTTTTTTGTCCCAAATCAGCTAAACCTATTGACAGATAATACATTGGCCCTCCAGCAACTGTACCATCTAATCTAATCATCCGATATTTTTGAGCCAGGGTACACTCAATAAACTTGGTACTCATACCTAAGAAACCTGCGATCGTCATCCAAAAAGCTGCACCCGGTCCTCCCAAACTAATAGCAATAGCAACTCCGGCAATATTTCCTAACCCCACAGTTGCAGATAAGGCAGTAGCAACAGCTTGAAAATGGGAAACTTCACCTTCGTCATTGGGGTCATCGTATTTACCTAAAATAACATCAATAGCGTGTTTAAAGGCTCGAAGATTAATAAACTGCATTCGGATAGTAAAAAAGAGACCACCACTAATTAGCCAAAGTACAATAAGTGGTATGCCTTGGTCTCCTCCAATACTATAAAAAATAATAGCATCTATATTTTTTAATAATTGGGAAAAAGTAGCATAAATCCAATCTAACATTTAGTTTAGTAGTTCCTAATTTAAATTCAAGCATGAGTTAATTTTAGCACTTAAAGATTGTTTATTGGATAAATTTTAAAGAGTTTTTTTAGGCTGATGTGTCCCTTTTTAAGAAGATGAAAAGAATAAACTTCAGTATTTCAAGCCTCTATCTTCAGCCAGAGATATTGTTTTGCTACGCAATATGAAAAAGGTTTTTGCTGCCACAAAGCTATCTTATATCATGTTCGGCTGAATACTTACACTTAGGAGGAAGGAAGGCAGAAGGCAGAAGGCAGAAGGCAGAAGGAAAAGAAAGGTTGAAAGGGAAAAGATTTTTTTTATAAGTGATTATCCGAACATGATATTAGGATAACTCTTCTGCAAGAGATAGTTATGATCTAGGAGGCTAACTGATAACTTAAATAGCACTGAGCACTCAGCACTTCAGCAAGCCTGTTGCAGAGGAACTGCGTTATCAGCTTCTAGGAGCGTGTATAATGAGGAATTTATACCCCCACGCGGCACTACGCGCTTTTTTGCTCCTCTTGTGGGGGACTTAAACCCTCGATTTTTTAGCGCTCCAGCTAAATGCTGTTTGCGCAGCATTCCCTAAGGAAAAGCTGATAGCTAGTTAAATAGCACAACCTTCAAGTTTATGCTCTCAATATTTTTAGTTTTTGCTAGCTTCCATCTAAAAAAAAGTAGTAATGAATGCAGTTTATCTGCAAACAATAGAGTTGTTGGGAAATAAAAGTTGAACAATGCTCAAAAGCTTATTCTATAAGGTTTTCAGGATTGGAAGGCTGAAAAAGCTGTAAGCTATCAATAATAAGGGTTTTAGGCATTTTTTTAGCTTAATTCCCAACAACTCTAATAAAAATAATTTACCAACCAATATCCTGAGATATTTAGGGTTACAAAAAAAATTTACCCTTGTGAGAATTAATTGAAAAAAACTATTCTGACTTATCTTGAGCAACTTGATGAAAAATTGGTATTAGAGGTAAAATATAGGTATTTGTAATCATGTTATAATATAATTGTATTTACATCCACTTCTATTTTCAAAATTTACTGTAATTTATACAGCATCAATAGGAGCCTAAAGCAGTTAACTTTGTTACAAATTAGCATAATTATAGTTCTTTTAATTATCTTCAATAAAGAAAAAACTTTAGGAATAAACTATCTAATTTGTATTGATTAATACAGCTAATTAGGGATTAAAGCTTTGAAATAGATACTATTCTTTGTTCAAAGACAAATAACTAAATGTTAATTAATCATTAAGTAATTGTTTAGTTATGTAAATATTAACACAGATAATCTTCATGGAATAAAATGTAATTTAAGATTGCGATCGTTCTTAGTTATTTATTGACATAAATTGTAAAGTATGGTAAAATTAATTGTCTGTTAGGTGCTTTATTGATATTAAGTTGAATTGTTAAGTAATAATTGAGAAATTCTGGTATAAAATCACACTTGTATTGTATCTCATCAACCATTTACAATTGCCAAACTATATAATAGAAAAAAAACACTATGAAAATTCTACTTTCAGAGAATTCAGACCAACATCAAATCCAATTACCAGATCCTATTAATAAATCAGAGATAGCAGATCAAATGCAACAAATGAGTTTGATGATTGCCGAATCCCTACATGAAGAAGGTCAAAATCAGGAGGATTCTAGTATGAATATATCGGCTGTAACTACCCCAGTACCAGAAAATCAACAAGATATAGATGATGCAGTGGGAGCATTATTTAAGCAAATGTCTCGTTATCCTCTTTTGAGCCAAAAAGAAGAAATAGAATTAGCCAGGCAGATCCAAGAGTTAGTCATCTTTGAACAACTGCCAGAGAAACTGGCAAATGATTTAGGGCGACTGCCGACAAAACTTGAAGTAGCAGCAGCCTCAGGTTTGACAGAAATACAACTAGAACATCGCCTACATCAATGTCGGGCTGCCAAACGTCGAATGATTAGCTCTAACCTCCGTTTAGTAGTTTCCATAGCCAAACGTTATCTAAATCGGGGAGTTCCTTTTCTAGACTTGATTCAAGAAGGAGCATTAGGACTAAATCGTGCTACAGAAAAATTTGACCCAGAAAAAGGTTACAAATTTTCTACTTACGCCTATTGGTGGATTCGTCAAGGAATAACTCGCACTATTGCTAATCAAGGCCGTACTATTCGCCTACCAGTTCATGTAGTTGAACAGATTAACAAACTTAAACGAGTTTACCGCGATTTAAGACGCAGTTTAAATCGTATTCCCAGTGACGCAGAAATTGCTCAAGAACTAGAAATTTCCCATCAACAACTGCGTAACCTCCAGCAAATTCGTCGGAAAACTCTCTCTCTCAATCATCGTTTGGGTACTGACGAAAATACCGAACTATTAGACTTCTTAGAAGATAATGAAAATACGACTCCCGAAGCGCAAATGAATGATATGATGATGCGCCAGGATATCTTAGAGGTATTAAACCATGTCTTAAGCGATCGCGAACAAGATGTAATTACTCTCCGCTATGGTTTAATCACAGGAGAACCTCATACTTTAGATGAGGTAAGTCGGATGATTAATATCTCCCGCGAACGAGTACGACAAATTCAAGCTAAAGCAATGCGAAAGTTACGTCGCCCTCAAGTAGCTGAACGTTTAAAAGGATGGTTAAATCGTTTTTAATTATAAGCAGGGAATAGGGAATAGGGAATAGGGAATAGGGAACAGCGGGAAAAACATTTCCTATTTTTAGCTGATAAAATCTTACTTTTGACTTCCGTGAAGGGAATAGAGAACGAGGAACAGGGAAGAGTAGGAAAAACATTTCCTAGTTTAAAATCCGTCATGGATCTGTTTCCCAATCAATTCTTCCTTAGCTATAGCATTCAGCTACTAGCTCAAATCAAAATACTCTTATCAATTTTTTAGCTGATAAAATCTTACTTTTAACTTTTGAGTTTTGACTTTTGAGTTCCGTGAAACGGTATTAAATTATGTCCTTGGATGAACTAAAGTTGCGTGCTGCAATACGAGCAGATGTACCTGTAATATTTGAGTTAATTAAGGCCCTAGCTGAATATGAGAAATTATCTCATGCTGTTACAGGTAACGTTGCTTCCCTGGAAGCTCATTTGTTTGGTAAACCGGGTAGCGATAGGTCTCATCATCGTCCCTATGCTGAGGCTATTATTGCCGAATTGTCAGGCCAAGCTGTAGGTTTTTCTTTATTCTTTCATAATTATTCAACTTTTCTCACCCAACCTGGAATTTATATAGAAGATTTATTTGTGTTACCTGAATACCGGGGGCGCGGTATCGGGAAACGACTGGTAAGTTATGTAGCAGAATTGGCCGTCTATCGAAACTGTGGCCGTTTGGAATGGAGTGTTTTAGATTGGAATGAACCGGCTATCGGATTTTATAAACGTATTGGCGCGTCAATTTTAGATGAGTGGCGTATATGTCGTGTTACTGATGATTCTCTGAATAGTTTAGCATCTGGAGAGCAATTATAAAAATTCAGATTTAATATCAAATCCGCTTGTTACGGTTCCCGATAAATCGGAGTGTTATAAGAAACCGGGTTTGTTAGACGTTAGAGCGGTTTAATGATGAATAAACCACAATCATACTGACTCGGTACGGACGTTGCATGCAACATCCCTACCTCATTACTCCGTATGGACGTTGCATAACAAAAATGCGTTTTCGTATAGGGAATGCTCCGCAAACATGTCCCATAGCGTTTTGCTGGCGCACAACTTTCCGTTCCGGAATGCTTCACAAACGTATTTCGGCTGTCGCCGACATATAAAGCGGAGCTTTGCGTCAGCAAAACGTCCCTACCTCATTACTCCTACAACAGTTTTGTGGTCTACTCAACTGAAAAGCACTGTAATGTTAGTATGGTAGAGAATTTGATACAAACCCGGTTTCTCTGCTTTTTTATACCGATACTACCGGATTTGATATAACTTATTCATTCACAATTAAAAATTTAGTGCTAAGTAGCTGGTTATCAATAAAGTTAAGTTTTAATCTAGAGAATTTATTAATCAGAATAGTTGGGGATAATTTACTTGTTTCATTCTATTTTGGATTTAATTTTGCCTAATTACTCAATCGAAATTCTGAGTTCTCTAAGGATTCAGAATTTTATTTTTTTACTGCTGTAATATTACTTATGAATTTTAGAATAACTTGACTATTGTCAACATGATAAGTAATAATTTGAGATTGATTATTAAATCAGTTTCGGTAGCATTACAAATAATACTGAGGTTATTAAATATGACTATTTGGGTAAATGAACAGATAGATCCATCTGGTATTGTCTACTCTTGTATTGCCTGTTGCGACAAAAAACAAGCTGAAGAGTGCCATGAATCTTTTGAAAAGAATTTAACTGATACTCAAAAGGAACAAGGATGGAAAGCTACACTGCGAACTGTTGAGTCTTGGGATGAAGTTCCTGTTAGTGCTTTAAAATTAAATTAGGGAGTAGGGGAGTAGAGGAGTAGGGAGCAGGGGAGTAGGGAGCAAAGGAGTAGGGGAGTAGAGAAGTAGGGAGTAGGGGAGTAGCAAACATAAAGAAAGAAAGAAAGAAAGAAAGAAAGAAAATAATATGCTCCTAGCTAATAATTATCAAAAAGCTCAAAAGACTTCTCCAAAAATGAAAAATAAAATCAATTATTATCCATAAATTATAAATTACTCCCCCCTGTTCCCTGTTCCCTGTTCCCTCTTTTCTGGAGATGTCTAAAGAGTAAGTGTTAATTATTTAATAATTAAAGTGTCATCTCAACGAGGTCTCCTCCCTATTCCATTGAGGTACCGATAATTGATAACTGATAACTGAAATTACTCCTATAACTTAACTTAAAAATGGCAATTACAACTAGACAATTAATTCAATGGAAACAAAAAGGTCGTCCGATAGTTGCTCTGACAGCTTATGATTATACGATCGCTCAAATTTTAGATAATGCTGGAGTTGATTTAATCCTGGTGGGAGATTCTTTGGGAATGGTGACATTAGGTTATGAAACAACTATACCAGTCACTCTTGATGAAATGATTCATCATGCTAAAGCAGTGCGACGAGGTGTAAAGCAGGCTTTGATGGTGGTAGATTTACCATTTTTAACTTATCAAGAAAGCACTCAACAAGCTATACATTCGGCGGGAAGAATACTCAAAGAAACTGGCGCTCAAGCTGTAAAGTTAGAAGGTGGCAATGAGGCGATCGCTCAAACGGTACAGAAATTAACATCAGTAGGTATTCCTGTAATGGGGCATATTGGTTTAACTCCCCAGTCTGTACATCAATTTGGAGGTTATCGCCGACAAGGTAAAACTCCTGATGCTAGTGCGCGTATTTTAGCAGAAGCTGTAGCTTTGGAACAAGCTGGTGCTTTTGCCATGATTTTAGAACATATTGGAGTAGATTTAGCAAAAGAGATTACGGAAAAGGTTTCTATTCCTACTATTGGTATTGGTGCTGGTGCTGATTGTGATGGTCAGATATTAGTGATTAATGATGTTTTAGGAATTTCTGATTGGCAGCCACCTTTTGCGAAATCTTATGCTAATTTACGAGAGAATATTACTGAAGCGGTTAAGGAATATAGTTTGGAAGTTAAGGAGAGAAAATTTCCTCAACCTCCATCTTGATAAAGTCAAAAGTCAAAAGTCAAAAGTCAAAAGGTATAAGTTAGAAGCTAAATTTGCAGTACCAACTATATTGGGTATTTTATGCTAATAAATACTGCCACTTTTACAGGAAAGAAACTGAAGTCAAAAGTCAGAAGTTTTATAGTGGATTTTATTTTCGAGATCGATCTGTTTGGAAACTTCAACAAACTTCTAATAATTCTGGTGTAAACATCATTTTCCATCCTAAACGTAAAAATTTTATCATGCGGTCGCATGGGGAACATTCTGGTTGTTCAATGTTGTGAGATGTTTCCCAAGTTACAGCAGCTTGATTATATGCGTATGTTTCCATATTTGATAATTTCCCAATTTAACTATATAAATTTAGAATTCATGTTTTTCTTCTAGTAAACCGGAAATATCAAAAAAATTAACATTATCTGTGTTCTATCACTATATGCTTTCATCAATAGCGTAGGGGCGATTGGCCAACCGCCCCTACATATGGTGTATGATTGGATATTTTTCGTAAGTCCTGATGATAACTGAAATGAAACTTGTACTCAAGCATTCAAAGCTTGAGTACAACCTTAGTTTTTAGATTCTGTCGAACTTGTTGCTCAACCGATTAAACAGCGAAAGCGTCAACTGTACTGTCAAAGAAAGTTAGGAAGTTTTGTGCTTCCTGTGCGTTGTCAAAGTTCCAGGTTTCTGTGTCACCGAGACCATTACTAATTGCCACCTCGGTCCCCATAAGTTCCGCCTCATTTAAAGTAGGAATCACATGGATATCAGCATTCGTCAACTGGTCTCCACCAAACAGGTCTCCCATTTCCCCGATAAAATCATCAAAGTTATTGCGCTTCTGTGTTCCTGATGTATCACTACCTGACCATTTAAACTCAAGGCTGTCAGCAGTGCGTAAACCATCTGATAATTCTGGGTTCAAGTCAACAATCTCGTCATTGGTCAAAATTCTGATGTTGTTATTCCCGCCATTGGTACCGCCATTGAACTGGAAGATTTGGGTTTTAGTTGGATCTGTGCCCAGGAGATCCCTTGCGAATTCCTGAAAAGCATTGGCATCAGCATCATTGTCGAAGTCTGCTTTGTACTGACCTCCTACCCCAGAACCTGCAATCTTAATGGTGACTTCATCAATAGCCTCATTTTCTGTGATGGATGGATTTTGGTTGCCACCAAAATGTTCGAGGGAACCCTCGTTGATAGTGCCATTCTTGACAACTGTGCCGCCAAGCTCTAATACAACTTCGGTTAGGAAGTTGTTCAGAGAATCATTAGTGGCAGTCCCGTCAATTGTGTAAACAGGTTGGGAGTTAGTCAGCTCAACAGTGTACTCTGTGGTACTGATATTGCTACTAAAAATGGTGTAGTCAGATTCAAGGAAATTGGGAGGAATAACGGGAGCCTCATCAACCCCATCAATCGTAACGGTAACAGTTGCGGTATCGGTATCTGTGCCATCACTAATGGTGTAGGTAAAGCTATCGGAGGCTGTATCCCCATCGTTGAGAGATTCAAATTGACCGTTGGGATCGTAGTCGAATGTGCCATCACTGTTGAGGGTTAACAATGCGCCAGAAGGCAAAGGAATTTGACTGTCAACATCAGCAGCATTGCCGTTTACTTCCGTAACAGTAAGGGGATCTGTTTCGGCATCGCTATCGTTGGTGAGGACGTTACCACTGAGGAGGCTGTCTTCATCAGTGGTGGCACTGTCGTCAACAGCAACAGGGGGATTGTTGGTAGAGGTAGTGTTCTCAAAGTATATGATCTTGCCAAATCGTTCCCCAATAAAGGCATCCAAATCCCCGTCGCCGTCAATGTCAGCAAAGGTGGGGCTAGTGAGGTTCTCTACATCTACACCGTCCAAGGGGTTGCCATCAGTTACTTCAGTGAAGTTGCCAGAATCATCATTCTCAAAGTAGTTGATGCTGCCGTCAACTGCCCCAATAAAGGCATCCAAATCCCCGTCGCCGTCAATGTCAGCAAAGGTGGGGCTACTGAAGTACCCTACATCTACACCGTCCAAGGGGTTGCCATCAGTTACTTCAGTGAAGTTGCCAGAACCATCATTCTTAAAGTAGTTGATGGTGCCGTCAGCTTCCCCAATAAAGGCATCCAAATCCCCGTCGCCGTCAGTGTCAGCAAAGGTGGGGGTACTGTGGTACTCTACATCAAAACCGTCCAAGGGGTTGCCAATGCCAGTTACTTCAGTGAAGTTGCCGGAACCATCATTCTCAAAGTAGTTGATGTTGCCTTCATATTCCCCAATAAAGGCATCCAAATCCCCGTCGCCGTCAATGTCAGCAAAGGTGGGGCTACTGAAGTACCCTACATCAAAACCCTCCAAGGGGTTGCCAATGCCAGTTACTTCAGTGAAGTTGCCAGAACCATCATTCTCAAAGTAGATGATGCTGCCGAATTCTTCCCCAATAAAGGCATCCAAATCCCCGTCGCCGTCAATGTCAGCAAAGGTGGGGCTACTGTAGTACCCTACATCAAAACCGTTCAAGGGATTCGCTGTGCCAATTCGTTCTACAAAAGTAGCCATAATTAAATCTTTACTCCATTAGTTTAACAAGAAGTTTTGGTAGATATTACCTAAGTAGCCGTGTAAAAATAAGTTGTACAAATTTTATCTGAAATAGATTGTGAAATCTAGTTTCCATAAAAAAAACTGTTCAGGTTATTCTTACACGGCTCCTAACCAAAACTGTGGTAATTGTCATCTGGTAAGGATTGAAAGTGCTTCTCAAACCTTTTGGTGGTTTACTTACCAGTTCTCGCCATGCCAAGGAATTTTTCCATCGGCTGAACAAGTCGCACAATCAGCTAAATTTTCAATCGCTTCCCACATTGGCGCGACTCGCTGATGAAAGTGGTGTAAGGTGCCAGACGGCGGCGCAGGAATTGTGCCATTTGCTGGTTTTCCATTGCTACCCCCCAGGTACAGTTAGGCACAGGACTGGCAATTTGCCGTTTGAGTGACTCTGCAATCAGGGCAACGCCCCGTCCTAACTTTTGGAATTGCTGTGCCACAAACATTGTGGAATAGCGAATTGTGTCTGGCGCGACACGATGGGTGACTATCCAACCCACCACTTCCTCTCCATAGCGCAACCCCAAGCTGTTCAAGGGTTCCAACCGGGAATCGTCCTCAAAGGGACTCAGAGAGGCTGGATAGTCTAGTGTCTGTTGAATTTGCTGTTTTTCAGCATCGGTTAATTCACTCCAAGGAAAAATCGTGAAAGAATCTGGCAGTATGTGTTTGTACAACCAGGGAGCTTGGGCTATTTTCTCCATTGACATTTTCGCCAGCCAGAAAGTCTCTTTGGGGGGCTGCCAATTCCTCTGTCTAAGCAAGGGTTCGAGAGCAGATGCAGTGAGTTCAGTCGCTTGGTATTTCACCATGACTTGGGGACATTTCTGAGCAGCGAGGGCTGTTTCCAGGTATTTAACCAAGGTGGTGCCAATTCCCTGATGGCGGTATTCTGGTAAAACAAACAGAGACAGTACCTCTGCTTGGGGAGTATTTTCTTGGGTTGGCGTAATTTCGGCGATCGCTAATCCCACCATTTCCCCTGCAACAGAGGCGGAAATTCCCACCAGTAATCCTTTTTGTGGGAAAGTCTGCCAGCGTTTCTTGATGCTAGGAAAAGTTAAAGCATCGTATTGTAAAGTATTAGCTGCATTCAGGTTTCCCACCACTTGGTATTTAACTTTTGCTTGGGCAGTTTCACCTTTTGAATCTTGATTTTTCTCTTCTGTATCCTGCCTCTCATCTCCAACTCTTCCCCTGACGAAAGCAGTAGGTAGGGATTGCCTTGCACCTTCTGACTCTTGACTTTCACTCAACTCTCCTTGGAAACTAGAGAAACCAGCACAAGTAACCAAACGAGCAATTTCATCACTCTTGAAACCCAGAGCCATTGGTTGTCGCACTCCGGGCAAAACCTGTACGTCATAGAGTTCGGTGACAACCCCTTCTAACTGGAACCAGTGGGCAATACTGCCAGTAGTCAAATCAATCACCATCAAGCCACAACAGGGGTTAGTATCTTTTGCAGCTAACCGTTCATCAAGGGCCAAACCAGAAAAAGAGCGATCGCGTGGTTTAGACAGCCCCACAACAGCATAGTTACCCCAAAAAGCCAAACCCCGCATATACCCAGGACAAAAAGCAACAGGCTGAAATTGGCCTGTTAGTAAGTCCAGATAACCAAATTCCCCTGTACCAGAATTGAGCAACCATAGCTTTCCTTGGTAGAAGCGAGGGGAGTGAGGCATTGAGAACCCTGAAGCGACAATCTCATTAGCCTCAATATCCATAACCACGCCCCCATCTTGCCGTCTTTCCCGCCAGCCTCCGGTGACATCGGAACGACTCACAGCCGTCACATAACGGGGCTTTCCTTCCACCATGGCCAAACCGTTGAGGTGACAGCAGTCTTCTGGTGTCAGCTTAGAGATAAAGGGTGGTTGCCAGATTGATTCAAAACTGTACTGGTGACTGAGGGTGGCGAGACAGCTAAATAAAGTATTGACAAAAATGACTTGATCCCCACTCCCTGCTTGCGGGGGGGGGGTATAACATCAATAAAATTATTTGTCAAGGTCTGCTGGGGGAATTTTCCCATCACCACGTCATGAATATCTAAATCTCCAGTGGTGTAGGCAATACGGGGCACATATAGCTGGTCATATCCCTTATATAATTGACCAGGGTTCAGAACATTATCAAACTGCCAGAATTGATACCGGGTACTGAGGTAGAGATGGTTAGGAGTAGCCCATAGCCCCATAGCTCTGTCAAATAGTCGCTCGAAACCGGAAAGTTGTCCATTGGGTTTGAGACCAATGAGGAACAGGCGATTAGTTTGATAGGTGGTGAATGCCAAACTTATCTGCTGCTCTTGTAACCAAGAGAGAAAATGACGGGAACAAGTAATTTCTAGGGGTTTAGGGGTAGATAGTGGAGTTTGACTCACCGTATTGTCTAGCTTAAAATTTTGGTCTATATAAATATAACCGAAAAATACTGGATTTATATGAAGTTTTGATGAAGATTATGGTTAATTTTTGAAAGGGAAAACTGAAATCTTGGCTGAATCTCCAGAAAACAGGAAAAATCCATCTAAATCTGTACTAAATCTTAAATATTCACAAAAAAACAAATATTTGTGGTATTTCACACACCTTAAATGGTGCATTTGATCTAATTTCCTATTGTGAGGTATCTGTCATTTCAGTTATCATATAAAATGGGGTTGAACAGTCGTCATTGCGACGATAGGAAGCAATCTCATAGCTTGACGAGATTGCTTCCTTCCACTTTGTTCCAGTCGCAATGACTTAGCGATAGTAATTATCGGGATTCTATATCAGTTATAAGTGAACCAATGTAGGGGCGTTTTATGTCGCGTCCCTACTGACTACTTATTAAACGAAAACTGAGCAAAACTTAACTCATTAACTTTATTCCAATTGAAAACCTGCTCTCGAAATTTTTTCCACTGTTGATAAACCTCCTTAAAACTGCTATCTTTACTAGAATTTTCCTCATAAATTTCAAAAGCTGCTTTCTGGGCTGCTGCCATAATTTCTGGACTAAAAACCTTCAACTGGACACCCTTTTCAATCAATCTTGGCAACGCTTCACGATTCAAAGCATCATATTGAGCCAACATATTCAAGTTAGTTTCATAAGCAGCAGTTTGAAAAATTTCTTGATATTCTTTTGGTAACTTATTCCAAGCATCTAAATTAACCAATACATCTATGGTCGGACCAGGTTCCCACCAACCAGGATAATAATAGTATTTTGCTGCCTTATATAAACCCAACTTCTCATCATCATAAGGACTTGACCATTCAGCAGCATCAATAGCACCTCTTTCTAAAGCTAGATAAACTTCCCCACCAGGTAACACCTGAACATTTACCCCCAACTTGCTCATCACATCCCCTCCCAAACCAGGAATACGCATCTTTAAACCATTGAGGTCAGCCAAAGTATTAATTTCTTCCCTAAACCAACCACCCATTTGCGCACCTGTGTTACCCGCAGGGAAGTTAATAACGTTAAAATCAGCATAAACTTTTTGTATAGCTTCTAGACCCCCTCCATGATATAGCCACGCATTCTGTTGTTGAGCAGTAAAACCAAACGGAACAGAAGTTGCAAATACTAGAGCAGAATTTTTGCCTTTATAGTAATAACTAGGATTATGACCACATTCTACAGTACCCTGTTGGACAGCATCTAAAACTTCCAACCCTCCGACTATTTCACCAGCTTGATAGGGAGTGATAGTAAATCTGCCATTGGTCAAAGCTGCGACGCGATCGCAAATCCTCTGGGATCCACCAAACAGAGTATCGAGAGTTCTCGGCCAACTCGTTGTCATTCTCCATTTTATCTGTTGGGGTTCGGTTTGACTCAATGCAGGTAAAGCAACTGCACTTGTAGCAGCAACAGTAGCATAACTAATTAGGTTTCGACGTTTCATTATTTATATTAGGGAATAGGGAACAGTGGGAAAAACACTTCCGTTGTAGGAATTCAAAATTCTGATTTTTGAATTTTGACTTCACTAAGTTTATAGCCTGTAAAATCTAACTTTTGACTTTTGACTTTTGAATTTTGACTTCACTTTTTTGACTTCACTAAGTTTATAGCCTGTAAAATCTAACTTTTGACTTTTGACTTTTGAATTTTGACTTCACTTTGGGTTATTGAAAGCAAACTGAGCAAAACTCAATTCATTAATAGCATTCCATTGATAAATCTGTTCTCGGAACTTTTTCCACTGTTCGTAGACTTCTTTAAAAGTTCCATCCTGACTAGCTTTTTCTTCATAAAATTCAAAAGCTGCTTTCTGTGCTGCTTGTAAAATTTCTTGACTGTAGGGGCGTAACTCTGTACCACTTGCTATCAATTCTGTTAATGCTGCTCCATTTAAAGCATCATATTGGGCAAGCATACTTATATTGGCTTGATATGCAGCACTTTTAAAAATTTCCTGATATTCTTTTGGCAACTTATTCCATTCATTCAGATTAACTTGCACTTCAAAAGTCGGACCTGGTTCCCACCAACCAGGATAATAATAATATTTTGCTGCTTTATTTAAACCTAATTTCTGGTCATCATAAGGACCTACCCACTCCGCAGCATCAAGAGCGCCTCGTTCTAAAGCTAGATAAATTTCACCACCAGGCAATACTTGAGCATTTACTCCTAATTTTTTCATTACTTCCCCACCAAAACCAGGGATACGCATACTTAAACCATTTAGATCGCTAACTGTGTTAATCTCTCGTTTAAACCAGCCTCCCATCTGCGTCCCACTATTACCAGCAGGAAAACTAATAACATTAAAGTCCGAGTAAAGCTTGTGGATTATTTCTAATCCCCCACCATGATAATACCAAGCATTTTGTTGTTGAGCAGTTAAGCCAAAGGGGACAGCAGTGCCAAAAGCAAGGGCTGAATTTTTACCAACATAATAGTAACTAGCAGTATGGCCACATTGTATAGTGCCTTGTTGGACAGCATCCAGAACCTCTAAACCTCCGACTATTTCACCAGCTTGATAGGGAGTAATAGTAAATTTGCCATTGGTCATAGCTTCGACGCGATCGCACACCATTTGTGCCCCACCAAAAATTGTTTCTAGGGAGCGAGGCCAACTCGTGGTCATTCTCCATTTCACAGAAGGCAAAGTATCAGTATCAGTAGAGGTAGTTTGAGTAGTAGTTTGACCACAAGCGGCTAAAGTTGCGACACTTGCCCCAACTGCAATGTGATTAATTAGTTTTCTTCGTTTCATTGTTTTGGATTATTTGGTCTAGTAATTTAGGAATTACTACTAAAAATTTTTCTGTATTTTCAAGCACATTTTATCTCAATAGGATTCAATTTAAACATGAAGTTTTGATAATAACAGGACTTACACATAACCACCATACCTACTAGGGGCGATTTCCTACGGAATGCTCCGCAAACGCGAATCGCCCCTGCACATAGCGGATGATTTGATATTTTGCCTAAGTCCTGAATAAAAAATATGACTCTGTTTATTGAGACATGATATTAGTTGGCCATAAGTGTTGTAAAATCATGGAAATAGTCAATCGAATTTTACAAAACAATCTCATTGAGAATGGAACAAGATAGTAAGTCAACAGTAATAATCACAGGTGCATCGTCAGGAGTAGGTTTACACGCTGCCAAAGCTCTAGCTAAAACAGGTGAATGGTATGTTGTGATGGCTTGTCGAGACCTTTCAAAAGCAGAAAAAGCTGCCCAGGAAGTAGGAATGGCACAAGATAGTTACACTGTTATGCACCTAGACTTGGCCAGTTTAGAGGGCGTAAAAAGGTTTGTCAATACTTTCAGAGAAAGTCGTAGGTCTCTGAACGCTTTGGTCTGCAATGCTGCGGTATATTTGCCATTGTTAAAAGAACCGATGCGGAGTGCAGATGGCTATGAACTAAGTGTGGCTACAAATCATCTGGGACATTTTCTCCTCTGTAACATTATGTTAGAAGATTTGAAACAGTCTCCTGCTACGGATAAAAGATTAGTGATTTTAGGAACTGTAACAGCTAACCCGAAAGAGTTGGGAGGAAAAATTCCAATTCCAGCACCTCCAGATTTAGGAGATTTGCAGGGTTTTGAAGAAGGTTTCAAAGATCCTATTACGATGATTAATGGCAAGAAGTTTAAGTCTGGTAAAGCTTATAAGGATAGCAAACTTTGTAATGTGTTGACGATGCGAGAGTTACATCGCCGTTATCACGAGTCAACGGGGATTATTTTTAGTTCTCTGTATCCTGGATGTGTTGCAGATACACCTCTATTTAGAAATCATTTTCCTTTATTCCAGAAAATTTTCCCACTGTTTCAAAAGAATATTACTGGGGGATATGTTTCCCAAGATTTGGCAGGAGAAAGAGTTGCTGCGGTAGTTAAAGACTCTGAGTATAAGGAGTCTGGAATGTATTGGAGTTGGGGAAATCGCCAAAAGAAAGATCGTCAGTCTTTTGTGCAAGAGGTTTCTGATGAAGCAAGTGATGATGATAAGGCAATTAAGCTTTGGGAATTAAGTTCAAAGTTGGTGGGTTTAGCTTAATTTTTTTGACCTAATAATTAAGGTATAAATCCTCTCCTTTTGAGAAGAAAAAAAATCATTTTGGTCAATTTTCTTCTTTTAAGGAGAGCTAATAATTAATTATAAATTGCTGATAACTGAAATGGCTATTCTCAACCTCAAACCTACTCACAAACCAGTCAAATTATATTACCAAAGTTTAAAAAAGTTTATACAGTTGGGAGCTGTTAATGAAGGGGCGGTAAAAGTTGCTTTTGCGGACTTGCTAACCGCTTGTTGTCAACAGTTTAATTGGACGTTGGTACAAGAAAATAGCATTCCATATTTTTTAAACACGGTTTATGAGAAGTTTTTCCAAGGGTTTGCTGTTAAGGTTGCTGATACTCATGGCATTGTTTATACTCCCCAGTCTATTGTTGATTTTATGGTAAAAAGTGTTGATGAGATTCTGAAAAAAGAGTTTAAGAAATCTCTCAGCGATAAAGGGGTACATATATTATATCCGTTTGTTCGTAGATATTTATTGCCAAAACAACGATTTATCCTAAAAACCCGGTTTCTTTGCGTAAGTCCTATTCCCTATTCCCTATTCCCTATTCCCTATTCCCTATTCCCTAGCGCTATAATACCAATAAACTTGTAAATAAACACCATGATTTCTCTAATGTACCTATATTACACCCTTGGATTTCTACTTTTACTATCAGTAATAGGCATTGTGCTTTACCTGAAAAATCCTCGCAGTTATGAATCATCAGAAACTGTAGCCAATTCCTACGATGAATGGACTGAAGACGGTATCGTCGAATTTTACTGGGGCGAACACATTCATTTAGGTCATTATGGCTCGCCACCACAGAAGAAAGATTTCTTGACTGCAAAGTATGACTTTGTACATGAAATGGTTAAATGGGGCGGGGTCGATAAGTTACCCCGTGGTACTACTATTTTAGATGTAGGTTGTGGAATTGGTGGCAGTAGCCGTATTTTAGCCAAAGACTATGGATTTAATGTTACGGGTATTACCATTAGTCCTAAACAAGTACAACGCGCACAAGAGTTAACCCCAGAAGGAGTTGATGCTAAATTTAAGGTAGATGATGCCTTGGCACTCTCTTTCCCAGATAATAGTTTTGACGTAGTTTGGTCTATTGAAGCCGGACCTCATATGCCAGATAAAGCCAAATATGCTCAAGAAATGATGCGGGTATTAAAGCCTGGTGGAATATTGGTTGTAGCTGACTGGAATCAGCGAGACGATCGCAAAAAACCACTCAATTTTTGGGAAAAACCTGTAATGCGTCAATTATTAGTGCAGTGGTCTCATCCTGCTTTTTCTAGTATCGAAGGCTTTTCGGAACTAATAGCAGAAACTGGGTTAATAGAAGGCGAGGTAACAACCGCAGATTGGACGCCGGAAACTCTTCCTTCTTGGTTTGATTCCATTTGGCAAGGTGTAATTAAACCTCAAGGGATGATTCGCTCTGGTTTATCAGGGATAATTAAGTCTATACGAGAAGTACCCACTTTGCTACTAATGCGTCTGGCATTTGGGAACGGTCTTTGTCGCTTTGGTATGTTCCGTGCAGTAAAAGCTAATTCAGTTTCAAAATCAGCAGATAATATTCAAACTGAAGTAGTTAAAGTGTGAAAATAGGGAGTAGGGAGTAGGGAGTAGGGAATAGATTTTCGGTAGTTGGTGCATAGTAATTTTAGACAGAGGCTAGGGAGGGTGGGGAAAAATTACAAATACAGGACTGACGCAAAAGCTCTGTAAATTGTGTTTTTTGTAGTGGAAATTTCCTACAGATAGCGTCCCTATTCCCTAGGGGTATACACAAATAAAATAGGATTGCTATATAAGAAAAGTAGCCTATTTTAAAGACTACTTTTGTTAATTGATTCATTAATTTTAAAAAATATAAATGTTAGATGAAAGTGATATCTATTTCAAGCAGCTTTTTCTTTTTTCTTAATTTGCTGTTCGCAAGATTTAATAATTACCCATCTTCCTGTTTTGGGGTCGCGAATAGACTGAAAAGGATTTGACTTTAGTGGTTTCGTACAGTTTTTAGTATCCATGATGCACTCCTAATTTTATATCTAGTATCTCATAAAAATTACTGACGGTATGTGACTACTTAAGATATTCAATGTGATTAACGACAATACTTTAAGTGATTTGGATCACTTTTCGATAAACCACACCATCATAACCAAAACCCTGTAGGGGCGATTTCCGTTACGGAATGCTCCGCAAACGCGAATCGCCCCTACTGTGTGTCTACTGAAATGAAAATGCTATAAATAAACCCGCCCCCATACACCAGCAAAACCTGTAGGGGCGGGTTCATCCCCAAATATTGAAACTACCCAATAAATGAAATAAACCCGCCCCATGCATTGTGCGTCAATGAAATAGGGGGCGGGTTTAGCAAAATCTTTGATATCAGCAGGATGTTATCGTCAAAACCCGCCCCTACATTGTGCAGGTAATGGTTGGGTGATGCTATCGCCCTTCAACACCCCACTAACTTTTGATTCATTCTGACTCCTGACTCCTGTCTCCTGACTCCTTATTTTGCTACTACTTCCTCCTGACTCTTCACTCCTGAACCATGACTCCCATTACCATTACCATTACCATTTAATTCTCCAGAACTAGCCAAGTTACCATGATAAGCATTAGTCAACAACTGCTTAATATCATTAATCAAAGGATAACGAGGGTTTGAACCCGTACATTGATCATCAAAAGCTTGGTCTGCCAAATCATCCAACTTGGCAAAAAATTCTGCCTCACTCACTGAAACCACATCCTTAATTCCCTTGGGAATACCTACTTGACTCTTCAAGTCCTCAATAGCAGCAATTAACAAATCTACCTTTTCATCCTCAGTTTCTCCACCCAATAGCAAATAATCAGCAATTTGAGAATAACGCCATTTAGCATTAGGATATTTATACTGGGAGAAAGTTGCTTGCTTGAACGGCGCATCGGTAGCGTTGTAACGAATAATATGAGGTATCATCAACGCATTTGCCAAACCGTGGGGAATATGAAAAATAGCTCCTAACTGGTGAGCAATGGAATGGCAAATTCCCAAAAAACTGTTAGCAAAAGCCATACCTGCAATCGTGGCAGCATAGTGCATTTTTTCTCGTGCTTTAGGATCATTAGCACCATTGTTATAAGAAGAAGGCAAATATTTGAAAATTAATCCAATAGCTTTCAACGCCAAACCGTTAGTATATTCAGAAGCTAAAACCGAAACATAAGCTTCCACCGCATGAGTTAAAGCATCTATGCCACCAAAAGCAGTCAAACCTTTCGGCATTCTTAACACCAACTCTGGATCGACTATTGCCATAGTAGGAGTCAAAGCATAATCTGCCAAAGGATACTTAATATCATTTCGGCGATCTGTTACCACAGCAAACGGCGTAACTTCCGAACCTGTACCGGAAGTCGTAGGTACTGCCACTAAAATAGCTTTCTCTCCCAAAGCTGGTAACTCATAAACCCGTTTGCGGATATCCATAAACCGCATTGCTAAACCTTCAAACTCAATTTCTGGATGCTCGTACATTAACCACATAATTTTGGCAGCATCCATGGGCGAACCTCCACCTATGGCAATAATAACATCAGGATTAAATTTCCGCATCATATCCAAACCCCGGTTAACAGTATCCAGGGAAGGATCGGGTTCTACATCATAAAAGATGTCATATTTAACCCCAAGTTCATCCAAAACATTTTCTAAACCACCAGTCACCCCAAGTTCATAGAGTGGTTTGTCAGTCACAACGAACGCCCGTTTTTTACCTGCCAACTCTCGCATAGCAACAGGTAACGCGCCATATTTAAAGTAAATTTTGGGAGGAACGCGGAACCATAACATATTTTCTCGACGTTCTGCCACTGTCTTGATATTGAGCAGATGGTGAGGTTCAACATTTTCGCTAACCGAGTTACCGCCCCATGTACCACAACCGAGAGTTAAAGAAGGATCGAGGCGGAAATTATAGATATCGCCGATCGCTCCTTGGGAAGAAGGGGTATTAATCAAAACCCTAGCTGTTTCGACCGTATCTTCAAATCGTTTAATATGATCTGTATTAGCAGGGGAAGTATATAAAGCTGCCGTATGTCCCCGTCCGCCAAATTCCACTAAACTTTCAGCTTTGTCTACAGCTTTCTCAAAGCTATCTGCATGATACATTGCCAAAATGGGAGAGAGTTTTTCGTGAGCAAAGGGTTCTTCTTTATTGACATCTTCCACTTCACCAATAATTACTCTGGTTTTTTCTGGGATAGAGAAACCTGCCATTTCGGCAATTTTTTGCACTGGTTGACCAACAATTTCTGCGTTCAACCGTCCGTTGACAATAATTTTGCTCCGCAGTTTGTCTTTTTCTTCTGGAGTTAAGAAATGAGCGCCTCGCTCAATAAACTCTTGTCTGACTGTATCGTAAATACTATCAACCACAACGACTGATTGTTCGCTAGCACAAATCATCCCATTATCGAAGGTTTTGCTAAGGATAATTGAAGAGACTGCCATTTTGATATCGGCAGTTTCATCAATCAAAGCTGGAGTATTACCGGCACCGACTCCTAGAGATGGATGGCCGGAGGAGTAGGCCGCTTTAACCATTCCCGGTCCACCAGTAGCGAGAATAAGTTTAATTTCTGAATGCTGCATCAGTTGTTGGGATAGGGGAACCGTTGGTTCATCTATCCAACCAATGATTTGTTCTGGCGCCCCTGCTGCAACTGCTGCTTCCAGAACTATCCTAGCTGCTTCGGAGGTACATTTTTTTGCTCTCGGGTGAGGAGAAAATATTATTCCGTTACGAGTTTTGAGACTTATTAATGATTTAAAAACTGCTGTTGATGTGGGATTAGTTGTCGGAACTATTCCAGCGAGAATTCCTACTGGTTCAGCAATTTTTTGAAAGCCAAAAGATTTGTCTTCTTCAATAATTCCACAGGTTTTTTCGTTTTTGTATTTGTTATAGATAATTTCTGAGGCAAAGTGATTTTTAATTACTTTGTCTTCGATTAATCCCATGCCTGTTTCTGTAGCTGCCATTTTGGCTAGGGGAATTCTAGCTGCGTTGGCTGCTAAAGCTGCTTTTTTGAATATGTAGTCTACTTTTTCTTGTGTATAAGTGGCGTATTTTTCTTGGGCTAGTTTGACTTTTTGTATTAATTCTTCGAGTTGTTGCTCGTTTGTTACTATCATGTTTTCTCCTTAACCTAATTTTGGCTTTTTCTGGAGCTGTTTTAATATCCGACTTCATTATAATTCCATTCTTTTCTTCTGAGGTTAATTTGAGTTATTTTCTCAATTTTTTAATCTTTTTGACACATTCTTTGTTTTTAATATTTAATTTATTTTAAATCTGTATTAAATTGAATTTAATTAACTTTAAATCAGTGTATAATTAAATTTTTAAGATCGGAAGAGCA
>JBCDJM010000045.1:0-32655 GCA_038747755.1 Cyanobacteria bacterium P01_H01_bin.35
GCATAAATACTTACTTGATTGTTTAGTCATTAAGTTACCACTATGATTTTCTCCTAAATTCTGACTCCTGACTCCTGACTCCTGACTCCTTTTTGAATACTACATTTTGTCGTGCGGAATGTAGGTTTAATGATGAATAAACCACAATTATACTGACTCGGTACGGACGTTGCATAACAAAAATGCGAACGTCCCTACCTCATTAGGACCTACGGACGTTGCTTGAGCATTAATGCGTTTTCCGTTCCGGAATGCTCCGCTTTCCATGTCGCATAGCGTTTAGCTAACGCAAAACTTTCCGTTCCGGAATGCTGCGCAAACGTTAACGCTCCGCGACATATAATATTATGTTCGGATGATCACTTATAATAAAGCCAAAATCATTACAGTAGAGGTATTCAAAGTTTATGGCCCAAAAAATTGCGATCGCCAACTACCTAAGTGCTCAAGAGTTACTGGTTCATTATCGCCAGGCGACAAATGTCACCGAACGTACCCATTACCAAATAATTTGGTTATTGGTAACAGGAAAAACACCATTAGAAGTGGCCTATTTCACTGGTTAGAGTAGAACTTGGATTTATCAGTTAGTCAAACGCTACAACAAATGGGGCACAAAAAGTTTGGGAGACGGGCGACGTCACAACCAAGGGCAGGAGGCAATATTAACAGATTTACAGCAAGCCCAACTGTGGCAAGTTCTCTGTGAAAAATCACCAGATGGTGGATTGTGGAACGGTCGTAAAGTAGCTGATTGGTTAAGTGAACTGACCGGAAAACAGATAAGTCGGCATCGAGGATGGGAATATCTCAAACAAATGACATTTAGGCTACGTGTTCCTCGACCTCAACATGGTCCGTCTGACCCACTCGAACAAGAAAATTGGAAAAAAAACTGGATTTAAAAGTTAAATTTCTTCAAGCTCGATACCCAGAGGCTGAAATTGAAGTTTGGGGAATGGACGAGCATCGTCTTGGGCTTCATCCGGTATTGCGTCGAGTTTGGGTTCCTTTTATGAGAGCAGCCAATTGCCTCCGTGAGACCAAAATATAAGTGGATGTGGTTGTATGGGTTTGTACACCCAGAGTCAGGAGAGACTAACAGAGTGGATTCTACCCCATGTCAACACCAAAATATTTAATCAAGTTTTAGATGATTTTGCCACTGAATATAGTCTGGGAAAGAATAAAAGAGTTCTGTTGGTCATCGATCAAGCCGGTTGGCATACCAGTCACAGCTTGAAGATACCAGAGGGTCTGGATTTAATCTATTTACCTGCCAAGTCACCAGAACTACAACCAGCAGAACGTTTGTGGCCTTTAACTAATGAAGTTGTGGCCAATAGCTCTCCCCTTTCTTTAGATGAACTTGAAGAACTATTAGTCTTTCGGTGCCAACAACTAATGAAACAGCATGATTTAATACAAGGACTAACTTGCTTCCATTGGTGGCCTCAAACTAGGGCTGTTCAATTATAAGCGATCGCTTGAACATAAAGGTAGTTGGCGATCGCCATCTTTTTGGCCATAAAGTTTGAATACTTCTACTGTAATGATTCTGGTTTTATTATAAGTGATCATCCGAACATGATATAACCACTCATAATTCCCATAATCATAATCAGCAGTAACAACCATAAGGGATGACGACAGCCTTTCAAATCACGAAAATCCGGTATTTCTTTTAGGTAATCAATGAGACTTTTTTCCATATATTGGCATATTGGCCAATTTACATCAATAAATCTGTTCCTTACTCTATAATTCTACACCTAGAGTGAGAATGAAATAGCCCTGCGATAGAAAGGGAGGTGGCTTACAGGTGAAATTCTTGCCCTTTATGAAAATTAGTAACTACACCCAAGACCGAAGCATCAGAAATCTTTAATCCTTCTACAGCCTTTTTCAGCATTGAACGGTCTGTCTTTTCAATAGCCACTACTAGAATAGTTCCATCAACATGAGCTGTAATTAAGCTGGTATCTGCTAAATCAACTAACGGAGGTGTGTCATAGATAATTAAATCAAAAAAGGCATTAAACTGTTCCATTAAATATTTTCTCTTCTGAGATGAAAGTAATTTAATAGGATCTGCTGGAACTTGACCTGCCGTTAATATAAATAAATTTTCATCTTCTGGCGATCGCTGAATAGCATCATTAAGGCTAATATCTGTAGAAATAGTATCACTAAACCCCTGCAAATTAGGTAAGCCAAGTCGTAAATGAATTTGTGGGTTGCGTAAATTAGCGTCTACTAACAATACTCGCTGACCAACACTAGCAGCAATTCTAGCCAAATTAATTGCTATGGTAGATTTACCCTCTCCATGGACAGCAGAACTAATGACTAAAGATTTAAGAGCAGATTCATAAGTTAGCAAACGGATATTGGTATAGAAATAACGAAAAGCCTCCAACAATTTAGGAGAATACTCCATTTCACTTGGGTAACTATTATCTACTGGAAAAGAATTACTCTTTTTAGCAGTTACACCAGCTAAAGCTGCTACAGGAGTATTTTGTTTCTTATGTACAATATTTTTCTTGAATTGTTTCGATACAGGGATGACTCCTAAAAGTGGAACTTTCGTGGCAGCAGTAACTTCTTCAGAAGTGTGAAAAACAGGTATAAGAACTTCTACCAAAAAACCAGAACCCACACCTAAGAGGATACTTAAAACACCTACTATGACTAATTTTCTTTTAGTGGAGTTGATTTCAGTCGGTACAGGTTCGCCTTCTTTATTAGTGACTATTTTAGGCTTAGCAATTAACTGCCAGGGTATTTCTTGTTGAGCTGCATCTAGTTTTAATGCTTCCAATTTGGATAAAGATTCCTTCAAAGTTTCCATGGATACTTCTAGTTGATGGTTGAGTTCGTCATATCTTCGCAAGATCCAAGGGTATTGTTTTATTTTTTGATCGAGTTGAGCTTTAGCTGTAGCTAGTGTTTCTGTCTGATTTTCTAATATCTTGATTTTGGCAACAGTTTTTTCCAATACTTGTCGTGCTTCTTTAGCTAGGAGAAGTTCCATCTGTCTCTCTTGTTCTCTCAAAGTTTGCATGGGAATGCTATCTTCACGCAACTTACCAGATTCTATGGCTAATTTACTTTGAAACTTTTGGGCTTGAGCTATTAAGTTACTATATCCTAACTCCTCAGATAAAATAGACATAAAATTTTCTTGTGCAAATTGTTCTTGGAGCTTGGCGTACTTTTCTCGTGCATTTGCCAACTCTAGTTTGGCATTAAGTCCTTTATCTTCGACAGTTCTTGCTTGAATAGACAGTTGCAAAGTTTGACGATTTGGATCGAAGAGGTTATAATTTTCTCTAAAACCTTGAAATTCGTCTTGAATAGTATCTACTTGATTCTGTACAACAGGAATTTGTTCTTCTATAAAATTGATTGCATTCCGCAAACTTATCATCCTTTCCTGCAGACTATATTCTAAATAATAATTAGCTACTGTATCTAAAACAAATTGAATTTTTTCTATATCTTTATCTGCATAATCGACTTGTATGATTTTAGTTCCAAATGCTCTTGAATCTCTTTGGTAAGTTATGCGTTTTAGTTTGAGTTTACTTCTTAGAGATTCATTGTTCATATTCGGATATCTGGTTTGAATCTGCGATAAAATCTCGTTTGTTAATTTCTCACTTGTTAAAACTCTTATTTGAGTTTCGTAATCAACTAAACTATTATCTTCTATGCGTATCTTGTTTTGATCTACTCCAGAACCTTGAGCTTTGATAAACTGTTTGGTTAACCTTCCTTCGGCAGATGCAGGCTCTATTAATAGCTTAAATTTTCCTTCATATATTGGCACCGTCTGCTTTGCTTGTTTTATTAACAAGAATCCTACGATTGAAGTTAAGCCGATCGCCACTGCTATCATTACGGGAAGTCGGCGAAAAAATACAGAAAATAACCATTCTATGTTAAATGCTTCTTCAGCTTCAGGTTTATTTAATTCAGAAATTAGTCGATCTGACTTTGTGTAATTAGCTGAGTTATGCAGAGATTTATATTCAGAATTCATATTTTTTAAGTTCAAAACAACAATTTTTTAAATTTTTAATTATCCTATTTCCGATTTCCAGAAACTTTTATTCTTCACTACCAACAATCCCTAATATCTCCAGACTCCTAAGAATAGTCACAAATCTAGTAAAGGGCTGAAATATTTGACTTGCAGTCTCCGTAATTTGGAAAAGATTAGAAGTAGAGACTATAATGATATCATTATTTTGAAGTAAAGGATTAGTTTCAGCGTTTACTCCTTGTGAAAAGTCAAGATTTATAATTTGTTTTTCAAAAGTTCCATTAGGTCTAACTCGAATTAGAGTAACAGCACTCTGTCGCGCTCTATTATTAAATCCTCCTGCAGCAATCAAAGCTTGATTTAAAGTAGTATTAGGAGGTAAATCTAAAGTACCACCTCCTCCTCTACCAGCAATTTCTCCCACTACACTTACCTTAATATTTTCAGTCATAAAACTGCTTCCAGTTAATTCATTTAGTTCTCCCAAGTTCATTTCTGTTGCGCGAGAAACTATAATTACATCTTTTTCTTGGAGAATCGGATCGAGATTCCAGTCTCCTGACTGTAGCATTTCCCAGAGGTCTACATTAATAACTTGTTCAAATCCTGTTTTCGTAGTTCGACGTAACTCTATATTACGAACATCTGCTTCTGGAATTACCCCCCCAGCTCGCTGAAGAGCCAATGTTAATGTTGGCAACCCACCAGTTTTTAGTTCCGAAGGTGTTATTCCTCCTAACAGAACATAACTTCCTGGATTTTTAACCTTACCGACTACCATTACAGTGCTAGGTTTTTCTGGGGTTCTTGCTAAGACAGTAGTGGCTAGTTGGTGAACTTCTTTAAGATTGATATTGGTAAGCGCTGGAACAAAAATTGTGTCTCCATCTCGTAAGTTCATATTTTGAGTTGAACCTCCAACTTGCAAGAATTCCCAGAGGTTTAGATAAAATATTTTTTCACCATTCCCCCCTATTTCTCTACGACGCAGTTCTACCCGACGCGGGTTTGCTGCCAAAGTCATGCCTTCTGCTTTTTGAATAGCATCGATCGCGCTAGGGAGTTGGAACCCCAAAACTGATTCTCCCGGTTTTAATAATTGAAAGGTGTAGCTCCCTGGTAAGCTGACTTCTCCAATAACTCTAACTTGCACTGGACGAGGAGCTGCAAGAGTAACGCTAACAAGAGGAAGCTTGAATACCTTTGCATAAGCTGCTGAAATAACCTTAGTGGCCTGTTCTATAGTCAAGCGATCCACAATTAAACGACCAACCAGTGGCAGCATAACAGACCCATCGCTCAGAACTAATGTTTCTTGACTGTATTCAGGAACACCATAGATGTCGATTTTGAGGCGATCGCCTTCCCCTAGTAGGTAAGGAACCTCAGCTAAGGGCAAATTGCTTATTTGTAAAGGTACTAAGTTTGTCTGATTTATAATAGTTGGTTGAGCCATAACCACAGAGGGCCTTAACATTGTTATAACAACTAACAAGGCTTTACCCAAAAAATATTTTTTAATTTTTCCTGTTTGAACAATAAAAAACATAGGGCGATCTTTTGACTGCATTAATTTAGCTTAAAGTAACAATAGTTGGCAACCGTTGGTACTTCTACTTACAAAGTAAAACCCATTTAAAACTTATTAGCTTCTTTATAAACTATTCCCGCATTTTTCTAAATACTTGACAGTTTAATTATAACATTTTTAAATTAATTTAAAAAATGCCTATCAAGAGTCTATGGAATTATAGAGTCTGAAGAAAAATTATCGCCAATTATTTGCTGGCCAATCTTAGCATTCATAAACCCTTTATCCAATTAGCTTTTATATTAAAGATTATGAAAGAATTATTAAGAGACCCTTTAATTCTTCTTAGTGTTGTGCTTGTGGGTTTTGTTTTTTTCTTCTTAGCGTTTCAAGCTGCAACTAAACCAAAAATTGCAGATTTGCTAGAAAAAATTGCCACTGTCAGTTTCTTATTTATGATGACACATCCGACAGTCATGCCTCTAGTATTATTGCACCCAGAGACGATGACTGCTCCAGAACCTAGCGCTATTGCTTACTTAACAAGGGTAGTGCCCTATTCTGGTGTTCTGTTGATTTTAAAATATAGGTACAGCAAAATAGTTCAACATACATTAATGTTCTTTATTCTAGATCCAGCATTAGCTCTTTTAATGATACTGGTTTTAATTTCATTTTTGTGGTCAGAAACTCCCGATTATTCTCTAAGAGGAGCATTAGTTCTAGTAGGAGTCACTCTTTTTGCCTCCCATATAGCTCAGAGATATAGTTGGCAGGAACTCTGTAAATTCATGCGTTTAAGTTTGGCATTATTATGCTTCATCAGTCTATTTTATTCGGTCGCTATTCCTTCAATTGGAGCTGTGGGTAAAGGTTGGAAAGGTATTTTAGGACACGCCAATCCTCTCTCATCCTTAATGGGTTTAAATGCTGGCTTTTGGGGTTTGGAAGCATACATAAATCCTAAAAGTCGTAAATTAGCAATCGGAATAGTTTTAATATCTGTTTTGATTATCCAAAACACTAATTCAGCAGGAGGAAAAGTTCAGCTAGTAGTATTAACTGGTAGTTTATTATGGCTATTATTTTTAAAACAATTAAACTTTAAGCTCGCCCTCACCGGCGTAATTATTTTGTTAGTTTTGGCTATATCAGGCACAATTATAGTTGTGGAAAATACTGAAACTATTCTTGTCGATATTCTTGGTAAAGACTTGACATTGAACGGTCGAACACCCTTATGGACGCGCTTGATGACCGCTATAGCATACCGCCCTTTTCTAGGATATGGATACCACGGTTTTTGGCACGACTGGCGAGCAGAAAATAACCCCGCAGCTATCTACGCAACTAACACTTTTGGTTGGGTAGCACACCACGCTCATAATGGCTTTATAGACTTGGCGCTTTACGTGGGGTTAATCGGGCTGCTATTATTTTTGATATCCTTAATCAAAAATCTTGTTTTAGGAGTTTTATATTTAATTCGCAATGAAAGTCTGGAATCAGCCTTACCTTTAGGAATTATGACAATTCTAATTGTTGTTAATATTTCACTAAGCCAACTTATGGATGTTCAGACTTTGTGGGTTTATTATGTGATGATATCGGTAAGACTTAGCCTAGACGCAAACAAGAGTTAAAGGGTGAATCCCAATGAAAAATAAACATATCCATAAAAGCTTGCCAAATCCCTAATGCATCCTGGCAAAATCTGTATTTTTATTGATAGTTAAGATTTATGGCGATTTGGATACTGATTTAACCTCAGAAGTTGGTTGGCTTATCCAAATAAGGCTGGAGTAATTCAATCAATTTTTGTGTTCGGATGCTGGTTCCGCGATCGTGTGGGTGATAAACTGAATCAAAAAACAAAGAGCGATCATACATAAAATCTCTGGGCTGACCGAGAATGGGAACGTCGATGGATTGATAAAAATCTTTGATGCTTTGAAGGTATTTTTCTGTTTGAGGTTGGGCATATTCTTCAAAGTAGATTGTATTCGGCCAAGTAGCAAGAACTTTAATGTTATTTTGACGACACCAATCTACAAACTTTTTGATAATATTCATACTAATTTTAGACGTAGTGTCACTTCCTTCTAGCAAAGATTTTATTGGTTTTTCTGAAGCAATTGTTTGATAATGATATTCTGTCATATTTGCTTCGCGGTTATTAGTTTCATCTCCATAATCGTTGATGCTATTTGATTGATAACCATACTTGCTTTTCATCGGTGGTTTAAATTTAGCAATTATTCCTTGGGCAATGCGGTCTAAAGATAGACCACCGAATAAGCGGATTTTTCTGATTAAATTCTGAGAAGCTATATAATCGGGTTCCCTTGCAAAAACATAATCAACTAAGACAGAATTTACTTGACCATTATATTTGTACGTTCCATATTCTAAGACTAAAAGCACAATATCCCCTTCAGAGGAAAGACTCCGTGCAAAATCAAGCATATAATCTATTTGAAGTGCAACGATCATAGAGCCATTAATACAGGGAAATTCTGTTTCTTCTTGAATCATCTGACAGCTAATACCGAATAAACCGTTAGAACCAGAGACTACAATCAATTTGGGCTTATCTATGGAGTCAGCAATCTTCAATTTGATTTTACGAGCTTCGTAAATCCAGCGAGAACTCTCTGTTGGACTACCGACTTGAAAATAAACAACTGACAAAAAGATTATGCTGCTAATTAAGAAACCTAACAGCAACAAGAGTAGATATTTTTTAAATTTCATCTAATTTTTTAGAAGTTAAAGTACAAAAATTCACTCTGTTTTGCTGACAAAAATGCTTTCAAACCAATAAATATCAAAGTCCCTATTATCAAAGCAAAAGGCATAGTTGGTCTCCATAGCAATTTTTGCCAGAAGCGATCGCTAAATCCCGAAGTAGAAAAACTTGTTTTTTCATTTAACACCGGGTTATAATCTGCCATCCACTGCTGGGTGTTGGGTAAAAACCAAGCAATGGCAAGCATTGTCAAAGAATAAAAATATGTCAGGATAAAATCTTGTGAACCTCTATTTTGAAAAGTTATCCCCAAGTTAGCAAGATAGGATTTAATGTTTAACATATCGGCTAGGTATTCGGGGACAGAAATACCATTAAGACCGATGGCACCTTTAAGTATCGCGATCGCAGCTTCCATACTCTCAGCTCTAAAAAACACCCAAGCAACAACCACAGCTATAAAAGTCAGCAAACAACCCAGCATTCTTCCCCACCAGGGAGTTTTATCCAGATCCTGACCGAGCGATCGCCTCCAAGAATGCCATTGGTGGTTAATAATCAGGTAAACACCATGCAACCCACCCCAAAAAACAAAAGTCCAACCTGCACCATGCCAAAGACCCCCAAGCAGCATAGTAATCATTAAGTTGAAAAAACGTCGCCCTTTTCCCTTGCGACTTCCTCCTAAAGGAATATAGAGATAATCTCGTAAGAAACGAGATAGAGTTATATGCCACCTGCGCCAAAAATCTATAATATTCGTGGCTTTATAAGGGGAGTCAAAATTCAGAGGTAGCTTAATGCCAAACATTCTAGCAGCCCCTATGGCCATATCCGAATAACCCGAAAAATCGAAATAAAGCTGCATCGTGTAAGCTAAGGCCCCTCCCCAAGCTTGAAAAAATGTTATTTGCCCACCTGCTGCTGCTGCATCAAACACTGGAGTAGCATAAACAGCTACAGTATCAGCAAAGGCCACCTTTTTGAAAAGTCCTACAGAGAAAATAGTTAGCCCGACTGCCAGGTTTTCATAATTGAAATGATAAAGAGATTTTTGGGCAAATTGAGGCAGTACATCTTTGTGGTGAACAATAGGCCCGGCAATCAGTTGCGGGAAGAAACTCACGAAGAGACAGTAATTTAAAAAGTTGTATTCTTTGGTTTCGCCTCTGTAAGCATCTACCAGATAAGCAATTTGCTGAAAAGTAAAGAAAGAAATGGCCAATGGTAGGATAATTCGATGCAGATTAAAATTTGTCCCCACTAAGTCATTGACAGTAGAAACGAAGAAGTTGGCGTATTTAAAATAACCAATTAGAGCCAGATTAATTCCAGCTCCAAAAGCTAACTGCCATTTCTTACTCAGAGGTAATTGAAGTTGACCGCTGAGGGCAGAACCTAGATAATAGTTGAATAAAATTGAAAAGACGAGTAGTGCTAAGTATGGTGGATTCCACCAACTGTAGAAAAATAAGGATGCTGCTACTAACCAAGCGATCGCCCATCGTCTATGAAATCTTTCCCCAATTTGATAAAACACCAACAGCGTTAGGGGCAGGAAAACAAAAATAAACTCAGGAGAATTAAACAACATACTCTATAAAAATTATGTTTTTTTATTTTTATAGATGCCACCCTAGTCTAAATTTAACAACTTTTAAACTAAGAGAATAGAAATTTTAGAAAAGGTTATCAAGTACCAATGTCACGGTTCCCCAATCAATATAGCTTTCCCAAAATCCAGATTTTGAAAGTTTAAAAGCAAGGGTTTCAGGATCTTTTCTGGAGAGGTAAATCCTCTTCCATATCTACTAAGACTGATAATTTTAATTTTCTACAACAACTTCTTGAGTTAGGTCAGCAATATAAACTTTACGAGTACCTTCAGGGCAAGCATTAAAAGCAATCCTCTGAAAATTTCGATCCCAAGCAGGATGAGGATCTACACGAAGCTCTCTATGAGGCCCCGCAAATAGAGGATTTGTTTGAATCCGCACTAATGTCTTTTCTGTACCCATTTTCATATCTATCAAACGGATCGGGGTCGTGCCATCTCCAAAGGCCAAAGGTTCGTGGGGATAAGCATCGGTCAGAATATGTTTTCCATTTGGATGTAAAGTCGGATGCCCAGAACCTAAAATAGAATTGATCGCCGTCCCATAATTGCTCCCATCGTATTTAGCTGTAACAAATCGTAAACCTTGGCCATGAATATTCAAATTCATCATTACTGTTTCTCCATCTGGACACCAATTAGGATGATGTCCCCCTTTTGACCACTCCGAATTGGGGATAGCAACATGGACATCTGAACCATCAGACTTCATAGTAATCAAATTTAGTTTTCTCTTCTTTTTTTTGTTTTTAAATAATTTATTTTTCAAAAAGTTAAACCAATTTTGATTATCTTGTGGCAACCATCGCAAAACAAACATCAGGCGATCGCCCTGTGGATTCCATTTAAGATGAAAGCCATAGAAATCCCCATTTTCATATTCCTCAAGCTTCAGCTCAGGTATTGCCCTCTCAATAATTTCCTTAATAGAAATTAACAACTTAGATTCTCCCGTTAAGGTATCAGTTATAAATATGCCATCATCTGAAGGAGCACCTTGGTTTATCGGCACTCTTTCTGATGGAATAATTACCCCATAACCAGCCTGGGTTTTCCCAATCCTCAACAAACAAGCACTTGCTGACCATCTACCATCTGGGGAAATCATATATACTGGACCATCAAGAGTTTTTTTCTTTCCAGAAAATGGGTCCAACCTAACTCCAAAAACCTGCCAGGTTGTAGTATCTACATCGTTAAAAAAAAGCTCAGTGTCAGTGACACCCCACTGTACTTGAGCCCCAAGTTGAGTGTCCCAACCACGAGTATCTGCCACTATTTGTTCCTCTCCAGTTTCGAGGTCCACTAGAATTATTTCGGCCACATCTGCTGGTTTGGGCAAACGATCTTCAAAAGGAAAACGAGTTAATGCCAAGTAACGTCCTGACGGACTAAAAGGAGATGTATCGAAAAAACGATGGATAATCTTTCCTGCATTTGGTGTGACGCACCATACAGGGACAAGAGGATTAAATTGAGTATATTGAGGAAAATGAGTAGAAATATTAAATGCCATAGCTAGTTTTTAGTGATAATTAGTGGTTTATGATTTACTTTCAAAGTATAGACAGATAAAAATTTTACCATTTTTAAGTCAAACAAAGTGCCAGCTTTTTGCAATTCCAGACAGCAAAAAGTTAGCATTTTAGGCAGAATAATTGCAGAAAAATCACTCTTACCAATGGATAATTGATAATTAATCAATTCGGCTTTATTGCTTCTCCTTTTAAGGATAAAAAAAGTGCTAGGATATTTCCTTATTTTCAATCCTCGAGGGTAAAACCAGAGGTAATTATCCATTATCAATTAATGAAAAATCTTCCAACTACCTTCTGTATAAAGTCCCATTTATCCTGACTCCTGATTCCTACCCTGACTGGAAAATCAAGGTATAAAGCCTCTCCATTTGTGGAGAAAAAAGAAAAAAATTCCTTGAGCGCCAATCCTCTTCTTTATAAGAATAGGTAATTATTAATTATTGAAGGAAAAACCTTTGATAGAGTCGATGGGAGGATTTCGCCTCCTCACCTCTCCTTCAGAACCATACATGAGAGTTTCATGTTTCAACGGCTCCTGATACTAGATAAATTTTTTCAGGTTTCGCCGTTATACTACTGGATGCCACGCTGGCGCTATAGCTGCGTTTTGGCCGTTGTTAGCAGTTTTTAACTTTGGCTCATACCTCTAGTACCGTCCCACGTCTGCGTATTCCAACTATTAGGTTGGACTTTTGCGAATTGAGACATCCTTAATCCTTGAGCCTTCTGGTTAAGCTTTCCCTACCTCCAAATAGAGGAGAACTCAAGGGGTTACTTCGTTCCCACATTCCTTTTCATGTCTGTTTTAGGACTCCTAAATCTGCCGGGTAAAACCCGGAACGTCCTGAGTCATGCTGAAATACCCAGGGGCAAGCAAACCGTACCATTTTGGTTTCAGGGGGTACAAGGACAATTACCCTGATCTAGGGTTACGACAGTTTAATAAGATTCGTGTTCCTATCCATAACAGACTTCTCTAGCAGTTTCAGCTACAGTCCTTTAGCTTTTGCTTACATTTAGGCCATGCACGCTCGTGTAATGAGCGCTACCTCATTAAACCTGACCTACTTGCGTCACTCCCGTTCCAAGAGGAGAGGAATTTAACCTCTAAGGAGATGTGAGTTATCATCCCTGATGACTGTTACTCATTCGAGAGATGTGAACCATGTTGCCTAATGGCTTCTTTGGCTCAACGAATCGCACTCAGTAAACCCTAATTAAAATTTTACGATGAATTTACAACAGAAGGCTGTCAAAGGAATAATCTGGTCTGCACTCCAGAAGATAGGAAGTCAATTAATTTCTTTTATAGTCTTCTTTTTGCTAGCCCGTTTGCTGCAACCAGAAGACTTCGGTTTGATTTCTTTAGCTAGTGTATCCTTAGCTTTTATAGAAGTTTTTTTAGACCAAGGATTTGCTCAAGCAATTGTCCAACGGGAAGAACTGGAACCAGAACACCTGGATACAGCCTTTTGGACTAGCCTTTGCCTCAGCACTTTATTGATGAGTATTGTTATTACCATTGCGGGATTCTTTGCTCAAACTTTTGAAGAGCCAGAGCTTATACCTATCGTGCGCTGCTTATCTTTAAGTTTCTTGTTTTTTGCTTTCAATAGCGTACCCCAAGCATTATTTCAACGCCAACTAGCATTCAAAGAACTGGCTATTCGCTCTCTACTAGCGTCGCTATTTGGAGGGGGTGTAGGGGTAAGCATGGCTTTTTTAGGGTTTGGTGCTTGGAGTTTAGTAGGCCAACAGTTAGTTAATGGTTTAGTTGGAATTATCTTTCTTTGGTGGGCTGTAGATTGGCGACCTGGACTCAAGGTTTCTTCTAGACATTTTAAAGAACTTTTTGCTTATGGAGCTAACATCTTAGGATTCAACATACTTCAATTCTTTAATCGTCGGTCTGATGATTTTTTAATTGGATACTTTTTAGGTTCAGTAGCATTAGGATATTATACAGTTGCTTATCGTCTTTTGGTGACAGTAACTCAATTAATGAGAACGATGTCCCAAGTTGCCCTGCCTACTTTTTCTAGGTTACAATCAGAACCAGAAAAGTTGCGAACTGGGTTTTACAATGGAATCCAATTCATAAGTTTGATAGCTTTTCCAGTTTTTATCGGCTTGGCCATACTAGCACCTGAGCTAATAGTAGCTTTGTTTGGCGAGCAATGGACACCGAGTATCCCAGTCATGCGAGTTTTGGCTTTCATCGGCATTGCTCATTCTCTCAATGGGATTGCAACTGGTTTAATTGCTGCAATGGGCAAGCCTAATTGGAATCTCAAAGTTAATATTCTCAATGCAGCATTAAATGTTACTGCTTTTATTCTGGTGGTTCGTTGGGGAATTGTAGCAGTGGCTGTCGCATTTGTCATTCGCGGTTTTTTAGTACCATTACCAATTTTCATATTAATGGTTAGAAAGCTGATTCAGATAGAGTTAGTAACTTATATCCGTCAGTGTTCTACTCCTATAATAGCAACTCTAGGAATGTCAATGACAATCTTTGGGATTCAATATTTGCTTGGGGATTTAATTAATTTGTATTTCTTAATAGCTATTTATGTTTTGCTGGGAGCTACAATTTACACATTAATAGTTATGTTAATCGATCCCAAGTTGTTTAAACAACTGCTAGCTTTAATTAAGTTAGGCTCTTCCCGTCAAACGGAAAAATCCCTCTGAAGAAAATTATGTCGATTAAAATTAAGGGACGTATTTTTATTGTTGGTTGTCCTCGCAGTGGCACAACTTTATTACAAAGTTTGTTGGCAGCACATCCACATATTGCCTCGTTTCCAGAGTCCCACTTTTTTGAAAGTCTTGCTCCTGCTAATCCTTTGATTAAAAGTTTGGGCATGGGTTTTGCTTCTGGAAAAAGATCGAAAAAGCGATTTAAACATTTTTTGAGTATAATAGAACGAGAAAAAATGGAGGAATATTTACCAAGTTTTCCTCTTTTTATGAGTCAGTATGCCTATGCTTTTGTACAAGTTTTGGATGAGTTAACTGAGGAACAAGGTAAGAGTTTGTGGATTGAAAAAACTCCTGGTCATCTAAGGCAAATAGAGCTAATTGAAAAGTTAGTAAAAGAGGCTAAATTTATTCATATTATCAGAAATGGGGCAGACTCAGTGGCATCTTTATATCAGGTTTCTCAAAAACATTCTCAGTGGGGGGGTGCTAAGGACATTGACGAATGTATTAGTAGGTGGACAGAGGACGTGGAAATAACTCTCAGTTATTTACCAAAAGCAAATCATACATTGGTTAAATATGAAGAACTTGTAGCTAATACTCAAGAGGTGATCGCTGATGTTTGTACTTTTTTAAAGGTGCCTTTTGAACCAGTTATGCTTCAAGAATACGGAAATTCTGCTCAAAAAGTAGTTCGTAAAGATGAGTTATGGAAAACATCTGTTGGAGAACCTATTAAAAATGTTAACGGTAGAAAATTCTACCAAATGTTTGATGAAAAGCAAAGAGAATATATCCTTGAACAAGTTTCCAAAGTTGACATGAATAAATTGAATGAGTATTGTAATTAATAATATCTAATTTCACTAAATTAAAAAAAATTATGGTGGAAAAATCAGTTCCATTTGTGTCAGTTATTATTCCTGTTTATAATGACAGGGAACGGCTGAAAAAATGCTTAAAAGCTCTAGAAATTCAAACTTATCCTCATAATTTATATGAGGTAATTGTAGTAGATAATGCTTCTGATGATGATATCCCTGCTGTTGTCGCTTCCTTTAATCAAGCTACAATTTTAGAAGAGAAACGTCGCGGTTCTTATGCAGCTCGCAATAAAGGAATTTTGAATGCAAAAGGTGAAGTTATTGCTTTTACTGATTCTGATTGTATTCCCGCTAATGATTGGATAGAAAAGGGTGTAAATAATTTACTCAATACGTCAAATTGCGGTATTGTTGGAGGGAAAATAAAAATATTTTTTAAAGACCCAGAACGACCGACAGCCGTAGAACTTTATGACAGCATAATGGCTTTTCCCCAAAGCAATTACGTTAAAAATAATAAATTTTCTGTTTCTGCTAATTTATTTACTTTTAAAAAAATTTTAGACGAAGTAGGTAGTTTTAATGCCGAACTCAAGTCTGGTGGAGATTATGAGTGGGGGCAACGAGTATTTAAAGCGGGATATAAAGTAATTTATGGAGAAGATACTAGGATAGCTCATCCTGCACGGTATTCTTTTGAGGAACTAAATAAAAAAATGGTTCGTGTAATAGGTGGAAAATACGATCTTAGCGATCAAACTAATGCTTCCTACTCAAAAGAATTTCTTAAAGATTTATTAAGAGATTTAATTCCACCTTTTAGATTTATTGGCATTACTTTAGGCACGAAGGAATTAAAGATCAAGGAAAAACTTAAAGTAATTTATGTTAGATTTTTTGTCAAGTATGGTAAAGCATCTGAAAGAATTAAGTTACTAATAGGAATTAGAAATAATTAAATCTAAAAAATTATGAAAGTTCTTCATTTAAGCACAGAAGATTTAGGTATTGGTGGAGGTGCTTCTAAAGGTAGCTATTGGCTGCACCAAGCCCTGCAAAAAGCAGGGGTTGATTCTCAAATATTGGTGGGTATAAAACTTACTGACGACCCTACAGTTGTAGGACCGCAAACAAAAAGAGAAAAGGTATTTAATAAGTTTTTGCGACCTCAGCTAGATGCTCTGCCTTTATTTTTTTATGAAACAGATAAGGAGTTGCTTTTTTCTCCCTCTTGGGTGTCTAATAATCTTCAAGATAGAATCGAAAAAATTAACCCAGATATTATTAATTTGCACTGGGTTTGTCGTAGTTTTGTGACACCAGAAAGTTTACCTAAATTTAATAAACCTATTGTCTGGACTCTGCGGGATATGTGGGCTTTCACTGGAGGATGTCATTATGCCTGGAACTGCGAAAAATATTTTAATAACTGCGGTTCTTGTCCGCAATTAAACTCGAATAAAGATAAAGACCTTTCAAGAAAACTATGGAAAAGGAAAAATAAAGCTTGGGATAGCTTAGAAGTAAATTTAGCACCTATTAGCAATTGGTTGGCAGAATGCGCTACAAATAGTAGTCTGTTTAAAAAGTGTAGGAGGATAAAAGTTATTCCTAATGCACTAAATGCTTCAAACTATAGACCTTTAAATCAAGCTATGGTTAGGGAAATATTGGGTTTTTCTAAAGAAAAAAAGATTATTTTGTTTGGAGCTTCAAATGCGATTAAAAATAAAATAAAAGGATTTGATTATTTAGTCTTAGCATTACAAGAACTTTCAAAAAAAGGTTGGGCAGAAAACGCAGAATTAGTTGTATTTGGTGCTTCCAAACCTCAAAATCCCCCCGATGTAGGTATGAGGGCAACTTTTATGGGCAGGTTAAATGATGATCTATCTTTGGCCTTAGTTTATGCAGCAGCAGATGTGACGGTGATGCCTTCAATTCAGGAAGGATTTGGTAAAGTGGCTATGGAATCTTTAGCTTGTGGAACCCCGGTTGTTTCTTTTGATTCCACTGGTTTAAAAGATATTGTGGAACATCAGAAAAATGGGTATCGTGCTAAATGTTTTAGTAGCGATGATCTGGCCAAGGGAATTACTTGGGTGTTAGAAGATGAAGAACGTTGGCAGTTTTTGTCCAGGCGATCGCGAGAAAAAGTGGAGCAAGAATTTACCTTCGAAGTTCAAGCCCAAGCTTATATAAAATTGTATGAAGAGATTTTAAGTTATCGTTAGAGTAGAGAGTTTTTTGTCAATAAATATTGATAAATTAAGTCAGTAATTCGATCAAACATTAAGGATAAATCTATGGTGTTTTTTTCAAAAGAGAAAATTTACAAATTACTTAATGAAAAAAATGCGGGTCAACGGTATATAGCTAGAAAGTTATTTAACTTATTTCAATCTTTAGGTTTTCATGTTGTAGGCGACCACTTTTATGAGATAATTCCCAATACTAAAGAAATAGATAAAAAATATCACAATGAACCTCGAAATTTGCCATTTTTAGCAGAAGTTTTCCCTAAGGCAGAGGCAAATATTATGTCTATGCTTGGGAAATGGGGTTATGAATTCTACGAAACGTCTATAAAATATGGTTATAAAGAAAATAATTACTACTTTTCAGGTGTTGATGCAATTGCTTTATATTGTTCGATCCGAGATTGGACACCAAAACGAATAACTGAAATTGGACAGGGTTTTTCCACTTCTGTATTTGTTTCATCTCTTTCTAAAAATTATCAAGAAACCAAATTAATTACAGAATTTATCTCCATCGATCCTTACAATCGTTTTGAATTTTAAGAAGTTGAAGGAGTGAAATTCATTAATATTTGTGACCCCTTACAAAACGTTTCTCAGGAAACATTTTTATCTCTAGATGAATCCGATTTATTGTTTGTAGATAGTAGCCATGTTTATAAATTCGGTAGTGATGTAGAATATTTATTTGCAGAAATTTATCCTCAAATAAAACCAGGAGTTAATATTCACATACACGAATTTTTTTCACCATACCATTATCCTCTTAGTTGGTATGTGAAAGAAAAAAGGTTCTGGAATGAACAATATTATTTAGAGGTTTTTATGCGGTTTAACTCGCAATTTAATGTTACTATGCCGATTTACTTTTTGATTAGAGATTCAAATCTTTTAAAAGAAAAATGCCAATCTATTTGTACCTATGAAAATTTTAAATTTGTAGGCAGTTCTTTATATTTGAGGAGAGTTAGTTAGGACATGAGGATGCCCTAGTTCCCCAAAAAATTAATCTTTTTGAGCGAAAAAAATCTTTCTGTAATTTGTAGCTAATGGATCTTCTGATAATACGGGAGGAAATAAAACGTATTTTTTGACTAATTCATCGGGAAAGTCTGACTCATTAACTACTGTTATTTTAAAGTTGGTTGACTTTTCTAATAAAGAAGAAAAATCATCTCCATAAATGCGTAGATGATCTATTTGACCAAAGATTTTTTCTCGCTCTTTAGGATCGACAATGCTTGGGTCTTCAAAAGTAGTTTCTAAGTTATCTTTTTGAGGAACTGTTAAAATAGCAAAGCCACCGGGAGCTAAAACCCGATATATTTCCTGCATGGCTTTGATATGATCCGGAACATGTTCTAATACATCACAAGCAATTAACAAATCGAAATTATTGTCTGGAAATCTTGACATCTCAGAGATATCTAATTTTAAATCGTATTCAGGTCTAAGAAAATCAGCAGTTATATAGCTAGCAGCAGCATTTTTAAATATAGTTCTTAGCATTTTTTCCGGTGCAAAATGCAAGATTTTCTTTCCTTCAACCAAGTTTTTAAAGGATAAACGGTCTTCCGTATCCGACATAGCAGCAAATAATAACCGATGACGAACTGAAGCACTGCACTTAGGGCATACTGTATGTGGATGCCAATAAGTATTCAGAAAATGTTTTCCTTCCCATGCACAAATATTGCATTTTACTTTTTTAGGAGAAGATAAATAGAAGCAGGCAGCGATTGAATTAACTTTGCCTTGTACTTTTTGTAAAAGAGCCATGACTAATAACTTATTTTGAGTTTTTACATCAGTAGAATGATAAGGAAATATAGAACTTGAAGATTATAGATGCTTGCTAAAGATAACAAAAAATTTGATTTTTGTCAAGACAGCCCCTTTCCTTTCTAAATAAGAAAAGCGATCGCTCAAACTCACCTTAAAATTTCTAGACTTAAAATATGAGAGGTAAATACAAATCAATTAATTATTCGACTTGTGCCTTAATAAGCTGCTTAATAATCATTGTGAGCGGATTTATTTCTAATTGTTATTCCGCTTCTATAAGCCCCAAAATTTCATTAGTCGAAGGTGTTCAAACAAAGTATGAACCTGAAAATAAAAACCCAGTAGATGAAAATGGAGTAAGTCAAAATATCTATGTTAACCCTACTTTTTCTCAAGCTTCAGATAATAACCCAGGTACAGAATTATTACCAGTAAAAACCCTGAAAGGTGCAGCTCAAATAGTCAGTAAAAACATTAGGAAAAATATAGGAACTAAAGTGATTCTCTACCCAGGGACTTATAGAGAAAGTATTCGGATAATTAGTAATCAACAAGAAAATGCTCCGATAATTTTTGAAGCAAAAGAAGCAAGTTCTGTGATTATATCCGGTTCGGATATATGGGAAGATTGGCAACAATATGAACAAAATAAAAATATTTATACCCACTCTTGGCGTTACGATTGGGGAGTGGCAGATAACCCTTGGCCTGAAAAAATTGAGGTTCCAGAGATAGTTCGTCGAAAAGAAATAATCTTTATCAATGGCAAACTTTTAAGACAAAGGTTATCTTTAAGGGAACTAACACCTGGAAGTTTTTACGTTTCTGAAGAACAGGATAAAGTTTTCATTTATCCAGAACCAGAAACCAATTTAGAAACTAGCAAAATTGAAGTAGGTACTCGCCACCGTCTTATCTTCACTAAAGGAGTAAATAACTTAGTTTTAAGAGGGTTAAAATTTTACCATAGTAATGATTATAGGCGAGAAGCAGTTTTGATTTTATCAGGTAAAAATATTCTGGTAGAAAACTGCGAGTTTTTATGGAACAATTCTGACGCTTTAACTATAGCTATATCGGAAAATGTAATAGTCAGAAAAGTTATTGCCAATCATAATGGTACAAGAGGCGTTGCTGGTAATAGACTCAAAAATGCGTATTATCAAGATGTGGAAAGCTCTTACAACAACTGGCGGGGAGATTGGGGTAGTTTTTATTGGTGGGACCCTGGTCAGAAATTTTTGTTTACGCGCAATCTAACTTTTCACAGATACAAAGCAGTAGGAAATATGGCAGCGGGATTATGGTTGGATACTGATAATTCTAATGTTTGGATAGACGAGGCAGAAATCTGCGATAATTTCCATACGGGCTTGTACATCGAAGCAAGTCATCATATCCTAGTTAGTAATAGTAAAATTTGCCATAATCGTGCCAATCCAGAATCTAATTATCATCATCCTGGTATTTTAGGGTCTACCTCCAGTCATGTAACTTTAGAAAATAATGTTATTTGTGGTAACGATCGCTCCCAAATCAAAGTTCAAGTTGTTAAACATTATGGAGCGCGTGTCATCCCGAATTGGGAAACAGGAGAGGAGTATCCATTGACTTCCCAAAATTGGGTTTTAAGAAATAATATCATTGTTGGGGAAAAAGCCGACCAGATGTTAATATTTTTTCAGCCTAATACAGAAGATTTTGCAGATAATTTATTTTCGGAGGGGAATATTTGGTACAACCCAGAAAATAACCAAGTATTTCAGATTGGTGTAAGAAATAGAGATAAAAAAGATTTTCAGAAATGGCAAGAATTAACTGGTCAAGAACAAAAATCGGTATTTGCTTCTCCAGGGGAAAACTATAGTTGCGGTTAATTATAAATTTGGGTTAGACTGATGCTCAATTGGGTGCTGATTAGTTAATTATTGTTGTTAAAAATTGGTAGGTATGTCAAACTTTGAAGAAAAAAAATCGGTTTATATCATCATACCAGTTCATAATCGCAAACATCTTACCCTTGGGTGTCTTGAACATCTGACAAAGACGGGCGATAGCCAAAAATACCATATTGTAGTAATAGATGATGGTTCTACAGATGGAACTACCGAAGATATTAAAGCTCAATATCCAGATGTAATAGTATTGCCTGGAGATGGAGATTTGTGGTGGACAGGAGCGATCGCTACAGGAATGAACTATGCTTATAAACAAGGTGCAGAATACTTTATTTGGCTAAATGATGACTGTCTTCCCGACTCTAATACCTTGTCATTATTAATAGAATTTTCCCAAAAAAATCCAGATACAATTATAGCTCCAACTTGCTATCCAGAAAACTCAAATATACCTGTATTTGGTGGTTTTTTAGGTCGTCAAAGAATAGAAGGAGAACCAGGAAAAGTAAATTTTGTAGATGGAATGTCTGGTTATTGCGTACTTATTCCGAGAAAAGTATATGACAAAATCGGTCCTCCCAATGCGAAAAGATTTCCTCAATATTCAGGAGATGATACTTACACTTTAAAAGCTACTCGTTCGGGATTTAAAGCTTGTATTGTTGGTGATATTAAAGCTAAATTAATCGGACCAATTCGTCAGACTCATAAAATAGAAAATTATGTTAAACCTGGTGAATCTCCAAAAACAACTTTCCAACAATTATTCTTGGCTAAAAAATCTCCCTATTACATTCCGACAAAACTTTTCTATCACACGGCAAAATACGGAATTTTTCTAGGTACGGCATTTTTTTTAGCAAAAATGAGTTTGTGGCTAGTACAATGGACGCAACTACAATTAACCTCTAAAAAAGTAGCGGTTTAAAAGTAGTCTATGAAAGTTCTCATATCTAGTTACGCTTGTTTACCTAATGTGGGGTCAGAACCAGCAGTGGGTTGGAACATGGTACAGGTATTGGCCAAGCAACATCAAGTTTGGGTCATCACCAGAGAAGAAAATCGTCCCACTATTGAAGCAGAACTTGTCAAAAATCCCTGTCCAAGGACCTGCTTTATCTACTACGATCTACCACTTTGGGCTAGATGGTGGTACAAGGAGAAAAGAGGTTTGCAGTTACACTACTATCTGTGGCAGATTGGTATCTATTTTATGGCCAAAAAGCTTCATAGTGAAATTGGTTTTGATGTAATCCACCATGTCACCTATTGTCGTTATTGGAATCCTAGCTTCATTGCTCTGCTGCCAGTGCCTTTTATTTGGGGGCCAGTAGGTGGAGGTGAATCGACACCGAAGGCTTTATGGAAAGTTTATAGTTTTCAGGAAAAAATTTACGAAATAGTACGGAACTTTGCCAGATGGGTAGGAGAACACGATCGCTTTGTCAAAATAACTGCTCAAAGCAGCACTATTGCTTTTGCTAGCACTGAAGAAACAGCAAAGAAACTGCGCTTGTTAAAAGCAAAACAAGTTAAAGTATTGCAACAATGCGGATTACAGCAGAAAGAAATAGACTTTTTACAGAAGTTACCTCCGGCCCCCTCTTCTCCGATAAAATTTATTAGCATCGGGCGCATTCTTCACTGGAAAGGCTTTCAGTTGGGATTCCAAGCTTTTGCTCTAGCTAAGTTGGATAAAGCAGAATATTGGGTTTTAGGTGAGGGACCTTATCAAAATACTCTTCGCCAACAAGCTGAGAAACTAGGTATTTCTTCCCAAGTTAAGTTTTGGGGATGGCTTTCGCGAGATGAAACTTGGCAGAAGCTAGGAGAGTGTCATGTATTGGTTCATCCAAGTATGCATGAATCTGGAGGGTTGGTATGTTTGGAAGCAATGGCAGCTAGGCGACCAGTGATTTGTTTGGACTTAGGAGGACCTGGTAAAATGGTTACACAGGAAACTGGTTTTAAAATAGTTCCCACCAATGTTGATGAAACAGTAAGTAATCTTGCCAATGCAATGACTGTTTTAGCTAGAAATTCAGATTTAAGAATGAGCATGGGAAAAGCAGGGGAAGAGAGAATTCAACAAACATACAATTGGAGCGTTAAGGCTAATTTCTGGATAAATTTATATGAAGAAGTAGCAGCGTTTTGTAAGTAAAAATTTTCCTGATTATTTATACATTAAATATTAGACTTCTTGCAGAAGTTAGGGAATAGGGAATAGGGAATAGGGAATAGAGGGATGAAATTGTTTATTTTACATCTTGAATTAATTTAATTAAAGCTTTTGCAAGAGGTCTCTTATGAATATTGTTTTATACCTCAAAATATTTCCCCCTTGCGGTGAACCTTTAAATCGGGGTATAAGTAAAGCTGTGGATGGTTTAGCTTTTGGGTTAGCAGAGTGTGGAAATAAAGTAACTATTTTATGCGAAGGGTCTCAGGATAATTTTATAAAAACTGAGAAAGGCTATGAAATTAAATGCTTTGCTAATTTGTCTAAAAAAGGGGCGATTTTTGCTCTGGCATCTGGCTTAAAAAAATATTTTCAAGAAAACGATAGACCAGATTTAGTTGTGATTAGTGGCATATTTCACCCTAGTGTTTACTCTCTATCTCGCTTGCTAAAAAAGTTTGGAATTGATTATATTTCCTGGCCTCACGACCCCTATCATCCTTATATTTTTAGCAAAAAATCATATCTAAAATTTCCTTACTGGTATTTCCTAGAAAGACCGATGTTAAGGGAAGCAAAAGCAGTACAAGTATTAGATATTCGTCACGGAGAATTTCTCAGAAATTTAGGGGTTAATACGTCTCTTATTGAAGTACCTAATGGTTTCCATGCTGAAGATATTTTGCAACAATCAAAATTGGTGTGGCGACAAGATACTCCTCCAAAATTGTTGTTTTTAGGTAGAATAGATGCTCATAATAAAGGACTAGATTTACTTTTAGAAGCCTTTGCAAAAATTGTTAAGAAAAAAAATTCTAACTATCAATTAACCATTCAAGGACCGGATTTTGGAGATAAAAAAAACCTGGAAGAAAAGGGAAAAACACTTTTAATTTCGGACAAATTATCTTTTTTAAATCCAGATTTTTCTGTTTCTCCTACTTCTATAATTGCTGACTGCGATATCTTTTGTCTGCCATCCCGTTTTGAAGGTTTTGGGTTATCGGCATTAGAAGCAATGCTTAGTGCTAGAGTTTTATTAGTTTCTGAAATTGGAGGCATAGCATCTCATGTAAAATCAAGCGGGTGCGGAGTAGTTGTTAAACCAGAAGTAGCTAGTATTAAAAATGGTTTGGAAGAACTTTTAGAACGGCGTTCTGAGTGGCAAGAAATGGGGATGGCAGGCAGGCGTTATGTGCTAGAAAATTTACAATGGAAAAAGATTGCAGAAGCGGCATTAGAAACCTATAAAAAAGTTTTAGTTTGAGTTGGTTTATTCAAAAAAAATTATGCGAATTCTTAGTATACATAATCGCTATCAAATTCGTGGTGGAGAAGATGAATCTCGCGAGGCAGAACAAAGATTATTAATAGAAAATGGTCACGAAGTTGATGTTTATGAAGATACGAATGATCGAGTCCCAGAATTAGGTAAAATTCGCACAGCTATTAGAACGGTTTGGTCTCAAGAAAGCTATAAAATAGTCAGACAAAAACTCAAACAAAAACCTTACGATTTAATTCACGTCCAGAATTTTTTTCCCCTTATTTCTCCATCAGTTTATTATGCAGCAAAAGCAGAAGGAGTCCCAGTCGTTCAGTCTCTGCGTAACTACCGCTTGATGTGTTCAAATTCCTACTTTTTCCGTGATGGACGGGTATGTGAAGATTGTATGGGTAAATTTATTTCTTGGCCGGGAATTCTTCATGCTTGCTATAGGGACAATCGGGCGGGTACTATGGCTGTAGCGGCCATGCAGACTGTACATCGCATCTTGCCAACTTGGACGAAGATGGTGGATGTTTACATTACTCTGACCCAGTTTTCCCGCCAGAAGTTTATCGAAGCGGGTCTGCCACCAGAGAAAATAGTTGTTAAACCTAATTTTGTCTCTACTAACCCAGAAGTGGGGAAAGGAAAGGGGGGATATGCTTTTTTTGTGGGGCGTCTGTCTCCAGAAAAAGGATTGGATACTTTGCTTAGTGCCTGGGAATATTTGGGAGAACAGATACCTTTAAAAATTGTCGGGGATGGTCCTTTATCATCAAGGATACAAGAAACGGCATCTAGAATTCCTAGTATAGAATGGTTGGGTAGACGACCTTTGCATGAAGTTTACCAACTGGTGGGAGAGGCGAAGTTTCTAATTTTTCCCTCTCAATGGTATGAAACTTTTGGGCGAGTTGCAGTTGAAGCATTTGCTAAAGGAACTCCAGTAATTGCTGCTAATATAGGAGCGATCGCTGAATTAGTTGACTCAGGCCACACTGGTTTGTTGTTTCGTCCGGGGGATAAGGAGGACTTAATTAGACAGGTAGAATACGCTCATACTCACCCAGAGGAGCTTTGGCAGATGCGTAGAAATGCTAGGGTTGAGTTTGAGGCTAAATATACTGCCGAAGAAAACTATCAGCAACTTCTGGAAATTTATCAGACAGCGATTGTCAAAAAGGAGCGTAGCTAAATAATGATTTAGCTATTTTATGAATAAAGTATTATTTCAATCCCTTGTTCATAATAATTAGCTGTGCAAAATTAATTAGATATAAAACTTAGCTCAAAAGTTTATTGAACAAGGGATAAATTTACAAATAATTTTGCCTAGGTACTTAATCAAAAATGCTGTAGCGATGGAACTATGACCAATCAATCTGATCCTTTACTAACTCCTCCAAGCAAGACTAATTTATTAGGAATGGGAGTTAGTCGGACTAATTATCAAGAATGCACAGATTTTATCATCCAATCTGCCCAACTCGGAAAATCTTGTACTGTAGCTCCTACCCCAGTACATGGAATTATGACCGGTTATCTCGATCCTAAAGATCATGGTTATCGCCTCAATCATTTTACTATTGTTGCTCCAGATGGGCAACCAGTGCGGTGGGCCATAAATTTGTTGCGCAAATCAGGTGATGATTATTTGAGCGATCGCGTTTACGGACCTACATTAATGCTGCATTTGTGCGAAAGAGCTGCCCGAGAAGATATTAGTATTTTTCTCTACGGTTCCACCCCAAAAGTTGTAGAAAATTTGCAGTTAAATCTAAACAAAAAATTCCCAAATTTAAAATTTGCTGGAGCTATTTCTCCTCCTTTTCGTTCTTTAACGAAAGAAGAAGATGCTGAATATATCAAGCAAATTCGCGAGTCTGGAGCAGGAATTATTTTTATAGGTTTGGGCTGTCCTAGACAAGAAAAATGGGCTTTTGAACACAGCGATCGCCTTAATTGCGCTTTAGTTTGCGTGGGTGCTGCTTTTAATTTTCATGCGGGTAATGTTCCTCAAGCTCCACCCTGGATGCAAAAAGTAGGACTCGAATGGTTCTTCCGCTTTCTTCAGGAACCTAACAGACTCTGGAAACGTTACCTTTTACTTAACCCTCTTTATCTAATTCTTTTGTTTCTCCAGCTTATTAAACTGCTTCCTAAAAGAGATTTTAGTCAACAATAAAAAGTTGATGGTAGTAAGGTTAATTAATACCATAAATAATGCGCATTTATCAGAATTTGCTTGATACAAACAAAAGATAGGTTTTCGGTCTAAAAGTTAATACTGGAACTTTCTTGATATTAATTGTAAGACTTTACCTTACATTAAATCACTTCTAGACTACGATAAAATTATGTTTTGTCAAGTTAAATGGTACTCAGATAAAAATTAATATGGACATTCAAAAAATATACCATCCAATTCTCACCCACTTCCGTCGCCAAAGAGTGTCAAAATTTTACAATTTTTTTAACATAACTTCTAGCACTAAATTACTCGATGTAGGAGGAAATATGTTTTTTTGGGATTTAGGCAGAAGCAAAAAAATAGAACGGGTATGGGGGTGGGAAAAATCAATAATCGCTATCAAGTAATAACTCGAATATAAAATATTAAACACAAAGTTAATTTATTTATACAGCATAAATAACAGTCAATTTACTTAATCATAAATAAGGGTGCTTTTCTAATTTTTACTACTATAAAACAACAAAAATACTAAACAATAAGGAGAAGAGAGTGAGCGTTGCTATTATCACAGGTTCTGCAGGTTTAATCGGTTCGGAGGCTTCTAAATTCTTTGCAGAAAAAGGCTTTGACATTGTAGGAATTGATAATAATATGCGTCAAGTCTTTTTTGGAAAAGACGCTTCGACAGCTTGGAACCGAGAAAAATTAGAAAAATCTTTAGCTGGAAAATATCGCCATCTCAATATTGATATTCGAGATACGGAAGCAATAAATCAGACTTTTAAAGAATATAGTTCCGATCTAAAATTAATAATCCATACTGCAGCTCAACCTTCCCATGATTGGGCAGCGAAAGACCCGCAAATGGATTTTACTGTTAATGCCAATGGTACTTTAAACCTCCTCGATGCCACTCGCAATAACGCTCCAGAAGCACCTTTTATTTTCACTTCTACTAATAAAGTTTATGGGGATACCCCCAACCGTTTGCCTCTGGTAGAGTTGGAAACCCGCTGGGAAATCGAAACAGGCCATACTTATGAACCAGGGATTCGCGAGGATATGTCCATTGATAACTGCCTGCACAGTCTTTTCGGGGCGTCTAAAGTAGCTGCTGATGTTCTGGTACAGGAATACGGACGCTATTTTAATATGCCTACCGCTTGTTTTCGTGGGGGATGTCTCACTGGACCAAATCATTCTGGCACTCAATTACATGGATTTTTAGCCTACTTAATGAAATGTACAGTGACAGGCAAACCTTATACTATTTATGGCTATAAGGGAAAACAAGTCCGGGACAATATTCACAGCGAGGATTTAATTAAAGCTTTTTATGAATTTTTCCAAGCTCCACGGGTGGCGGAAGTTTATAATACTGGCGGTGGTCGTCATAGCAACTGTTCGATGTTGGAAGCTACCCAATTGTGTCAAGAAATTGCCGGACGAGAGTTAAATTCTACTTACGCTGAAAATAATCGTATTGGGGATCATATTTGGTGGATTAGTGATAATGGCAAATTTAGCAGCCATTATCCCAACTGGAAGATGAAATATGATGTTAAAGAAATTCTCAAAGAAATTTACGAGTTTAATCAAGAACGTTGGTTAAAAGAGGGGGAAGGATAAATGATTGATGGGGGAAAAAAAAATATTGCTGGGGTTTTGGTGAATGCCATTGATTATGAAGGGGCGGTTACCAAAATTATAGAAGCAGCTAAGGCAAAACAACCAATGGCGATTTCTGCATTGGCAGTTCATGGGGTGATGACTGGGGTTCAGGAACCTACCCATCGTTATCGTCTGAATCATTTCGATTTGATTTGTCCCGATGGTCAACCGGTGCGATGGGCGATGAATTTCATGTACAAAACAAGACTTAAAGATCGGGTTTATGGCCCGAATCTGACTTTATTTGTTTGCCAGAGGGCAGCTGCTGAGGGGTTGCCGATTTATTTGTACGGTAGTAAACCAGAAGTTTTGGAGGCTTTTTCTAGGAGATTGCGCGATCGCTACCCCAACCTTATTATTGCTGGTTCCCAACCCTCTCGGTTTAGAAAAGTTTCTCCAGAAGAGAAGTTGGAAATTGCTAAAGAGATTCGTGAGAGTGGGGCAGCTATTACTTTTGTCGGTTTGGGTTGTCCCCGCCAAGAGGTATGGGCCTACGAATATCGAGAGGAGTTATCAATGCCATTGTTAGCTGTTGGGGCCGCTTTTGATTTTCATGCGGGATTGCTGCCCCAAGCACCAAAAAAACTCCAAGACTTAGGTTTGGAGTGGTTTTATCGGTTAATCCAAGAACCAACACGCCTTTGGAAGCGGTACCTGTTTTTAAATCCTTATTATGTATGGCTGATAAGCTTGCAGATATTAAAATTGCGTAAGTTTGATCCGACAAGAGTGGCGCCACCTCAACAAGAAATCCTTTACGGTTAATATGCACCATCCTTAGCAAAAACTACCTTAATTGTCTTGACATGCTCCCGACGTTGCCCTTACGGGAAAAATAGGGATTCTTCAGTCTGGGAAACCCTGACTGCTGCGCATGACAGAGGTGATGTCTTCCCCCTGTGTTGACATTGATAATCACAAAATGCTCCTAGCTTGTGTCTTGGGCATATGAACGTTTAGCTTATGAAGTTGTCCGAATCCTGGCCCAGGCTTTCATCCCGACGCTCCCCTCCCCCCTTTCACTCGTGGGGTTAGGGGGGATGGAGAGCGCGGGACTTCCCGCCAGGAAAGTTAAACAAAATCTGGAAATCGATTGCCAAAGACCAATTTAGGGAAGACCAAGAAATAAATCATCCCACTAAATGAGATTAACATCCTGCTCTTGCTTATCTGATTAGAGGGCAAGATGTCCACAAAAGATTTTGGGATAATTTATAAATTGGAGGTCCCTTAGTTTGTGTGGGTGCTGCTGCATGATTTTCATGTTGGTAATGTTCCGCAGGCTCCATCTTGGATACAAAAGTTTGGTTTGGAGTGGCTTTTTCGTTTGCTACAAGAGCTAAATCGTCTTTGGCAACGTATGTGTTGTTGAATCCTCTGTATCTAATTCTTTTGTCGCTTCAGCTAATGAGGCTACTCCCTCTCAAGACTCCATTGAAAAAAGATTTTTCTTAACTTTGGGAGTTTTCCAATTATTTTTGCCTGGATGGAGATTTTAATTGTTACTATTGCGTATAGAGAAATAGTATTTTCATTTTCTTAAGCACTCATACTCATAAAAAATGGTAAAGTCAAATTTAGAATATCCAACTTTCTAAACCAAATACTGAGAAATTTTCTGGCTGCCTCAGTATGAGTAAAATCCTGTGATTTGTATATATTCCTACCTAAATCGAGATTTTAATTTTACTATTGCGTATAAAGAAATAGTATCTTCATTTTATTAAGCACTACTATTTAGGAAAGACAAAATATGTTTGTTGGTACAACAGAAGCTGCTTCTCTATTAAATATTTCTGCTCAAAGAGTCCGAGTTTTAATCAAAGAAGGTCGGATTCAAGGAGCAAGAAAAATCAATGGTCGGACTTGGGTAATTCCTCTATATAAAGGAATGCCAAGAATCTCCAGCAGGAAACATGGTCCTCAACCAAATTGGCATTCTTGTAGACATTGTGGCAAAAATACCATTCATTTTGATCGTAATAATATTGCTACTAATAAAAAGGAGAAAAATACCGATCTTGATGTGATGTCTGTCAAAAGAAGCTCTAAGAATTTAGCCAAAGGTCATGAAATAGAGATTCACGGTCCTTGTAAAATTGTTTATCGACCAGAAAAGCCTCACTCTTGTGGAGCGACAGTCTGGATTGAAACTTTAGCAACAGCAACAGTATTTAACTTTGATGGTACAGTCGAGCGAGTGAACAGTAGGTGGATTTGGGAAGAAGAAGAAATGTGGAAAATTAATAAGAAAAATATTGAGGAGCTAATTCAAGAAGTTTCTTAATACGCACCATCCTTAGCAAGAACTACCTTAATTGTTTTAAACAAAATCTGGAAATCCATTGCCAAAGACCAATTATTGATATAAGTCATATCTAGACGAAAGGCATTCTCAAAATCAAGAATATTTGAGCGACCTGATACTTGCCACAAACCTGTAATTCCTGGCAAGACATTTTGTCGCGCAAAATGGTGTGGTTTAAAACATTCAACATCTCGTAATGGTAGGGGGCGAGGTCCGACTAAACTCATATTACCTTTCGCTACATTAATCAATTGAGGCAGTTCGTCAATACTATAGCGCCGGAGAAATTTCCCAACTTTAGTAATGCGCGGGTCTTCTTTCATCTTGAATAGCACACCATCTTTAGTTTCATTTTTCGCTTCCAACTCTTTGATTAATTGATCGGCATTAACTACCATAGTGCGGAATTTCCAAACCTTAAAATGTCTCCCTCTCAAACCCATCCGAGTTTGTTTATAAAATACTGGTCCCGGAGAATCTAGGTAAATTAGAGCTGCAATGAATAATAGTAGAGGAGCGGCTAACAAAATAAATAAACCTGAAGAAACTAAATCAAAACTACGCTTTATCCAATAATCAACACCTACAATCGCTGGCGGACTTAAATGAATTGTTGGTATCCCACCAATCATCTCTATTTTTGGTACTTGAGTGGGAATACTCAAACCAACTGGTAAAATCCTTAGATGAATACCTGCTGTTTTTACGCTCCAACAAAATTCCATGTGGTCTGGAATTGAGCGCCAAGAACAGACAAAAATTTCTCCTACTTCTTGCTCAGATATCTCTTCTAAAATCTCTTGCCAGCGACAGCAATTTTCTTTAGTAGATAAATCTATTTCCCCTAAGATTTCATATTCTTGACTACTAACTAATTTCAAAGCAATTTTTGCGACTAAAGTATCCTGATGAGTACCCACTAAAAAAATTTTATTACGGAGAGAACCTCCTCTACGAATACTTGTAATAGTTGCTTGTGCAATTAAACGACCTGTCAGTACAAATATCAGATTAAATAACCATGCCAGTAAAAAAGTAGAACGAGAAAAAATTGCCTCTGGTTCGTAGAGGAAAGCTAAAAATAGTACAATTACTTGGGCAAAGGTAATACTTTTGATTAACCTAAAATATTGACGACGACTTTCGCGATCGCCATACAATCCAGCAGCAGCAATACTATTTAGTGTAATTAGTAAAATTGGTAGTAAAAATCCTGGTTGATTGACAGAATTTCCGACTAAATCAAAAGATGAAATTACTTGCAAAATATTGAGATTACTGCTCATCCACTGAGCAGTTTTCCAAGCAAGAGAGACTAAAGTTCCATCTAAAAGTATAAATAAAATTGTACGGAACCAACCAATCCTAGTACCAGAACTAAGACTGACAATTCTTTGAGGGGCACGTTGATCTAATTTACTTTTTTGAACATCAGGAGTTATGGGCTTTTGTGAATCCAGCATCTTTTTACGATCGATCCTTAAATCTCTTGTAGTATCTATAGTTTTGCGGAAATTAAGTTATTGCGAATGCACCCTTTATCTAATCTTACTATCTGATACGACTGGGGAATATAATTAGGGCTTGCTGATTAAATCTAAAAGCATTTACAGATAAAGATTTTAGCCGATAATGGTATTTAAAAAGTACAAGCTTTTTGCTCCTTAAAGCTGAAAAATTTAGGATGAAAGGGTTGCATAAGGCAGAAAAATCAAGGGATAATTCTTTCTCCTGCCTCCTCTAAATTTCTTACTCCTCCTGTCTCCTGTCTCCTGTCTCCTGACTCCTACCCTCACCCATAAGACTTTTTCAGCAAGCCCTAATTATACAGCGCTTCCCGTTGTTATGAGGTACAAAATTTTAGGTTTGAGGAAACACTTAACTGGGAATAGGGAATAGAAAAGAATAAAAAAAACTGTACCTCATAGCTTCGGAAACTGCTGTATATAAAATTACTGACCTATATTTACTCACCAGTAAACAGTTATACCATTTCTCAAAAACTTTATCTATTTCAGAGTAGGGGAGTAGGGGAGTGTAGGGACGTTCGCATTAATGCTCAAGCAACGTCC